>NZ_JBSWYJ010000002.1:0-402520 GCF_056161045.1 Flammeovirga sp. AWQ4_249
GTGAGTCCAACTTGTAAACCCTTTTTGATGTTTATCCGTTTTCTTTTCTGTAACTATTTTTTTGAAAGAATTACGGTCAAGTTTTGAGACTATTTGAGAGAATAAATTTATCTTTGACATGTGTGAGAATATGTTTTTTTTATGCAACTCAAAGTTAATTGAGATACTTAAACTTTTCTCACACTTTTTTAAACGTTTAGGACGCTATTGATTTTTAATGACTCCGGATGAATCTGAATTAAGCATTACTTGAATCAATTCCCTTACTTTCAATTTTACTAACTCATCGTTCATCAAACTTGGATTTTGAAAATAATACTCTAAACTCATGATATAATTCATCATCATGTCATTGGTTTCTATCTTTAATACAGGACCATGCGGTTTTACTTTTTTTGCTTGAAAGGCCTCTGGAATATTATTATCATAAATAGCTTTTAGTACTTCAGGATAAAAGTGCATGACCATTACCTTACTCTTTTCTACTTCTTCATTAGGTTCCCAAACATTGACAAAATTGTCACATTTCATTAAGAAACAATCTGAAGTTTGTAGTGATAATGTATCATTGGGAACATATAAATTTGATTTACCATTAATGATAAAGACGAATCTTGCTTCATTTACAAAAGATGAATTTGCTTTAAACGGAGGATCAAATGTTGCTTTCCCAAAAATTGGTTTACCTTGAAGTTTGAAATGTGTTACATCAAAAGCTATAAAAGAGTAGTTTAGGATTAACTTATCGGTGAATAGAATAGATTAATACTGATGTATATTTATTGTTGAAATAAAAAATTATATCCAGCATGATAACAGTAGTAGCGTAGTAGTGCTGAATTGAAACTCAATTAATCAAAATTTGAGAAAATGAGCAAGTTTTTTAAAAATGCTCTTTAGTTATTGGGTTAAAAAATATGTAATGACAATAAGATCTCTATCTTTGTAAGGTGGAATACATTGGTTAGATTCCAATTTTTTTAGAAATAAGACTGTACGCATGAGACGCCTTGGCGAATATATTCTCTTTTTACAAAAGATGTTCTCGAATAGAGAGTCTTTTACAACATATGTCCGATTATTTTTTCAGGAGTGTACTATTATAGGTATCAATTCTCTTTTCCTTGTTGGCTTCGTATCTCTTTTTGTTGGTGCTGTAATTGCATTACAAATGGCTTACAATATCGTTAGTCCGCTTTTACCAAAATATATTATTGGTTTAGCAACAAGAGAAATGATGATATTGGAAATGGCTCCAACCTTATCAGCAATTGTTTTTGCAGGTAAAGTAGGCTCACAGATTGCTGGTGGAATCGGAACAATGAGAATAACAGAGCAAATTGACGCTTTAGAAGTTATGGGTATTAATTCCGCTTCTTATCTTGTACTTCCAAAGATCTTAGCTGGAATGGCGATGTTACCGTTACTTGCTATTATCTCAGGTGCATTAGGAATATGGGGTGGATATATTGCTACAATTTTTGGTAACTTATCTCCTACTGAAGATTATATCTATGGTATACAAAATACCTTTGTAACATTTGAAGTATGGTTCGCCATTATCAAAGCTTTTGTTTTTGGATTTATTGTTACTTCAATTTCTGCATTCAAAGGTTACAATGTTAAAGGTGGTGCATTAGAAGTAGGTAAAGCAAGTACAGATGCTGTAACTGCTTCATGTATTGCTATCCTTGCTGCAGATTTTATCCTAGCTGATACTTTACTTTCATAATCATGATTGAAATAAAAAACGTAGAGAAATCTTTCCAAGGAAAAGATGTATTGACTGACATCAGTGCAACCTTTGAAAAAGGAAAAACTAATATGATTATTGGAGCCAGTGGTACCGGTAAAAGTGTTTTATTAAAAACAATTGTTGGTCTATTTTCTCCAGATGGGGGTTCTGTTTTGTATGATGGTAGAGATTTCCATCGTTCATCCAATAAAGAACAAAAAATAATACGTGGAGAGATTGGTATGCTCTTTCAAGGAAGTGCCTTATTTGATTCACTAACAGTAGCAGAAAATGTACGATTCCCATTGAATATACATTCCAATCTTTCTGAAAGTGAAAAAGACGATAAAGTTAATTTTTACTTGAAAAGAGTAGGTTTAGAAAATGCAGCTCACAAGATGCCTTCTGAAATCTCTGGTGGTATGCAAAAAAGGGTAGGTATTGCTAGAGCAATTGTAATGAACTCTCAATACCTGTTTTGTGATGAACCTAACTCAGGTCTTGATCCGCAAACAGCATGGATGATTGACCAATTGATTCATGAAATCACACAAGAATATAACCTCACTACAGTAATTGTATCACATGATATGAACTCTGTAATGGAAATTGGGGAATACATTATGTTTATGTATCAAGGTTTGAAAATCTGGGAAGGTACCAAAGAAACTATTCTGGATGCAGAACCAAAAGAACTGCAAGACTTCTTATTCTCAAATAAGTTAGTTAGAACATTTAAAGGGATTTAATCATCCCTTTTTTTTGTGTTTTCTTCTAATTGGTACGCTTCTCCAAAAGAAGCTAACAGTAGGTTATTCATTGCTTCAGAAGATAAAACTGTCTTCAAACCACCTTTTACCTGTTTAGTACTTATTTCGTCTCCATACCATTTCACATAGATTTTCGCTCTTTTACCATTTAGGTATTTTTTTCCCTCTTCTATCAATTCTTTTTCTTCTGGTACTAATAACTCATAAGGAAAACCATAAGAATATTCCTCATAGATGAAATCTTTTTTATTGGAAACCTTAGCATCATTGATAATTTTAAAACGGCCAGGAGTTGCAGAATCCTTTGTATTTCTAGACATTCTAACAGCAATTTGAACACTATCTACACCTCGAATAGGAATATTATGTATAGTTACTGTTTCATATTTATCAATCTTTTTATTCGTTGAATATGAAAAATAAAATAAGCCTATTGTAAACATAAAAGTCAAAAACTTTGCAATGATAATACGAGTACTTTGTGACTTTGTATTATGTGAAGCTTTTACTTTTTCTACCTTAAAATTATGAATTAAAGATTCCTCCACTTCAAGCTTTTTCTCACTAGGTACATAAGGTAACAAGAAAGAAAAAATCAATGTGATAAATATGGAAAAATAAAAAGGTTGCTGATAGGGTTTTGTTTCATTAAAGGTGACTTCTAGTACAGCATTAATTAGTAGAGATGCCCCAAATAATAATAAAATATAGACACCTGACATGACGAAAGGTCTCCATTTTAATGGAATTTTGGAAGTAGTAGTGTTTGTTGGGGTAAAATCATTTTCATACTTTTCTCTTGTAGTAACTTTAAACATTCTTTTCTCTTTTGTGGTAGATAGAATTTTAATTTAATATTAAACTAATTTACGTAAAGAAAAATAACATAGACAAAAAATATCGTTAATTGATTCAAATTTAAGGACTAAAATTACTTATAATCAATTTCTTAAAGACACATAGTTTATATACAAACTAATCAATAAATCATTTCAAAATCACCTTCTTGTCCTTTAGCAGCTTTTCTTACCGCTTGATCTGCTCTTCGAATTGGTTCAAAAATTCGGTATTCGCCATGATATTTTTTGATAATATGAATTGTATTATCAAGACTAATCAAATGTCCAGGACTTATATAAATAGGTTTTACACCGGCATTTGAACGAAAAGCAACACCAACCACTTCATCTTCTAACAGCATCGGTGCAATACTTCCTTTTTGTTTCCCTAAAGCAAAGGCACATTGTAGCAAAGGTTTTTTAGCACATCCGATCGTTGGTACATTTAATTCTAAGCCTAACCAACTTGCAATTCCAAACCTTCTTGGGTGAGCGATTCCATGACCATCTACGATGATTAATGATGGTGATAGTTTCAGTTCTGAAGCCAATTGTTTTAAGCAATCGACAAGTAACGGACCTTCATAATAAGCGAAGTAACCTGATGTATATGGTGTTGTTGGGAGTGGATGAACAGTTACAAAAGTATTGACCCATTCTCCTGTTTTTCCTCTTAATATATCACAGGATACAAATGCACAATCATCTGTATAGGCTACATCCATCGTACAAACTGCATCTTCAATACCTAGTTTGATTCGTGACGTATCATCAGAGAGAATGATTACTTTTTTGGATAACTCCTCTTGTTCTTTTTTCTTAATTTGATCCATGAATTGGATAAAAAAAGGCATCGTAATTACTTACAATGCCCTTATCATGTTATTTATATACTCTTCTCTTATTTAACGCATTTTGATAAATACGTGCATATTTATTATGCTCTGATAAAGTTTTTGAGAAGTGATGATATCCTGAAAAATCTGCATCTGCAACCATGTACATGTATTTATGCTTTACAGGGTTTAAAACTGCATTGATAGCCATTGTAGAAGGAATTCTAATTGGCCCTGGAGGTAAACCAGAATATTTATATGTATTGTATGGAGAATCTACTGCTAAGTGCTTGTTTAAAACTCTTTTTACATCTGTAAATTCATTCACCATACCTACTTGAACAGCTGCATATACAACTGTTGGGTCAGATTGTAAAGCCCAGTTCTTGTTAAGTCTATTGATATATAAACCAGCTACTTTTGGCATTTCATCAGGCTTGATTGTTTCAGACTCAACGATTGAAGCTAATACTGAAACTTGGAAAGGTGTTAAACCTAATTTTTCAGCTTTTGCTTTGCGATCAGCATTCCAAAAACGATCATATTCTTTTTTCATTCTAAACATCAACTGCTTAGGAGTGATCGTCCAATACACTTCATAAGTATTCGGTAAGAAAATCGCTTTTACTGTCAATGAATCTAATCCTAATTCATTTAGAATAGCAGGATCTGTTGCCGCTGCATAAAATTCATCTGAAGTCATTTCCAGACGTGTCGTAATTCTTTCAGCTACATCTTCAACAGTTCGAGCATTATTAAATGTAATCTTAATTGGTGTTTGAGCACCAGATCGTAAAAAACGTACAGCATCGATATTTGTCATATCAGGTTTAAGAACATATAAACCCGGCTTTACGTTTTCATTATATTTTAATAGTTTACTGACAAAACGGAAAGGAACTAACTCTTCTAAAATATCATACTTCTGTAGTGTATCTGATACATTTTCAATAGTTGCTCCTTGAGGAATTCTGATGACAGCAGGTTCTTTATCCACTTGGATGTTGGGTGTATAAAAAACTTGATAAATGTATACAATGATAGAAATTGTAAAGACAGAAAATCCTACAAATAAAAAAACTCGTAAATTACTTTTTACCATTATCTTTTTGTTTTTGCATGTTTAGGCTATTCAATAATAGGCTAAACTTGACTTTTTACTTTCGGATGGTAAATTAAAGTACTCATCCTATCTTCTGCAAACATTTCGTTTGCCACTTCAATTAAATCTTCAGCAGTTATATTTTTAATTTGCTCGAAAACTTCTTCAATAGTTTCAAATTTCTCTCTGTCTAACAGCGCTTTACCCATTCCTAACATAATAGAAAGGTTACTTTCTCCAGACATTGCAATTTGACCCATTATTTGTTGTTTAACACTTCTTAATTGTTGAATACCTAGTTTTTTATCTCTAAGTTTCGCCAATTCATTATTTACAAGTTTCAAGCATTTATTTAAACTTTTATCTTCAGTTGCAAAATAGATACTGAATTGACCTGAATCTAAATAAGAAGTTGAACCAGCAGAAATATCATAGACATACCCGTATTTTTCTCGAATACCCAAATTCAGTCTTGAGTTCATTGCAGGGCCTCCTAATAGATTGGTCAATAAGAAAAATGTTAACCTTTTTGGATGATGCATTTCATAAGCATCTGATCCAATCATAACATGTGCAGAATTGATCGGTTTATAGCGTTCAATAAACTGCGGCTTATACCCTGTAAAAATTTCTCTTTTACGCTCTTTTCTTACTTCTTTTATTCCTCCAAAATACTTTTCAACAAGCTTTACTACTTTTTCAAAAGGTAAATTAGAAATTGAAGAAATTGCGACTTGATGTGTATCTATATTTTGATCTAAGAAGTCAAAGAAATCTTTTTGCTGAAAACTATTGACGCTTTCAACCGTACCAAGAATGTTTCTTCCTAAGGGGTGATTCGGGAAAATAATTTCATCGAATTCATCTCCGATAGCATCTGTAGGATCATCTTTGTACATAGACATCTCCTCCAAAATAACTGAACGTTCTTTTTCAATTTCTTTTTCAGGGAAATTTGAATTAAAAGTCAAATCAGAAAGGATATCAACAGACTTCTCAAAATGTTCCACTAAAGTAGAAGTATAGAAAGTGATTTTTTCTTTAGAAGTATATGCATTCAATTCCCCTCCTACTGAGTCAATGCTATTTAAGATATGGTACGTTTTTCTTTTATTCGTACCCTTAAAAGCCATATGTTCCCAGAAGTGAGCAATTCCTTGCTGTTCTACAGTTTCATCTCTACTTCCCACATTCAAAACAACACCTAAATGGGCTAGTTTCGTTGTTTTGACTTGTCTATGTATTAGTCGAATACCGTTTGCTAATCGGTGAATTTGATAATTTTTATCCATTGACTATAATTTTCAACAAAATTGAAATATTACTATTTCTCCTCCCAAAATGAGCCTGCAAAGTTACTGATAATCATTCACTCTTTTACTTAATGGAATTAAAAAAATGATTTTTAAGCTAATAAATTTAAAAATTAGGCAAGAAATTTGAAAACATTAATATATCCTTAATTTAATTAATAATTTCTTAAAAAAATATTACCTTTATTAAGGATTTTTATTAGAATATTTTATTTAATAATTATTTCACAACTATGAACAAAAAACTTATCTATTTATTTGTTGCACTATTCCCTATGTTTGTTTTGACTTCTTGTTTTGATGAGGAAGAAGAGCCAGATGCGTGTGACACTACTCAAATTATTGCTGATCTAGAAGCTGCAGGTGATGAACTAAGCAACTTAGATCCAAATGCAACTTGTGAAGAATCTAAAAGTGCAAGTCAAGAATTTTTAGACTTCTACAATTCAAACAAATCTTGTATCAATAATGCAATTGATGCTTCTGCTACTACCCCAGAGGAGGCAGAAGATGCAAAAGCTGAACTTGAAGCTGCGGTAGCTTTATTAGAAGCTGCTTTATTATTCCCTTGCTAGATAAGAGATTAATCAATAAAAAAGCGCAAACATTTATAATTAATGTTTGCGCTTTTTTTATTCTTCGGCTGAAAGATCTTTTATTACATAGACATCTTCTCCCTTTTTATGGAAGAGATATTTCTCTCGAGAAAACTTTTCTAATTCTTGATTGTTTGTGTGTAGCTCTTTCATTTTAACTTGTAGATCTATAATCTCCTTAGCATAATAAGCTTCTTGGTTTTTCAACTCTTGCTCTTTTGCTTTTTGATTATTTCTCCTTATGAAATTATCACTATCAAAAAATAGCATCCATATTCCAAATAAAAATCCGACAAGAACATAAAAATTCTTGAAGTAGTTTAACCAAGATTGATATCCTGATAATGGATTATTTTGTTTATTTTCTCTCATCTAAAAGTTCAATTTCTATAAACCTGCTCCTTCTTCTACAAGATAAGAAACTTCTAAGATATTATTAGATCGATCTACATCTGCAACTTTACCAGTAGGATCTACTTCCACTTTTTTCAATTTAGTTCCTTTTGTAGGAATCGCAATTGTATAATGTGGGTGAGTCCAAGGCCAATCTTCTAATTGTACCCAATTACCTTCAATTTCAGATTTTTTACCGCCACGCATTACTCTTAATGGCATGTAGTAAGTAGTTTCTTCATTGTTATCTAAAGTAACTTTCACTTCCATTGGCATTGGCATTTTACCAACTCGTTCGATTGTTATATATGTTGTATCACCTTCAGTGAAAGTATTTTTCACTCCGTAATCAATCGTTTTAGTAGAATACACAAAGTATTGTTTGTACCATTGTAATTCAAGACCAGATTCTTTTTCCATGATACGCATGAAATCATTTACATTTGGATGTTTAAACTTCCACTCTGCATAATATCTTTTGAACGCTCTGTCAAAAGTTTCTTGTCCCATTACGTAACTTAATTGATTTAAGAATACGGCACCTTTAGAATAAGAAGCAATTGAATAAGCAGCGTTTCTTTCAAAATGATCAGCATGAGTACTTAATGGTTCTTCAATTCCTCTTTTTACAACATAAAAATAAGAATTATAAGATCCACCATGAGCTCCTTCTTTCTTATTTACATGTGCTTCAATCTCATTTCCAATATATGAATTAAATCCTTCATCCATCCAAGCATAAAGGCTTTCATTAGTTGCTAAAACAAACTGGAACCAGCTATGTAACATTTCATGAACAGTCACACCGATTAAACTATTTAAGTTTCTCTTACCAGTGATTAATGTTAGCATACCATATTCCATTCCGCCATCACCACCTTGAACGACATTATAAACATCATAAGGATATTTTCCTACTCTCTTGTTTGTATAATCAATTGCTCTTTCTAAATAAGCTGGAAGTTCATTCCAAACCTCATCAATACCTTGATTCTTTTTCCAAAAGAAATGTAATTCTGGACCATTTTCCATTTTTACAATCTTATGTTGGTAGTCAGGATCTGCAGCAAAAGTAAAGTCATGTACATTTGGAGCTACAAAATGCCAAGTCAATTTTCCTTTTTTAGGTTGACCTTTTTTAATACCTTCATAACCATGTCCCACTTCCTTTGCATTTTGTAAGTAACCTGTTGCGGCTACTACAAACTTCTCATCTAAAGTAAGCTTCACATCAAAGTCGCCCCAAATTCCGTAGAATTCTCTACCAACATATGGATCTGGATGCCACCCTTCATAGTCATATTCTGCTAATTTAGGATACCATTGTGCCATTGAATAAGCAACTCCTTCTTTATTGTCTCTACCTGTTCTACGGATTTGGATAGGAACTTGAGATTCAAATTCCATCGCAAAAACTGTTTTACTATTTGGAAGAATTGGCTTATTTAGCTCTACTTCTAAAATAGTTCCTACAGTTTTATATTTTACAGCTTTGCCGTTTTGTTTTAATGAAAGTACTTTTTCGTAACCGATCTCATCAGGACTCAATTTTGAGATTCTATCTTTCACTCTTCCATCAGGATCTTCAATTGTTCTTGAACGAACATCCATCATACTACCTGGCTGAAATGCATTTAAGTATAAATGATAATATACTTTCGTTAATGTGTCAGGAGAGTTATTAAAATATTCTAACCTTTGAGTACCGCCGAACTTGTGTGTATTTACATCTAGTTCAACGTCCATTTTATAGTTGGCTCTTTGTTGCCATCTATCAGTTTGCGCAGAAGCACCTATTGCTACAAGGCACGAAAGCAACATTAAAAAATATGTTTTCATTGAAAGATTACTATTGTTTGTTCTTTTCTTGTCTACTATAAGATGCAAATTACAAAAGAAATTATAGCAATATAGACTTTAGTCATTTTTTTAATGCTTAAACGTATGAAGAGTTGTTAATTTATTCTATTCTACACGCTGTCTTTGACAAATCTTTCATTATTTTTTAATGGAAAGCAAATAAAATAAAACACTTAAAAATCAATGAAATCTGAAATACTTTTTTTACCTATCTTATTTTTTTACATTTGAAAAACAATAACTAAATATAATCATGTCGAATTTTTTACTACAACTCTCTTTACTCAGCTTCCTATTTGCATCATGCACAACAAATCATACTAAAGATTTAGTGAAGCTTTCAAAAGATGAAATCATTGAAAATACAATTAATAATTTAGGAAAAACTCCTCCAATTCCTCCTGTTTACAAAAATCAGGAAGGCGATGAAATTAGTTTAGATTCTATTCAAAAACTATCTCCATTGAGCTACGGTTATGACATCTATGCAGATACCAATCAAGTAATTAAACTTGTTGTCATTAGAGAAGTAACTTCTGAAGATTCTATATTTTATAATACGATTAACAACAGAATCAAGGAGGTTTTAAGGCCTGAAGTTGAAATAGTAGATATTGCTTGTAATGAAATAACGGAAATACTTAATGAAGTAATGATTTTAGATCAAGAGAACCGAAAGGGAGGAATGATTGATGAAGATATTGATTTTCACAATTTGACTAAAGTTGTAAGTATTTTAGAGCATTGTGGAATGCCATCAAGTGAAGAAGTGGGAAAAGAAGTAATTACTACGATTTGGCTAGTCATTCAACATGCAGATGCCTACTACAGATCTAAATATTTTCTCTTATTAAAGGAGGCGGCCCGAAAAGGGGATTTAAATAATGCACAAATCGCTTTGATGGAGGATAGAATGTACATGGATAATAATGTTCCTCAACGTTATGGATCCCAGCTTACTTTTAATTCTACTACGCAAAAAATGGAACTTTATGAAGTTGAGAATATGGAAAATGTCAATGAATTAAGAGCTTCAGTGGGGTTAGAACCTCTTGAAGATTATGTAAAACAATTTGGCATCGAACTTTAAGAATTTTCTTGAAGCCAATTTCCTAATTCTTGAATTTTTTGCTGTCTCACAAATGAAAAAGTCATGATGTCTTTTTCTTCTATTTCTGATAATATTCGGTGAGCAGCTTTAATGTACTTTTCTTCTTTAGTTGATTTTCCTTTCTGAATTAATACTTCTGTCAAAAGTTCTAATTCTTGAAAATTAATTTTAGAAGAAAGGTCCATCATTTTGAGTACCAACTCATTTTCATCATCTTCCGGAGTAGCTTTGATTACTTCAACTAGGTATTTATCAATTGTTTTTGATAATTCCTCAAAATGAAGTTGATCTTCAATTCCATTAAAACGTTGGATGACTTTTTCTAAATCTCTCATCATTTTGATGAGGAAATCTCTTTTATCTTGTAGCATGGGTTCTTAGTTATTCTGCAAATGTGAAAACTAAGTTAGCAAAGAAATTCCAAACAATGACTACACCAACAGCCATGATTTTAGCAATGTAAAAATTGACTTTAAATTTATCATTTAATACCCAAATAATAGCATTACTGAAAATTAATCCAATGACAGATACGGTAAAAAATTTAAAGTATTGCACCCCAATGTTAGCATCTTGACTTTCAAAAGTCCAAAGACGGTTGAGAATGTAATTACTCGTAGCGGCAAGAATGAATCCTAAGCTGTTTGCAACGTATTTGTGTCCTTTAAGCTTTTCTTTTACTAAATATGTAGTTCCAAAATCTACAAATAGACCTGAAAAACCTACAACACCAAACTTTAGAAACTTAAAAAATAAGGCTTCCCAATTCATGTTTAGATAAAAATTAGTATCGAAGTTGAAAGTAAAAAGAAGGTCGGAATTACTTCACGACCTTCTTTTGTATAGTTTATTCAAAAGGAGAACTAGTCTCTGCTTTTGTTGTTGTCTCTGTTATTGTTACGGCGTCTGTTTCCACCACCGCCTCCGCGACGGTCTCCACCACCATAACCACCACGACGACGGTCTCCACCGCCACCATATCCACCACGACGGCGATCTCCACCACCACGGCGTCCACCACCTCCGCGACGGCCACCGCCACCACCAGTAGTGTTAGATACTTCTACATCAATTTTTCTACCATTGAATTCTAAAGTACCCATACCTTTGATCACATCATCCTCTCTACCTTGAGCTACCTCAAAGAATGAGAAGTTTTGCTTAAGATCAATTCTTCCGATATCAATACGGTCACCTTTCACACCTTTGTTAATCAATTCGATTAAGTCTCTTGGTGTTACTTCATCACGCTTACCTAAGTTGATAAAGAAACGTGTGAAACCAGATTCTGCATTTCTTCTGAAGTTTTCACCTCTTTCTTTAGAATTGCTATTATCTCTACGATCGTGAACGTTAAGATCTCTAGCTCCTCTATAGTAATCTAAGAAACGATTAAATTCTAAAGCAACGAAACGGTTGATGATTTCCTCACGAGAAAGATCTTCTAACTTTTCGTATACTTTTGGTAAGTACTCTTCAATTTCTTCTTCTACCATTTCCACACCGTGCATACGATCCACTAAGTGGAATAATTGACGCTCACAGATTTGTGGACCTGAAGGAATTGGATCCATGATAAATGATTGCTTCAATACACGCTCGATAGCTCTCAAACGGTGCTTTTCACGCATGTGAATGATAGCAATTGAAGTACCATCTCTACCTGCTCTACCAGTACGACCAGAACGGTGATTGTACGTTTCGATATCATCAGGAAGATTATAGTTGATTACGTGAGATAAGTCATTTACGTCCAAACCACGAGCTGCAACATCAGTAGCAACTAATAATTGTAAAGTACGTTGACGGAATTTACCCATTACATAATCACGTTGTGCCTGAGATAAATCTCCGTGTAATGCGTCAGCATTGTAACCGTCTTGCATTAAACGTTCAGCTACATCTTTCGTCTCTTGTCTTGTACGACAGAAAACGATACCGTATATGTTAGGATTAAAGTCTACAACACGTTTAAGCGCCTCATAACGATCTTGCGCTCTTACAGTGTAGCAATAATGTTTTACGTTTTTGTTACCCGTATTTTTTGTACCTACAGTAACCTCTTTTGGATCAGTCATGTAGTTTGAAGCGATACGAGCTACTTCTCTTGGCATAGTTGCTGAGAACAACCATACGTTTTTATCTTCAGGAGTTTCTTCTAAGATAGCATCAAGCTCATCTTTGAAACCCATTTTAAGCATTTCATCTGCTTCATCAAGTACAACAGTCTCTACTTCAGAGATGTCTACTTTATTTCTACGAATCAAATCATGCATACGCCCAGGAGTTGCCACGATAACGTGTGCTCCTTTATTTAATTGACGTATTTGTTGATCGATTGGTGCACCACCGTAAACCGCTACAACTTTTAAACCTTTCAATTTCTTAGAGAAGTTTTCTAAGTCTTTTGCGATTTGTAAACCAAGTTCACGTACAGGACACAAAATAAGTCCTTGAACTCTTTTGTTCGATACATCAACACGGTGTAGAAGTGGAAGGCCAAAAGCTGCCGTCTTACCAGTACCAGTTTGTGCTAAACCTACCAAGTCAAGTTCTTCGGTTAATAAAGTTGGGATTACCTCTGCTTGAATAGGTGTGGGTTGTTCAAATCCTAAATCAGCAACTGCTTCTTGTAATTCTTCTTTGAGCCCTAATTCACTAAATTTTGTCATTTCTTGTTTTTTAGAACGCTTCCTTCCATACTACTTGCGTGAGTTAGCGGACAGCTAACAGCTATGATGATGCGGACAAAAGCGCTACAGTTTCCAAATTGAGTCGCAAAGGTAGGTTTTCATTTTTTGATTTGCTAATCAATAAGATAAACGTTTATAAATGAAGGCGATTTAGGTCAATATTTTTCTATCATTAACAAAAAAAGAGCTTCCGAAGAGCTCTTTTTGTAAAAAGTGGCGTTTAAAAATAGTCTTTCAAATTAAGTGTATAAGTAACTCTAATACATTAAGTTACCTTCTACTGAATAATGTTTCTCACCTAAAAACACAATAGATTGCATTCCTTCGATGGAATATTTTTCAAGTTTTTTATTATTTGAAAATACTAGCTTCCCTTCTTTCTCAGAAGCATAAAGAGAATTATCTGTAAGCATTTTAAAGGATACAGATTGTACTTCTCCCTTTTTATTTTTCTCCACTTCAAGCCATCTGACTTGTTCTCGAGGTCCAATAGCTTCAAAACGAGTTACTGTCACTCCATTTTGACTATTGATTACAGTTTTTTCATAGCTATTTTTAAGGATCGGCTTATTAATATCCGCATCTTCAAAAATTTCTAATTCCTCTGTCCAATTAATTTCGGAAGTAGCCAGAGCATTTTTTTCACCATCATAGGAAATCTTTTTCTCTACTTTGGGTGTGCTTCTTTTTAAATCTTCAATTGCAGTATCTACAAGACTCGACAAATCAAAATAATAAACTTCATCTGTTATTGTATTTTCGTTTGTTGAGTTGCAGCTAGTAAAGAGATTTAATGAGAAGTAAATTAAGGTAATTCGAACGAACAATTTCATTTTATTTAGTGAATAGTGATAGTAAACGTAAGTTATTTCCAAAAAAGTTCGATGTGGCGTTCTCCCGTCCACAACGTTGCGGCAATAGATTTTTTTATTTTTTTAACTTTCCATGTATTATTATTCAAATATATAAATTCTTGCTTAATTACAATAGTTTCTGACAGTTTATGATATACAATTAACATATTCCCTTCACTTTGATTAGGTTTAATCTCAATATGTCTTTTTCCTTCTACTTGAATGATTTCTGATGTGTTATCAGCAGGTGCACCATCTAATATTTCAATCGCTCTTGCTGCATTAGGCACTCCATAACCAATATAATTATTACCATATGGGTAAAACCAAGAGGATTGGATAATGGCGCCTCTAATTTCTTTCGCTGTCGCATCAGGTTTATATTGCCACAAACAAGCCGCTAAGCCTGTAATGACTGGTGCTGAAAAAGAGGTTCCAAATAATGAAAAACAAGAAACTTCTGGTTTAACGTAGGATAATTCTTCAGGACCTATACTACTATAACTTGCTTTTATACCAGATTTGGTTGTAGCCCCAACACTTAGCACTCCTCTAGCATCTGCGGGTGCTGAAATGACTTCCCATTTTGAATCTCCTTCATTCCCAGCTGAAACAATGAGTAAAACATCTTTTTCCTCTACTGCAATTTCAGCTGCCTGGGTAACTAAAGTTGATTTCCCATCCATTTGGTTAGGGGTATAATTTTCAGATTTATCATCAAA
The DNA here is from genome assembly GCF_056161045.1 of Flammeovirga sp. AWQ4_249. NCBI lineage: Bacteria > Pseudomonadati > Bacteroidota > Cytophagia > Cytophagales > Flammeovirgaceae > Flammeovirga > Flammeovirga sp. AWQ4_249. The sequence goes on from NZ_JBSWYJ010000002.1 coordinate 14,825, forward strand.
ACCTTCTGTATAACCCAATGAACTATTGATCAATTTAATATTTAAAGAATCAACCATCCATTCCAACGCCATAATCCAATTTTCTTCTTCTGACCTTGTTTCTTGGTCACCATGATCAGTTCTTGCTAAATAAAAAGAACTTTGATCAGCCAAACCATAACGCATATTTCCTTCATTTCCAGCAATCATACGCATTACAGTTGTCCCATGACTATCAGAACTCGTTCTTCTTTCATTATAGAAAGTTTGTTGAGAAGTTGTTGGACCTGATAAATAATCTTTATACCCTAGGATTCTATCTTCTTTAAAAATTTGTTTTAGATAATCGTTTTTAGGAGCATAATAAAAACCAGCATCAATCACACCTATGGTTACTCCTTCTCCATTTAGCTTTAAATCATAAATACTATCTGGTTGAATCTGTTTAATTGAAAAAGAAGAATTTTTGCGGTTATCCGGTATATTTCCTGTCAATTTCCAACCTTTATTTACCGGTTTTAATTCTTTGACAAATGATAAAGACTGTATTTGTTCAAAATCCTCTTTTGAGATAATTTCAAGTGTAATTGCATTCAACCAATTTGATTTTGCTTCTTCATAAAAATCTAAAGTATGTAAACTATCTATATAGTTTTGACAAATTGATTGGTTAAAAATATCTAAATTTTCCTTTCCACATTTATCTTCAAAAATAACCCAGTAACGGCCTTTGTTTTGTGAAAAAGCGGAAAAATCAATAAACAGCATAGAAATAAAGGCCATTGACGCCCATAGGTTTCGTTGTTTAATGGAAAAAAAATTAGATTTATTCCTTAGTGTTAGTGTCATCAAGTTTTGAAAATTCAATGGAAGAAGTAAATTCGAATTAGCATTTATCACCAGTGTAAATAATCTTCATTGGTGTGATGTGGAAAAGTTAATCATAAATATTAATATATACACATAGATCAATCATGAGATACGAAAAAATCGACTCGAAATTGTTCATAGAGAACCGTAAGCGTTTTGTGGAGAGATTAAAACCGAATTCTGTTGCGGTATTTAACTCTAGTGACATTATGCCTACGAGTGCAGATGGAACAATGCCTTTTATTCAACAAACTGACATTTTTTACCTTAGTGGAATAGATCAGGAAAAAAGTATCTTAGTGATCAACCCAGATGCCAAAGATCCGGCACATAGAGAAATGCTTTTCTTAATTGAAACAAATGAAGAAATTGCAATCTGGGAAGGGGCAAAATTAACAAAAGAACAAGCTACTGAAGTTTCTGGTATTGCATCAGTATACTGGTTATCAGAATTTGATAATGTGTTCAAAATGGTTGTATTTGATGCAGAGCACATTTACTTAAACACAAATGAGCATTTAAGAGCTGATACAACTGTTGAAACTCCAGATGATAGATTTAGAGAGGTATGTATGAAAAAATACCCTCTTCATAAATATGAGCGTTTAGCACCAATCATGCATGACTTGCGTACTGTAAAATCTCAAATCGAGATTGATGTAATGCAAAAAGCATGTGATATTACGGAAAAAGGTTTTAGAAGAGTTTTAGACTTTGTTAAACCAGGTGTAAAAGAGTACGAAATTGAAGCAGAGATCACACATGAATTCATCCGTAATGGATCTAGAAGACATGCTTACACGCCTATTATTGCTTCAGGTTTCAATGCTTGTGTACTTCACTATATCGACAACGATCAAGTGTGTAATGATGGTGATTTATTATTAATGGACTTTGGTTGTGAATATGGAAACTATGCTTCTGATTTGACAAGAACAATACCTGTAAATGGTAAGTTTTCTGAACGTCAAGCGGCTGTTTATAATGCTGTATTAAGAGTACATAAAGCAGCTGCTAAAATGTTAGTACCAGGTAACAACCTTATGGACTACCATGTTGAAGTCGGCAAATTAATGACAGAAGAATTAGTAGATTTAGGTTTAATCACTCGTGAAGATATCGCCAACGAAGATCCTAAATGGCCTGCTTACAAGAAATTCTTCATGCACGGTACTTCACATCATATTGGTGTAGATGTTCATGATTATGGCAATCGTTACAAAACTTTTGAAGCTGGAATGGTATTTACGGTAGAGCCTGGTATTTATATTCGTGAAGAAAATATGGGTATCCGTATCGAAAACGATTATGTAATCCAAGAAACTGGAGAGCCATTTGACTTAATGAAAAATATTCCAATTGAAGTGGAAGATATCGAAAATATAATGGGTAAATAGAATTCTTTTTATTTACACTTTTTCTTAGCCTCAGAGATGAACCAACTCACCTCTGAGGCTTTTTTTATGTTTCCCTAACCTTCACTTTCATTATTAAAAAAAACACAAATTACAAACTGATTTCCAGCTCTTTCCTTAAGTTAAATTAATAAAATTGGATACTAATTGCTATATGGTGAAATTGTAATATTAACTATCAGTGCAAACTTTTCACTAACATGACGAAGTTGAATAAGAACCTAATTTTATCAATACTATTTGTAATAGCTTTACCATTCTATCAAGCAAATGCACAGCATTTAACACGTAAAAATTTACATGCGTGGCCAGCTTCTTCTTCTCCAAAAATTGATGGCGTTTTAGATGACCAAGTATGGAAAGATCCCTTACAAATTAATAAATTGACAGCCAGTACTAAACCTGATGTTTATCATGAAGCTGGACCGAACAAATATGTCTCGGAAGGATATTTTATACAAAATTCACCCAACAATCTAGAGCGTTCTGCTCAGAAAACACGAATTCAAGTGGCCTACGACAATTACGCTATTTACATCAATGCCCAATTGTATGATACCGCCCCTGATTCCATCCGAACGAATATGGGAGCAAGAGACTCCGGTGGTAATGGTGCTGATTTCTTTATTGTAAGTTTTGATACTTATAACACCCAACAAGATACTTATGAATTTGTCGTTAGTGCTTCAGGTGTACAAAGTGATCGTATACAAGGAACTTCTGGATGGGATAGTAATTGGAATGAAATCTGGTCAAGTGCTGTAAAGGTGAATGATGAAGGTTGGGCAGTGGAAATGGCTATTCCTTATCGTGCTTTAAGAATGCCTGATGGAAAAGAGCAAGTTTGGGGATTAAATTTTGGTCGTGTCATTGCTCGTACTGGTGAAACGTCGTATTGGAATGCAATTGATGCCAACAAATCAGGATATGTCAATCAATTTGGTACACTTAGAGGTATTTACGATGTTGAACCACCACTACGTTTATCACTAACTCCTTATTTAAGTAATGTTTCAGTTGGAAAACAAGGTAGTGACTTCGCCCATACATTTTCTGGTGGTGCTGATATAAAAGTGGGATTAGGACAAAGTTTCACAATGGATGTCAGTCTAATTCCAGACTTCTCACAAGTTCAAGCAGACAATGAAGTATTGAACCTTTCTGCTTATGAAGTTCAATATGGTGAGTTTAGAGATTTCTTCACACAAGGCACGACACTCTTTAATAAATGGGATCAATTTTATTCTCGTAGGATAGGCCAAAATCATAATAATCCTGGTGATGAGGTATTAAATGAAAATGAATCTTTTATATATAAACCTACTGATGCCCCTATTTTGAACAATACAAAACTTACAGGTATTACTGAAAAAGGGTTAGGTGTTGGTATTTTGAATTCTATTACCAATGAAACATATGCCATTGTTGAAGATTCTGTAACAGGAGAACGAAGAGAAGAACTTGCTGATCCTCTGACCAACTTTAATATGATTTCTATCGAACAAGCCTTACCTAATAATTCGAAAGTAGGTTTTATGAACACCAATGTTTATAGAGGAGAAGGTTTTAAGTCATCTAATGTTTCATCAGCTGATTTTAATTTATACGATAGAACAAATACATACAGAATTAGAGGTTTTGGTTCACTAAGTCAAGAGTTTTTCCCTGCCGAAGAAACTGAATCAATGCAGAAAGATGCTTATACGCAATTAGGACATAGAGTAGATATTGGAGGTGGTAAAGTCAGTGGAAAGTGGAGGTATTGGGCATCAACAAATGTAGAATCTGATACCTACAACCCAAATGATATGGGTTATAATAGTGCCGTAAACTCTATTGGTGTTTATACTGATGTTTCCTATAATGAATTTGAAGCAGGTTCATTTTATCAAAGATATTGGATTAAAGTAGGATACGATGAAAATTGGCTTTACAATCCTCGAACTTTTATGAATAGAAGAATTTGGACCGATGGGTATATCTTATTCAACAACTTCTGGAGTATGGATATTGATGGAGGTGTAAAACCAGGCATTTCATATGACTATTTTGGTCCAAGAGAAGAAGGGTATTATTTCAAAGAATATCTCTCTCATGAAGGTGGTGTCACTCTCAATTCTGATAATCGAAAAAAATATTATGGATCTGTAAGAGTCTCTTATTGGTCAAGACCTGAATATGATCAATTTGATAATTATATTTCTTATAATCAGACATATCGTGCTACTGATCGTTTTGACATTACACATTCTATTTCTTGGAATAATCAAAGAGATGAGAAAGGCTATGTGACCACTGAATATGAGGACAATGATGAAGTTGATGAAGTTATCTATGGAAACAGAGATGTTCGAACATTAGAAAATAACTTTACTTCTCAATATTACTTCACTCCTAAAATGTCCATGAAATTACGTTTGAGACATTATTGGAGAAGAGTAGATTATGATGAGTTCTATGATCTTTCAGAAACGGGTGATCTTTTACCAAGTGATTACACTGATGTAGACAATGAAGGAAATAGTACTCAAGATACCAATTACAATACTTTTGATATGGAACTTTCTTATAGCTGGGAATTTCTACCTGGAAGTTTTGTTACCGCAATGTGGAGAAATGAGCTAGGTTCATCAAGTTATCATTCTGACTATAATTTTAGTCAAAATATGAGAGAACTTTGGGATGAACCACAAGTCAATACAGTTTCCTTAAGAGTAAGTTATTTCTTGGATTATAGTCAGATCAAGAAAGGTTTCAGTAGGTTATAAATCAAATAATAACTTTTCATCAGATACTGATTTTATATCCAAATTGAAAGAATAAGTATTTTCCATTTTTTTGTCCAAAAAGTAAATATATTTTGAAGGTGAATTTATTGAGTCAATACCAGATTCAGCCGTTGATAAATAACTAATAATATTATTTTCAATATTGCCTAAATTTATATAACTAGATTCATTATTCTGTATATTAGTTTCCATGTTAAGAAACTCAGGGATAACTTGGTGAAAAGCAATAAACCCAATTCAAACGAATAAAGAATATATTATTGATTTATCAATTTTTTCATACCCTATCTTCGTGATACAAAGGAAGAAAATTGTAGATAATAATATCAATACCGAAAGCATCATATTGGAAACAAAATAAATTTTATTAAAAAAGACGATCGTTTGATAATGTTTATAGCGTCTTCTATTTACTTCTCTTAATGAAGATAGTATTCTATCAAAATAGGAAGTACCCACTAAAGTAGAATGTATTTGTATATCAATAACATTAATTGAGTCACTTACATAAGTTGATTGCTCATTTTCAACTATTGAGTATGATTTTTTTGCTCCTTCCAAATATTTATTTGAAACAGAATTAGCATAAAAAAAGAACAATATTAATGCTCCAAATAAAAAAATAAACAAACAAATAGGGAGTAATATTTTTTGTTTATAAAGATATATACACGTTTGTGATATCAGCTCTTTCATAGTTAGTTATTATAATTTCTATATTTCATCACCCTTTTTTATTACTCTCCTCCGCAAGAACTACAACTTGAGCAGCTACTACAACTGCTACAACTTGAACAGCTACTTCCAATAGAATCACCATCTGAATCAAAATCACCAAAGTCAAACCAACTTGATGAAGACTTAGTAGAATCATCGTCTGATAAGAAAAAGTCATCAAAACCACCTTCCGTTTCTACTTCGTCATTAAATAATTCACCTGAAGTATCTGCTTCTTCCAAATACCCCAATGAATCTCCCACTTCACTTTCATAATATGCATCTTCAATGACCAACTCATGATCATGACTCATTGTAGACCACATCATATTATAGAATAAAAAGTCATCGAAGCCATGGTATCCATAATAAACACCATACTCCTCTTGCTCATTTCTATACTTGATATCTTTAGGCGAATTTACCTTTTCTTTAGGCACAACGACTTTTGATTTCACATCTACAATCACATCATCTACCTTCATTAGGGTTTTGATATTCAATTCTAATTCATGCAAAAAATTCTCAAAAAGTTGTTGTTTTTCTTTTTTATAATTGTTGAAAACAGATTGGTATTCAAAAATTGGTTTCATTGTTTCTTCCAACTGCTCTCTCGTTTTTCCTTTAGCATTAAACTCTTTCAGGAAAGCATCTACTTTTATCTCTATTGGATATTCTCCTACATCATGTGTACGATTAATCGTTGCTACGATTAAATATTTAAACGTATCATCTTCATGTTCGAGAACCATGACAAGTTTATTGAAAATTGTAGACATAGAAGTATCTAATTCCAACTCATATTGGTTAAATGCTTCTTTTAAGTCACCTTCTTTTCCTTCTGTATCCAAATAGAAATCAATATCATCATGAGATAACCTAACGATATTATCAATACCTGATTTTAAAAGCACATGATTGATTTGCTGAAGAATAGATACAGCAGTAAATGTTTGTTTTTCTATATCATCTGATGCATTTCCTAGTGTCAGATAATAAAATAATTTTTTGAAAAATTTAGTAGGAACCCGACGTTCTATTTCAGAAACGTGTGATGGGTCTATGATTAGTTTGCCTTCGAAATACATAGTTTAATTTTTTAAGATGAGAAGCATGAGCCACAATCTGATGAATCTGTTTTTTCATTGAGATAATCACCCCAAATTTCCATAGGAGCATCTCCAAATTCTAAGTAATAAAGTTTTATTGTCTGAATATATTGATGATGATTTTCCTCTTTTCCTCCTCCAGGATGATGATGAATATATCTCTCATAATTTTCATTACAGAAATCCATATAAAAACGAGTACATAAAATAAACTCATGCCAAGTGTAATCTACTAACAGTGAAGGTGTAAGTTTTACTTTATGCTTGCCAATTAAAAACAAAAACTTAAGCATTTCTTTTATCAAAAGCTCTTGAGAATAAGAGGATAAATCCGATTGATTTTGAAGCTTATCAAACAAAACAGGTAATTCATCTTTGATTTTCTCAAATTGTTGATGGAAGATCTGATGCTTTGTTAGTTCTAGAGTTTGCATTAAATAGAGTGTTAGATATTATTTCTGATAAGTATCAATATATATAAAAATGTAGTTCCTTCCAATTGAACACAAAAAAAGCTCTTGATTTCAAACCAAGAGCTCCTTATTGTATATATCTATTTTTTATTGGAAATAATAAGAATCTAATAATTGTTCAGATCTTACTTTAAAAACCAATTTTCCAGCTTCATTATAAATCATTACATCACAACTGATACAAGCATCATTTGCCATTTTATAAGCCACTTTAGCCGTATAGTTTTGTAATTCATCAATGTTGTAAGTAATTGTTACATCTTCATTTTCTTTAAAATCATTTTTAAAAGAAAGTGTATAATCATGTACCAACTCTTTCATTGTGTCAAATATCATTAACTGTTGACCTTCAATTTTAATATAGGCTACTTCATCATCAGCCATATCTTCAATTGTATTTGCCTCTAATTTTAAAGGTGACCCTAATAAATAAAAAGGATTATCTAAATCTACATGCGTAATACATTGTGCATTTGATAAAGATGTCATTGAAAATATAAGTAGTACTGATAATAATAAAGTTTTCATTTTATTCCCATTTAATGATAATATAATTAATTGAACGAAAGACACTTATTCATGAATATCAAAATACAATCAAGAGTTATCAAAAAGTGATTTTTATAAAAAAGGCAAAAAAATGAACTCTAGTTGTAACATTATTTAAAGTATTGTCTCTAAAGAACAAACTAAAATACTTTTAATCATGAAAAATATAATATTACTCTTCTTTGTCTTTTTATACACTGACAATTCTGGTTTTGCAGGAGTTCAACCTATGGAAAACTCTACTTTGGATAGTTGGGCTACTCCTTTATAAAAGAAAAGAATTAAATGAATTTTTACAGAGTTATCAATCTATAGAATCTAATATTACAGAATAACAAAAAGCCACTCTATTCAACTAAGAATAAAGTGGCCTATTTATTTTCGCTAACAGAAATACTATGATTCCATTGTTAGATTGATCGCCTCAACTTTAGATACTTCAGGTACTGCATTAATTATAGCTTGTTCAATACCTGCTTTCAAAGTCATTGCAGACATTGGACAATCACCACATGCACCAAGTAATTCTACTTTGGCTACACCATCTTCAGTCACTTCTACGACTTTCGCATCTCCACCGTCAGCTTCTAAGTAAGGACGAATAGAGTTCAGTGCTTTTTCTACTTCGTTAATTAATGTTTCACTCATATATTTATCCAATTAAGGCGTTTATATCTTATTATAATTACTCCCAAGTTTTTATTTCAACTCGGTCAGTCTCCGGTAATTCAGCGTTTCTAATGGCTACAGATCTAGCTAATGATTCTGCAATTTCTGTAAAGGCTTTCCCAGCTGGATTTCCTTCTTCCATTACAACAGGAATCCCTTGATCACCACCTTCTCTTACACTTTGTACTAAAGGAACTTCACCTAAGAAAGGTAGCTCATATCTTCTAGCAAAAGTTTTACCACCATCTTGACCAAATAAATAGTATTTATTGTCAGGAAGTTCCGCAGGCGTGAAATATGCCATATTTTCCACAACTCCAAGGATTGGAACATTTACATCTTTCGAAGCAAACATCTTATATCCTCTTACCGCATCTGCTAAAGCTACTTTTTGTGGTGTAGTGACAATCACTGCTCCAGTTACTTTTGCAGTTTGAACCAATGATAAATGAATATCACCCGTTCCTGGAGGTAAATCGATTAACAAGTAATCCAAATCTCCCCAATCTGTATCCATGAAGAATTGACGAATTGCAGAACTTGCCATTGGTCCTCTCCATACTACTGCATTATCTGGAGGAGTTAAGAAACCAATAGAAAGTAACTTTACTCCATACTTTTCGATTGGAATGATGATGTTTTTGTCTCCTCTCTGCACTACTCCCGGTTGAGCATGCTCACAATTGAACATCGTAGGAATAGAAGGACCGTAAACATCAGCATCCATTACACCTACTTTAGCACCAGATTCTGCCAAGGCTAAAGCTAGGTTTGCAGTCACTGTAGATTTACCTACACCACCTTTACCAGAAGAAACCGCGATAACGTTTTTCACACCTGGTAAAACGGGACCACGTTGTTGAAGAGTAGTCACTTCGGCAGTCATATTTACCGTAATTTCTAAATCTTCAGCAACATCTCTATGAATAGCGTCCTCACAACGCTTTCTAATTAACTCTTTCAATGGGCATGCAGGTGTAGTTAACACCACTGTGAAAGAAACATTATTTCCTTCAACCTCTACATCCCTAATCATATTTAAAGAAACTAAATCTTTCTTTAAATCAGGCTCTTCTACTGTAGATAAAGCCTTTAAAATATCTTCTTGCGTATAAGCCATTAGTATCTTTTCCTTTATGGAAGTTTCTATACACAAAATTAATAGAAAAGAACTTCTAAACCTTAAGTTTATTTAGATTAATTATAAATATAATGTAATATTAGATTAGTTCTAAATAATAATGGATTTTTTTAGATCTCCTTTCATTAATTATTATAAAAAATTAACGTATTGTTTTTCCATTATTCTTCTTAGAAAGTGATTGGAAAGACAATACGTTATCTATTTGAAATAAAATTGCTTATTTAAGCCATTGATTTAACTGAAGAAAAGTATTGAGTAGGTGTCAATTGTTTCTCTTTTTTGAAGGCTCTATTAAATGCTGTTTTTGAATTAAAACCAACATTATAAGCATGTCCTAAATACGTCAGTTCTTGACGAGTATCTTTCTCAACTTCTTCAATGAAAGCATTGATTCTATACCCGTTAACAAAGTCATAAAAGTTTTTGTTATACCCTTCATTAATGACTTTTGAAATATCATGTGTACTTGTTTTGAAATGATTTGCTAATTCTGGTAATGTCAGCCTTGAGTTTGTATATAATTTCAATTCAAGCATCTCTTGGGATAACTTTTCTTTTATTTCTTCTTGTTCTTCAGAAAGACCTTGCTCTACTTTTTCTTCTACAGGAACAGTGATCACATTTTCTTCCATATTTTTGATCGTCTCGCCTTCTTCTACCCTCAATATTTCAGGTTGGTTCATGGCATAATAACCCATGATAAACGAGATGAATGAAATAATCAACCACATGGTATCAGCTAACATATCGATGATATTTTGAGGAGAATATTCGAATATATAAGCTCCTGCTCCTACAATATACATTAATACCCATATCGATAAACAAGAGGCATATACCATCATTACTCCATTCAAGTAAGAAATACTTCTGTCCTCTGACAAGAAGTTCATACTATGGTTATTCTGATAGTTCAATAATAATTTACACTTCCACCAATAATAGGCATTGAATAATAAACCAACTCCACCTACTATATTGAAATACAAGTCATAATATTGATTTAAAACACCATGTTCGAATTGATCATTAGGCATAGCCATCATTGGAATATAGGCCAATACTTGTAAGCCAAAAGGTATTAATCGATAGGCAATTTCTTTTGTCTTTATCTCTGATTCTGTCAATTGTTTTAAGTAAATAAAGAACAATGGACCATAGATAAATAACAATAATTCTGGTAATAGATAGATCTTTGGAAAGGCTTGAAATACTTCTCTATAATACATTGCTACTCTTGCCATCAATGCGACAGAAGTAAACAATATGATTAAGGCTAATATTACATTTGCTCTACGGTTATTTTCTTGAATACCAAAAATGGAGAAAATCAGCAATAAACCTTGAAATGCACCAAGTAATAATAAGAACATATAAGGTGTAGTTGTACCTCCTGTTAGATCTTCCCATGTACTTACTTTTATCGTCTTTTTCCAACCGTCCACTTTTACATCGTATGATCTATTTGGAATCGCTCTACCATTTTCACGTCCTTCCACAGAACTCCAACTTCCTCTTGTTATTTTATAATCAAACTTCGAAAGCCCTGCTGGTAATGTCAAATAATAATACCCATCGGCATGCTTTGTCATTTTACTTTCCAAATCTTGTGGTCTCCAATCATTAAAATCTCCTACCACAAATAGGCTCGCATCATAAGGTGTCTCTTCTGGAACCTCTGTAACAATGAGTTGAACTCGACCTTTTTGGCTTTCTGAAAAGTCTTGCCAAGCATGGATTTGAACATCAATTGTTGCATTGGTTTCTGGATCATACCAACGGTTAGATTTCAAGCCACCATCTTGATTTGCTTCTACTGCTTCCCAAGTACCTCTCGTAAATTTATACTGAAATGACTCTTTGCTTTTAGGTAATTCAATTACATAAAAACCTTCAGTATTACGAGTCAGTTTATAATTCGGATCATTTGGAATCCAATTATTCAAAGAGGAGGATAGATAAATTTCTGCTGAATCTGGTGTATCTGACGGTAGATCTATGATCTTAAATGTCATTGTACCATTATTTGCAAAAGTTATAAATGAGATGAATTGTAAAAAAAGTAAGTTTAATAGGAATTGAATTGTTGATTTAGAAACATTCATAATTATCATTTCATGCTAGTGTTTACCGTCAGACGCTAATTATTTTTCCAAAGATAATTGCTTATCTCAATTGATCAATAATTATATATCTAAAAGTGCCAAAATAAGTATAGTTAAAAAATAGACTAGTTCTTGTAATATGTTGTCGGAAGAGATATAACAGCCTGTCCATACTTAATTTTAGGATAAGTTTTTGAAATTTTCAAATTAGAGAGATTAATTTTTTCATTTCATGTAACAAATTGATAACAAATGAAAAAAGAGAACAAAAGTAATCTTCTGTTCTCTTCAAAATGGGGGCACTACTGTTGAATATTACTTCTTCAGTACTTTTTTAATATATACTTCATTTCCTACTTGTGTTTTAACAATGTGCAGCCCTTGATGAAAGTCTTTCGTCAAAATTTGTAAGGTATTTACCCCTTGACCCAGAATTCCATTATCGTGATATAATATTTGGCCATTCAAAGAATAAATAGTCAATTGATAAGGTTGTTCATCCTCCAAGCTCACTTTCACTTTTAATTCATTTTGAAAAGTATTTGGATAAACTGTCAAAGATTCTTTCAAGGTATTTTCTAAATCTTGATACCGAGCATTCCCTGTCTCAGGATTTACATTGTACCAATTTCCATCTTTGTACCATCCTTCTCCATTTCTAAATAAATCTGATGTCTGTGCTCCTTGTCCATTATGGAATAATAAATTCGCAGAAGTTGCTCCTGGAATTGTGTAAGAATACCAACCATTTCCATCATCATTCATGGCTAAACCTGGCCAATTTGTAGAGGTTCCATTGGAAGCATTCCAATAATGAATTCTTGTACTATTTCCCCAGTTACTTTTGAAGTGAACTGTCAATCCTTCAGGTTCAATTGGCTTAGTATCATACCATGTTCCATTCTTATACCACCCCTCTTTATCACGTGTTAGATCTGGTGATTTATACCCTGCATTATTATGAAATAATAAATTGATGGCCTCTACATTTGATGGAAATTCAAAATAATACCATCCTGCTGCATCCCCTTTTCCTTCTTCTAAACTTACACCAGGCCATGAAGTACTTGTAATTGCTCCTACTGGTAAGGCATTCCAATAATGAATTAACGGATTACTCACTCCTTGAAAATAGACTCTAAAACCAGCTAGTCTTTCTTCAATCGTGATTGTTTTTGTTATAATAGATGATGAATTACCTACATTATCAACAGCAAAAGCTTTAATTACATGTGCTCCTAAATCATTAATTACAATTTCTACAGAATTACTTGAAGACATTGAGTTCGTTGTTGGTTCAGAACCATCTGTAGTATAATAGATTACAGGATTAGCATCCCTTTCATCTTCTGCTGTAATTGTAATGATAGCTTCATTATAAAAATTATTTTCTGAAGGAGTCATCCCTAAACCTGGCGCTTGTTCGTCAAACAATTGTACCCATTCACCATTTTCAAATCCATACCCTTCTTTTCCGCAAGAAGACATATCGCCAGTTTGGCTTCCTCCATTGTTATTGAAAATTACATAAGAACATTCTTTTCCTTCAATTGTATACTTTTTCCATCCTGCTCCAAGTTCAGATGCATCTTGCATTACTTCACCAGGCCAAGTTGTCAATGCTTCCACATTTCCATCTTCATATTCATCCCAGAAATAAACATGAGAATATCCTTTTGCATAGACAGTATGTGTTGCAATTTGCTCAAAAGTGAAAGCTTGTTCTTGTACTGCTGATGCTCCATTTTCATTGTAAGCTATTGCTTTTACCACTACAGTTTGACTTTCATCACCACTAACAGAGAAAGTACCATTATACAGAGTTGAAGATGATGAAGGGGTTGAACCATCCGTAGTGTAATAAATTTCACCATTTTCTGTAGCTGAAATACTCACATTACCTTGTCCTGTGGGAAAATTAGTGGTTGCACTTCCGATTATTACTTCTGGAACTGCTGGACCAGGGCAATCACCAGGACATTCATCTGACCACGAACCATCTCTGTACCATCCCGTTCTATTTCTAGTTAAATCATCAGATTGGGCTCCTCCATTATCATTAAAAACAATACTAGTCGAAGCAACTGATAAACTTGCTTTGTACCATCCATTCCCAGCATTTGTCATCGTTACTCCTGGCCAATTGGAGTCTTCTTGAATACCCACAGGAGTAGCATCAAAGTGGTGCATATTAGCACTCCCCCAACTGGGCGGCTTGTAAAAGTAAATTGAAATAGGATCCAATTGTCCAATACTATACTTTTTGGTTTTAGAAGAAGTTCTTCCTTCTGCATTTACAGCAATTACTTTTACTGTAGTTGTTTCTGTTAGTTCAAAAGCTCCCTCATACATCTCCCAATTTTGATAGTCATCAGTGTTTGCATTTTCATCTAATGAATAATAAATCGATACGGGTGGTGCTTCAGTATCTGTAGCTGAAATAGATACTTCAATACTATTTTCATCATACGTCACATCTGGAGCGATTGTAATTACAGGTTTTGATTCATAGATATAGTTTGTATTGTACATCAGAACAATTCCTTCACTATCTGCAGTAAATGATACTGATCCATTCTCAACAACAGCACTATTTCCGCTATAATGATCAACAATAGTATCTCCTTCGGCAAAATATTCTCCTACATCAAAAGTTACATTTCCATTTGCTCCAATAGCCACAATAACTCTATCAGCAATCCCTTTTTCTGGGTTTACATAATCTCTCACAAACGTATAAGGAGCACTTCCAATTTGTTGATGTGAACCGGCTCCTACCGCTGGGTGATCTCTTCTGAATGTTCCTAATTTCTTCCAAAGAGTATGTTGACTTTGATTAAAATTACCCCAGTTCATATCTGAACGAGTATTCTGCTCTACATCACTCCAATTTCCTTCAGGTCGTCCTGTTTCATCTCCATAAAAAATTTGGATACCACCAGGTAAAAGTAAAAATCCAGGTCCCGCAGCTTGTAAACTATTTCTATCAAATAATGGAGGAACATCATGAGAAGATAAATAACTTAATGAGTTCCAAGTTGGATCGTCATTGATCGTTGCATATTCACTAAATAAAGATTCTAATGAAGAAGCTTCTCTACTACTCACTCTTGCATCATTCTTTAAGTTAAAATTAATGACAGAGTTAAAATTACCATCTGTATGATAGTTCGATTTATTTTTTCCATGCCCCCAAACTTCAGCAGTCATCCAAAAATCCTCATCATCCAATGCTTTTTCAGGATACTCTGCTTTCCAAGCATTTAATGCCGCAATAGCATATTGTTTTAATCGAGACCATCTCTCCATCTCCACGTGCTTTGCTGTATCTACTCTAAAACCATCGATACCATATTTTCTAACCCAATCTGTCAACCAAAAAATCATGTAGTTTGAAACTACTCTTGGAAGTCCAGTGGCATTAAAAAAAGCATCTAACTCTGCTGTCTTTTGTTGTAATGTTCCTTCTCTGGTCCATTTATTTATTAAAATTGGTGGAATACCCACCTCAGAAATATCTTCTGTTTTTAAGTCTGGTAAAAAACCTACACAATTGTCAATTCCACCACCTGAAGAACAGTCGTCATATCCACCAACATCAGGGTGTCTCATCCAGTCTGGCCCCCAATAATTAGATATCCAAGAACCTCCTGAATTATAATCAATAAAATTCTCATGGTAAGAATGCCAGCTTTCTCCCCCTGAAGGTTGCCAACCTTTCCAAGCTGGATCAACAGAACCATAATTATATTCTTCCATATCATGCATAGTAAGATACCCCGTATGATTCATTACTACATCGACAATCACACGAATACCTCTTTCATGAGCTTCATCTATGAATTCTTCAAAATCATTTTCAGTACCCATGTTTTGATCTAATTCAGACCAATCCATTGCATAGTAACCATGATACCCGTAATGACGGAATGAGCCATCCGAGCTACCACCAACCCAACCATGCATCTGTTCTACAGGAGAAGTAATCCAAATAGCATTAATGCCAATAGATTCAAAATAACCTTCACGAAGCTTTTGGGTAACTCCTTTTAAATCCCCTCCATGAAATTCACCAGCCGATGAATCATCCGTATAATTGGCTCCATTTCCGTTTTTTCCTCTTCCATAAGCATTGTTATTGGAAGGGTCTCCATCATAAAAACGATCGGTCATCATAAAGTAAACCGTCGCATTGTCCCATGTAAAGTTGTTTTGAGTTGGAGAGTTGTTTTGAGCTGAAGCTCCATAGATTGTCATGAGAGACAATACTGATAACAACATCAGCATTAGTAATAATCCTTTTTTCATTTTCTTTTTAATAGTAATAGTTCTAATATTTAGTTTAATACCATCGCATATGCTGATTTTATTAAACTACACCGTTTGCATTTCAATTCATGCATCCAAGATGAAAAAAGAAATTTTCTATTTCGACACTCTAACAAAAGGGACGTACCAATCTTATTTATTGTAAGTACCACAGCATCAATTGGCACGATGTCACTACCCTCTAGATACGTAGGATTAAGAATGAACTATTCATTTTTCATTAAATTAAAAGGAACCTATTTTTTTAAAATGGAAATGTCTATTTGTTTGTGTATCTTTCTTATTCTTAATATTCAAAACTAAAAACGACTATGAGTTTTTCAGAAATAAAACGTGTAAGTATTATTGGTGCTGGCTGGTTGGGAATGCCATTAATCACTGCGTTAAAAGAAGCAAACTATGAAGTGAAAGCAAGTACAGGTACAAAATCAAAACTTGGAACGATTGAAGCGTTAGGAGCAAAACCTTATTATTTGCGTTTTGATCCTACTTGTAATGACATTGAAGGTTTAAAAGATCTTTTGGACACTGATGCAGTCGTGATTTGCCTTGCTCCAAGGTTTTCACAACATAACATGATGACTTTCCATGCAGAGCAAATCAAAGTAATTAAAGATTTAATTGAGGAACTCCCTGTCAATAAAGTCATATATACTAGTTCAACGAGTGTTTACAAAGATGTAAATGAAAATATCAATGAAAATGGTCCAACATCAGAGCATCCTCGTTCACGTTCTGTAATTTTAGCAGAAGAAGTACTAAGAATAAACACAGATTTGGATGCTACAATTCTTCGTCTTGGTGGCTTAATGGGATACGATCGTATACCTGCTAAATACGTAGATGGTAAAAAAGATCTTATCACTGGAGATACACCTGTGAATTATGTCTTTAGAGATGATGTGATTAGAGCAATTATTAAAGTAATAGAGGTAAATGATCACAATAGTTGGAACAAAGTGTTTAATGTAGTCGCTCCTGAACATCCTCCAAAAAGAATAGTATATGAAGGAACGGCAAAATATGGAGGATATATTATTCCTACTTTTATGTCTCCCTCTTCTGCTCCTCCATTTAAAATTGTAGAAAGTCAAAAAATTTCGGATAAAATAGGATTCACGTTTTTAAATGCTGATCCTCTAGGTTTTACGTATGACATCATGGAATAATCCATTGATAATTAATATATTATTATTCAAAGAATTCTATTTAACGTAGAAGTTAATAGAAATAAAAAATCAACACTTTCACCTGAAGTACTCATTTTAAAATACTTCAACTCAAATGAAAGTGTTGATTTCTTTTTATACAAAAAAGAAACCCACTGCAAAACAGTGAGTTTCTCTCCCCTTAACAATTAAACCAAATAATTAATTAAGTATCGTTACTATCACTAGGAAAAAAATTTAGTAACAGTTGAGCTAAGCTCTAGACACTTAACTATTTAAGTGTAATGTAAAGGTACATTAATATTTATTTACATCTATTGTATTTCGCCTAATCCCTTTCTTTTTTCGATAAAACATCATTTTCATTCGATTAATATCCTAGAGATTAATCAATTCGCTTCAAAATCGTATTCACTTGTGCTAAATAACCACTCCCAAAAAGGTTAGCATGTACTAATAAAGGATATAAATTATAGACATCAACTCTATCCTTAAACCCTGATTCACAAGGGAAAACATCATTATATGCTTCATAAAATGATTGATCAAAACCTCCAAATAATGTAGTAAATGCTAGTTCTGCTTCCCTTTGACCATAGTATACTGCTGGATCAATCATTGTAGGCTTTCCCAACTCATCGTACATAGTATTGCCACTCCAAAGGTCTCCATGTAGTAATGAAGAAGGTTCTTCAGGAAAGAAACCTTGCAATTTTTCCAATAAACCTATTGCATTATTTTTATAATTAGTGGGCATTATATTTTTTTGAATGCCTAATTCCACTTGTGGTACAATTCTCTCCAAAACAAAAAAAGAAAGCCAATCGTCATGTTGTTTGTTTGATTGTTCAAGCTTTCCAATATAGTTTCCTTCTGTCAACCCAAAATATGCTGCAGTTTGTTGATGCATCTCTGCTAATTGTTCACCAAAAAGTGTCCAATAGTTATTTAAAGTACGTTTCCCTTCAATAAATTCCATTAAAATATAACTGATTCCTTGATAGCTTCCCACACTCAATACTTCTGGTATTCTAATAGAAGATCTCGCTCTCAGCAGATTTAATCCTTCTTTTTCCTTTTCAAAAAAATGAGGCGGCATTTCATTATTATATTTTAAAAAGTATTTCCCATTGTTGGTCTGCAATACAAAAGAATTATTGATACACCCCCCTGAACATTCATAAGTCTCTTTGAGTTGAAAGTGAGTACCTAGTTCATTTTGAAGAATATTCTGGAAAAATGTATTTTGATGTAATTGGTTCATTATTACTTTAGTTTTATTGGAAGAGTATTACAAAAAGAATGTTTTTATACTTTATAAGTTGATTACACTGCAATAAAATACCGTAGATTAAATTTTGATAATTATCTTTAAGGAAAATTATGCTAGATATATTATTTTTTACATGCATCTAATTTATAAAGCCTTAATAGTTTCCTTTTTCAGCTTACTATTGTCTGTTCCTACATTTGCTCAGAAAAATAAGTTTGAAACCGCACATATTTCTGCAGGTATTAAGGGAGGATATTATTCTTCTACCATTGGGTTTTACCCCGCAATCAACAGTGTTCCTAAAGCTGCTCCAAGTTATGGTGTTGTTTTTAAATATCATGCTGAAAAGAATTTTGGAGCTCAAATAGAAGTCAATTATGCTTCTATCGGTTGGACTGAATTGAATAGATTTGATGTCGAGCAGGAAATCTATGAAAGGTCAATGGATTACGTTCAAATTCCATTTCTTACCCATATTTATATAGGAAAGAAAAAACTACAGGTGTTTATAACATTAGGACCTCAGTTTGATATTTTACTAAGTGAAAGTAAAAATGTAATCACAGACTTAGACGATCAAACTTATGATTATTATGATAAGGAAGCTGCTCCGTTTACGGTTTCTCTAGCTGGCGGAGGTGGCATTAACTATATTACAAAGTTCGGTCATTTTCAACTAGAAGGACGTTTTTCAGCGAGTATGATGAATGTTTTAGAAAATGAGGTAAGAACTTCAACTGACCGTTCAACAGCTATCTCCGGTGGTATTACTTTCTCTTACTTGATTCCAATAAGAGGATGGAAAAACAAACCCAAAAATGAGAAACCTGATGATATAAATGAACCTCCTACTCTCAATTGGGAAAAAAGAGATTAAAGACACAAAAAAAAGGAACAATTCAAATTGTTCCTTTTTTTGTGACTATAGATGACTAATTATATACTATCTTTTTTTGTATCTAAATAAGCAATTACTTCATCAGCCGCTACTTTATAAGTTTTATCTAATTTTGCACTCTTGAATGAATGTAATGCTAAATCATATTCTTTATTTTTCATAGCTGCTATTCCTAAAGTAAAATAGTACTTAGATTTCGTTTTCACATCTAAACCATTATACCTTACTAATTCATTAAGTACACCAATTGATTCATCAATACGATCTAACTTAAATAAAGCTACAGCTTTAGTGTATTTTACAATATAATTATATTCATCGATAGCCAATGTTTCATCGCATGATTTAATAGCATCTTCATAGTGTTCGGAACCCAGTTGCCATGACGCTACATCTTGATATGTTTTCACTTTCATTCCGTCATCTTCTAAGTTATCAATCATATGATATGCTTTTTGAATTTGATCAGATTTATCTGAAGTGACTTCAGCTATCTTTATTTGAAGTTCATGCACTTTCAAATTACTTTGATCTTGCTTTAATGCATTATAAAGGAGGTCTGAAGATTTTTCAAAATCATAGATTTCATAATAACATAAAGCTATCCAATACTTATATTCGGGAGTTAACTTAAGAACTAATTTACGGTAAGAACCATAATTAGCTTTTTCTATAATATTATCGAGTTTTTCAAACTCTTCTAGATTATAATAAGCAAAACCTAGTTCATAATAAAAACGAGCTAAATGATTATTATTACTTGATTTTACATATTGAAGAGCAGTATTAATATCATTTACAGCATTCATATACTCTCCATTCATATTGTAGAGCTTAGCTGAGTAATATAAAGCAATAAAGTTATTATGAGCTACAGCCATAATTTCATCAATATGCGGTCGTGCCTCCTCATACTTCTCTTGCTTAAATTTGATCATGATAATTTGATTTTTAGAAGTTACCCTCAATTTCATATTATCATTGTATTTAAAAGCATTATCGAAATAAAGCACAGCTTCGTCCAGGTAATCTTTTCTTAAATAAAGATTAGCCAACTGATAATTCATTATTCCATTTTTAGGAAAATGCTTTAACCCCTCAAGAAAAGTATCAATAGTATTATTGAATTGCTTTAATGAATATTGACATTTCGCCTTTCTTAAATAATAGATTTCTTTAGTCGAATCATATTTGATTGCTAAAGTATATTCATCAATTGCTTTCGTTAGTTGTTTTCTTTTATATAAGTTTTCGGCATTAGCAAAATGTTCTAATGACCTTTCTTCTTGGGCATATAAAGCAATGGATGTTGTTAAACCAACAGTAAGTAATAATATTTTGAGTAGTGATCGAGCCATAATAAGAAATTGCATCGGAATTATATTTCCAATTATTGATATGTGTTCACGTGTTTAGTTTTATACATACTAAAAATCACTTAATTAAATGTCGTAAAATACATATAATTAAGTGATTTATTATCATTTGTAAAGGAAAAAAATCAATTTTAGTAGAAAAATCTTATTCTGAATAAAATTTATCATCAGAAAAATCTCTTTGTAACCAATTTACCATATCCTTTTCGTAGTCTTCTTTATTATAATCCGTTGAAGCTAACGTCAATGTAATCGCATTTTTAGAAAAATATAATGTTCTCCAAACATGTGGAGGCAGATAAAGTCCTTGTCTTGGATTATCCAATAGAAAGACTTGTCTTTTCATATCTTCCATAATTACTTCCACCTCTATTGAACCACTTACGGCTACAACTACCTCTTCTGTTTCTTTATGAGCATGATTTCCACGTATAGTGTCTCTATTTGCACCATGTGTCCAAAATACTCGCTTGATTTTAAAAGGAATTTGTGTCAATTCAGATGCAGGAGTCAAAAAACCTTCTTCATATGAACCAAACTCCTCTAACTCAATCACTCGAGGTAAAGTATTAATTATGTCTTTTTTCTTTAATGTCATCGCACAAATAATAAAAAAATAGCGTCTTTAAACAATTAAAATATTTAAAGACCTAGAATGCTCAATGAATCTCTTAGATTAAGCCAATTTTCTTTTTAATTTTCTCAGGAATAGCATCTTTATGCACCATTACAGATACTGTTTTCATTTGGATATACCCTTCAGACATGTAAAGGTATCCTCCAAAATCATTTGATTCTGCTCCCCATGAGTTTTTAGTCACATAGTATTTTTTTCCATCATTGTCCTTCACAATTCCGACAATATGCATTAAATGATCATCTGTTGTAACATAATTATCATACGCACTTTGTCTTTGTTTTGAAGTAACAACTGGCTCTTTTCCATCTACTCCCTCGATAGTTGCCTTACCATCTTTATGAGAGAAAGATTTTTCACTTACATCTCCATCCCAAGTTAATGAAAACCCTTTATTCAAAGCGTTATCCATTACATCTTGAAGATCTTTTAAAGGTAAATTATAATAAGAACCATCAGACCAGTTATCAGGAATCTCTAACACACATTTCTCATAATCTTCATGATTAGTGAACGATGTTAATTCAACATAGTCGTTCGGATTAAAATCCATTGCCTTTGCAAATTCTTGAGGGGTATACTTTTGACCATCTAAAGTAAATGATGATGGTTTAGCACCCATATATGCATCTAGAACAGATTCTAAAGCCGATTTCCATTTTGTAGAAATACTTCTTGAACTAGCTAATGTATTCAACATACTTTCCATCACACCGAAAAGTTCAGCATGATCGTGCATTCCTTTATCTCCTCCTTTTCCATCGTAAACATTATTTGGAACAAAGCCATTCGTTTTGATCACATTCATAACATCATGTGCCAAACCTCCTTCTCCAAATTGTGTTTTACCATGTCTTCTTATATATCTCTCTGCTTTTTCAGGATAAGTGTTTCTGACAAAGTACATTTCAGAAAGGTCAAACTGTCCTTTCCCTTTTCTCATCAATTCTGATTCGATGAATGAAGTAGTAGAAAAACTCCAACAAGTCCCTGTTCTTCCTTGACTTTTTACGGGCGTGGTTTTGACTTGATGGATTACTTTAAGTTGAGTACCGTCAACAATCGCCTCTTTTTGTTGGGCAAATGCAGAAACAGTAGAAATACCTGCTAATAAGACAGAAGCGACTACACTTTTAAATGATAGCGATTTCATATCCTTATATTTATATATTTTAGACGAATAATTATATTTTCATTAGTTACGCGTACAATATACCCCTATTATTCATCAAATAACAAATTATTAACATATATCTTGATAAAAAGCCTTAACAGTAAAAACATTTAGGGAACGGGATCGTAACCACTTCCTCCCCATGGATGGCAACTTTTAATTCTTTTGATGGCTAATTTACCTCCTTTTTTTAGCCCGTGTTTTTTTAATGCCTGAATCGTATACTCAGAACATGTAGGCGTATATCTACATGACGCAGGGGTATAAGGAGAAATCAAAAGCTGATAACCTCTTACTAAAACCACTAAAACCTTCGAAAAAAACGCATTCATATTTGCATATTCGGTTATAAGTCACTTAAAAAACCTTCATTTTTGACGTTTTTTAGGCGATCCAATGATAAATTGTAATAAAAAGGATGATCTTTATTCACATTGACAATGTAATTATATAAATTGCAACCGCAAAAGTAATATTAATATTTACTAACAAATAACCAACTGCAACCATGAGTGTATTGGTCAATAAAGACTCTAAAGTAATTGTTCAAGGATTCACAGGATCTGAGGGCAGTTTCCACGCCGAGCAAATGATTGCTTACGGCACAAATGTAGTAGGTGGTGTAACTCCAGGTAAAGGAGGACAAACTCACCTTGATCGTCCTGTTTTCAATACTGTAGAAGATGCAGTAAAAGAAGCAGGTGCTAATGTTTCTATCATTTTTGTTCCGCCAGCATTCGCGGCAGATGCAATTATGGAAGCTGCAGACGCTGGTATCAAAGTAATTATCGCAATTACTGAAGGTATCCCTGTTGCAGATATGGTAAAAGCGAAAAACTACTTAGCTGACAAAGACGTTACACTTATCGGACCTAACTGTCCAGGTGTAATTACTCCAGGTGAAGCTAAAGTAGGTATTATGCCAGGTTTCATTTTCAAACCAGGTAAAGTAGGTATCGTTTCTAAATCAGGAACTTTAACTTACGAAGCTGCTGACCAAATCGTAAAAGCAGGATATGGTGTATCTACAGCTATCGGTATCGGTGGTGATCCAATTATTGGTACATCAACAAAAGAAGCTGTTAAGTTATTAATGGCTGATCCTGATACTGACGCAATCGTAATGATTGGTGAAATCGGCGGTAACTACGAAGCTGAAGCTGCAAAATGGATCCAAGAACAAGGTAATCCAAAGCCAGTTGTAGGTTTCATCGCAGGTCAAACTGCTCCTAAAGGACGTAGAATGGGTCACGCGGGTGCTATCGTTGGTGGTGAAGACGATACTGCTGAAGCGAAAATGCGTATCATGGGTGAATGTGGTATCGCAGTTTCTAAATCTCCAGCAGATATTGGCGAAACACTTGCTAAACTTTTAGTGAAAGCATAAACTACCTATTAAAAAGGTTATTTCTTTAACCTTTTTAATTTTAGTTTTAAGTTATAAAAAAGCTCAATTGATGTCATCATTGATATCATTGAGCTTTTTTAATTTTACAATAATCTATTTCTATTAATGAATTATTTACCTGAAATAACATTAAATATTATCATACATCATTTTTATTCATTTCCCCTACTATGAGAAAAATGACATTAACACCCATTAATGTTTAACATCCAACTTCATACAAACCTAGTATCAATTCCTCCCGTTTTTCTAACCATCACTACGACAAAAGAAAATGAAATTATCATTAATAAAATTATTATGAAAACTACTTTAAAAACTGTCGCTACTATTTTACTATTTACAATTTCTTCAATAGTATTTGCTCAAAATGACCCACAAACAAAATCTTCATCAAATGGAGGACATTATTCTGGAGTCGGTTCATTAAATGTCGGTTTAGGTTTTGGATTTAACCATAGTGCTGGTGGTATAATGGCTGATTACGAATTCTTACAACTAGGACAAGATTTTACAATGGCTGCTGCTGTATCCTATTATGGTTGGGATACCTATTACGCAAATTATAACACTATAGGGTTAGGTGTACGTTTTAGATGGTATGCTGATAGAGTTTTAGGTATTACTTCTAGCAAATGGGATGTATTTGCATCAGGTGATATTGGATTTGGTATTACGAGTACTAATTATCATAATGGTTATGAAAGCTATCCTGGCGCAGGCGTTTCTCCAATCTATTGGGGATTAGGTATTGGTACAAAATATCACCTAAATGAAAAAATCGGTTTACATGCCATCATTGGTACTGGTGCACAATTCGGTGTGTCAATTGGACTATAGATCATAAATTAATATTTATAGGTGCTTCCCTCTTAGGAGAGAAGCACCTTTTTTTATTTATAAAACTACTAATCAGCTACTTAAAAACATAAAGCAAGTTAATTTTCTATGAAATATACATTCATTAAACAGTTGATTGTTAAATTGTTTGACATCAATCTAATTTTATTTCTACGTTTGTACTGTCTTCTATGAAGGACAAAAACTAAATAATTAATTACTACTATTTATGAAAACTACTTATAAAAGCTTACTAACAGCTTTATTACTTTGTATTGCTACTTTTGGTCATGCTCAAAATGAAAAAAATCAACAAAATCTTCAGGAGGAAACTACCAAGGAGTAGGTTCTTTAAATATGGGACTTCTTTGGGGACTCAATAGTTATAATAGCTTTGGTTTTGAAGCTGATTTTGAATTCCTTCAATTAGGTCAAGATTTCACACTGGCGGCCTATGGTTCATACTCAAGTTGGACCCACCATAATGGTCATGATCATGGATCACATAAACATGGAAATATCGGATTAGGAGTTCGATTTAGATGGTATGCCGATAGAGTTTTAGGGTTTACAAATGATAAATGGGATATTTTTGCAAGTGGGGATGTTGGATTTAATATCCATACCGGAGAGTATGATGATGCAAATATGTCAGGACTATTACTAGGAATAGGTATAGGTACTAAGTTCCATTTAAGTCAGAAAGTTGCCCTTCATGCTAGTATTGGGTCAAGCGCACAAGTTGGTGTGACGATTGGTTTATAATTAAATATGGGATATAGAATTCAATTTAATTATATTTTTTAAATCAATTCCTTAGGTGTTCTACAATGTAGAGCACCTTTTTTTACAAAAAAAAATCACTAAATTTCAATGCTTTACCCAAAATAAATTCAAAAAACAATATTAAATACATAGATCTCTAACAATCTCAGATATATTTGCAACATATTTAATTACTATACTAAACTTAATTTATCGATGAACAAACGATTTTTAACTTCACTACTTGTATTGTTAATGTCTTTACTAGTATTGGAAGGTACTGCACAAACTAAAAAACCTACCTACAACAAAAAATCAAATAACTACTCTAACGGTTCAGATTTTTATATCAACACTGGTGTTGGTATCAGCAACAATGGTATTCCATTTTATTTGGGATTAGATTACAATCCAGTTCACCCAGATATTTCACTTGGTGCAAGTTTTGGTTTTCATAACACAAAAGAACGTCATAATGATCACTATCATGAGTATCGTTCTTGGAACATTTCATTCAATGGTAACTATCATTTCAATAAGATTTTAAATATCCCTAATAACTTTGATGTTTATGCAGGTTTAAACATTGGTTATTATAATTTTAAAGATAAAAATAACCATGATGATCCAATTGATGACTGGTCTCACTACAACTCAGGAGTTGGTGTTGGTCTACAAGCTGGAGCAAGATGGTTCATCACTGACAAGATTGGTTTAAATCTTCAGTTTGGTGGAGGTACTAAATTTAGCAGTGGTAACTTTGGTGTAACTTTTAGATTATAATAGTAACTTTATACCATTGCAAATAATCTAACGACATGAATAAGCTATTCAAAACTCTTCCATTCATTTTTTTCCTCTTAGTAATACATTCTAGTTTTGCACAAGAAGTTTTATCTTCAAGCAATGATAATTATAGAGGACCAAAAACATTAAATATTGGTATAAACACAGGTTTTGGTGCTTATAATATTGGTGTACAGGCTGATTATGAAATTGGACAGATAGGCCAAGATTTTACGATTGGAGCATCTGTTGCATTTCAAAATTGGAATACTGCTAGTTATAAAGGAGCTTCATTTGCTTTTGGAGCTAGGGTAAGATGGTATGGAGATAGAGTTCTACAGATTACAGATCCTAAATGGGACGTATTTGCAAATGGTGACCTAGGTTTCAATATCAATGCTCCAAGTGCACTTTGGTGGGGTATTGGTCTCGGCGGAAAATATCATATTAATGAAAAATTTGGCTTACAAGCTATAATTGGAACTGGAGCTCAATTTGGTATGACTATTCAGCTTTAGTCACAACAATAACTTATGTACTTACTAATTTTCAACTAATAATTATTACACGTTTATGAGAAAAGTATTTAACTACTTCGTCTTTTCAATTTTATTCATTCTTTCTGCTTTTACAACTGGATATTCTCAGGAAAGTAACGGCGAAGGTGCATCTTACAAAGGACCTGGATCTTTAAATGTTGGTTTGAATATCAATGGTGGATTTGGTATCCACGGAGATTATGAGTTTAATCTTGCTCAAGATTTTACGGTTGGACCATCAGTAGATATGGCTTGGTGGAGCAACTATAGCTACAATTGGGCCTATTATAATTTTTCAGCAAGATTTAGATGGTATGCTGATAGAGTTATCGGATTTACAGATGATAAATGGGATTTATATGCTTTGGGAGATGCAGGTTTTATTATCTACTCTTACCCTAATGATGCTTATAATGACCTATATAGCTGGTCACCTTTTAATATTCAATTAGGTGCAGGTGGTAAATATCATATCAATGATAAAATTGGTATCCAAGCTACTCAAAGTTTCTTCTTAATCAATAGCTGGACTTCATGGAATTTCCAAATTGGTGTAGTCGTTCAACTATAGAATAGTTAGAAAATTTAAAATAACCACATCATGGCTTATTACTATAATAAGAAATGATGTGGTTATTTTTTTATTCTTTGTTTTATAAGATACAACACTATCTATTTTGTATTAAATTAAATATGCAAACAAGAAAGAAATTAAACGAAGATACCTTGTCGTAATTTATATCAATATAAATTACACCTTAACCAATAAATAAATACTAATCATAAAAAAGAAAAGCGGCCTCACATAATGAGCCGCTTTTTCTATGTCGTAAATTCTTATCCCCAAGAACGTACTAATCATTTATTTTCAATTTCTACCGATCTCTATTGAATACTAACTCGCTTTTAAATATCCCGTCAAATTTGTGACTTGAAAACTCGGATGGTGATTTTCAGTTTGCATCCACCCTTTCACTCTAACTGTAAAAGATTTCTCTGCATATCCTTTCAATATCTTCAAACCAATAGGTTTTAAGATTAACTCTAACCTTTGACCATCTTTAGTATTCAAAATAGCAAAAGCTTGATTACCTTGTAGATATACATTGCTTAAAATTCCTCTTATTACAGTTTTCATAATTGACTTGTCTGAATTAGTATGTTACAAACATAAACATAAATATGTTTAAATAAAAATCAATGATTATTTTTTAATCATATAAATTCATATTCAGCTGAAATTAAATCAATTACGTAATTAACATTATAAAATAAATGACAAAAAAAGAACCATCAATAATTTTATATTGATGGTTCTTTTAAATTCATATATAAGAAATATGTGCTATTTTTTATGGTGAAATACTGGACACCCTTCTGTATTAAAGACGCTCAATGCTCCATTAATAAGTTCTTCTGATGAAAAATGATTTCCACCTTCAACTATTCTCGATTCCAGTAAATCTAATATTTGATCAACATACCCTTCAGCAACTTTTCGTGTAACTTCATAGGAATCTTCTCCGATTTGTTTTTTAAATCGGTCCAATTCTCCGTTTACAAAATTCATGAACAGTTGACGAATCTCATCTCTTGTTTTTTCAAGGGACGTTGAAATTCGCTGTCTATGATAAGGGCAAAGGTTAGCTAAAACCTTTTGATTGAACATTTTATCTAAAGAAGATTCTAGACGTTGCATATATTATGTACTAAGTGCATTATCTCTCAAATACAAAAATAGGTTTTTTTTATATAAAAAACATCATTTTAATGACATCAATCACCTTAATTCACTCTAAACAATTGTTATTCAAAACATTAAACAGTTTAGAGTGTTTAATAGTGTTTAGAGTGTTTAAATCAAATCTAAAACACTCTCCACTTTTACCGGTGCAGATTTAATAAAACCTTCGGCAAATTGTGCTCCCACTCTCTGACCATATTCTCTAGCTCTTGCTTCTAAGAATTGCATAAACTGAGGTGTTGAGATAAAAGTCTGTGGTTCACCTGAAGCAGCATCAGAGCTATCTCCCACAAAAAATTGTGAACCAAATGCTTTAATTGCTTCTACCTTAGTATCCCACTCGTTTGTTACATCTACCACAAAGTCTGGTGTCAGATAATTAGATTGTATCATATGGAAAACATTTTGTGGCCTCCAAGGTTTTTGAGATTCACCATTTTCAAAGGTTTCTACCTTTCGAAGACCACTCATAAAGCATGCATCTACGACCAATCTTGCTCCTTTTCCATGATCAGGGTGTCTATCTTCTGGTGCATTAGTGATGATTAGCTCGGGTTGATATTTACGGATTATTCGAGATACTTCTTTTTGGTGCTCCGCATCATTTTTAAAGAAAAAGTCTGCAAAACCTAAATTATCTCTTACTGCTAAACCCATTACTTCAGAAGCTTTTGCCGCTTCTTCCATCCTTAATTCTGGTGTACCTCTTGTGCCCATCTCACCTTTTGTAAGATCAACAATCCCAACTTTTTTACCTGCTTTAATTTCTTTGATTAATGTACCTGAGCAACTTAATTCTGCATCATCTGGATGAGCACACAGGACTAGAATATCTAATTTCATTTTGAATAAATGTATGGGTAGTTTATAAAATTTGGTTGTAGGTTAACTTGAATGATCCGCAATAATCACCCATTGACCATCGATCTTTTTCCAAACTAATGAAAAATGACCTTCTAGATCTTTTGTCTCACGGGTTAAATGCCACTTCCCTACTACGAGTGCTACATTATCTGCTAATAGTTCAGTTTCTAATAATGTAAAATTCAATTTCCCCATTGCTTTTACATCAGGATACCCTTTTTTGTAATTCGCAAGTGTTTCATTCCACCCATAAGTCAAGCCACTTTTACCAATAAACATAAGTTGATCTGATTCCCAGTAACCTATCATAAATTGATCTAAATCACCTTGATTCCAAGAAGCTTCTTGTGTTTTTAATACCTTCTTAATTTGATTGATTTCTTCTGTTTCATTTACTTTAGATTGTGAACAGCCGAATAGAAAAGATAGTAAAAGAAGTAAAAAATAATTTTTCATCTAAAAAAGTGTAGTTAAAGGTAAACACCTACATATTCATAGTGAATCTATAAATACATAGGTGTTTTTGAGATAAAGAAGATTTATTCGTCTGTATCTTCTTCATCATCGTTTAATGCTTCAGCCCAATTTTCACCATGCTTTAACCATAATTGATTATAAGCAAAGGAATGGTGGTTGGGATATATTTTATAAAACTTATCAGAAACAAGTTCAAAGATTTTTCTCTTCAATTCTTCAACACCTTCATCTTTCAATGCAGAAACAAAAACAGAATTATTTTCTTTAGCTAAATAACTCTCTTTCCACTCTTCAATTGTAGCAGGAGGGTGTTCTTCAAATGGAGGATATTCCTTATCAATAAAATTATCTACTTTATTAAATACTAATAAGGTTGGTTTATCTGTAGCATTGATTTCTTTCAAAGTGTTATTGACAACAGTAACATGTTCCTCGAAAGATTCATGAGATACATCAACAACATGAATAAGAATATCTGCTTCTACGATCTCATCCAATGTTGATTTAAAAGATTCAATAAGTGTTGTCGGTAGTTTACGAATAAAACCTACTGTATCTGTCATTAAGAAAGGTACATTGTTCATCGTAATTTTCCTTACTGTAGAATCTACCGTTGCGAATAGTTTATTTTCTGCAAAGACATCAGCTTTACTCAATAAGCGCATAATCGTAGATTTTCCAACGTTGGTATACCCTACTAACGCAACACGAACTTCTTTGTCCCTGCCTTTTCTTCTCAAATCAGATTGCACCGCAATTTTCTTCAGCTTTTTACGTAATAAACTGATTTTATCACGGATGATACGCTTATCTGTTTCCAATTCTGTTTCACCAGGACCTTTCATACCAACACCACCACGCTGTCTTGAGTGGTGAGTCCATAAGTTCGTCAATCTTGGTAACATATATTGGTATTGTGCAAGCTCTACTTGTGTTTTTGCTTGAGAAGATTTTGCTCTCATTGCAAAAATTTGAAGGATCAATAAAGAACGGTCAATAATCATGATATCTTCCACTTCTCTATCCAAGTTTCTAGAGTGAGCAGACGACAAATCATCGTCAAAAATGATGGTATCTATGCCCTCAGCCTTCACATAGGTAATGATCTCTTCTAATTTGCCTTTCCCGACGAAGTATTTTTTATCAGGATGATCCAGGCGTTGGATAAACATTTTCTTAGTTTCAATCCCTAAAGTTGATGCTAAAAAAGCAAGCTCATCCAAATATTCTTGAGCTTTTTCGACTTTTTGGTCTTTAATTGCTAAACCTACAAGTACAGCTTGAGGCGCCTTATTGTCGCGTATATGATGAAATTCTTTTTTCAAGTATATCTTATTTTAATTGTCTAAATCAATTTTCAACTTTTTCAGTTTGATTTAGCAAGTTTTGTTTAAACAAATTTAATACAATTAATGCAATCGACCTACATTAATTAAGCATTCATTCCTAAAAGAGTTTCTAAATGATGCGTTGTAATACCATGTATCTTCTTGATTTCATTGATTTGAGCTACAACTTCAGGTTTTGGAGTATCTCTAATTTCATCTTGAACACCCACTACCAATACATTTTTTGGCGTATGTTCAGTGGTAATGAATTCAAAAACTTTCGTTTTATACCCATAAGCTTCCATAATCAACGCACGAATACCATCCGTCAACAATTCAGCTTGTCTTTCCTTTAAGATACCAAATTGAGTAATCTTATTTAAGCTATCTTGTGGTTCCAATTGCTTTCGCACTTGTTTATGACAACAAGGTGCACAAACAATTACTTTAGATTTTGCTTCAATTCCTCTATAGATCGCATCATCAGTGGCTGTATCACATGCATGTAAAGCAATCAACAAGTCAATTGCAGGAAGATCTACATCCTTGATTGTTCCTTCTTTAAAAGTAAGATGATCAAAGTGTGATTTTTCAGCAATGTCATTACACTTCTCTACCAATTCAGGACGCATCTCTACACCAATCACTTCTGGAGTCTGCTTTACAACATTTTTAAGATAATCATAAAGTGCAAAAGTTAAGTAACCTTTACCGGCTCCCATATCTACTACATTATAATTACCTGAAAGGTCCACATTCTTTAAAATACCTTCAATAATCTCAATATATTTATTGAGTTGACGGTATTTATCCTGCATGCTATTTTTTACTTTATATTCCTTAGTGGTTACACCAAGTTCTTGAAGGTATACATTTCCTTTCGTATCAATTAATCTTTTCTTTTGTTTATCGTGCTGCAATTCAGCTTGAGCTTTCATGGAAGCAGCCTTAACTCTCAACTTTGCAGAGTTTTTAGGAGAAATCAATAAATGAAAATCGTTTTCTACAGTGTATAAGTCAGCATTATAGAAATCTTCTTCTAAATACTTCATTACTGTGTCTACGATCTCATCAAAAGGAATATTCTTCGTAATATCATTTGTAGGGTATCTATGAATACAAGAAAGGTGTAAACCTTTTTTCAATTGCACCAATTTACCGTTGATCGATTTTAATTCCGCTTCTTTATTTCTTTTGTTCGATAAAGTGATTTTGATAAGGGTATTATTTTTCAAGCTATCCCTTAGTTGCTGTTCAAATTTATCGACATTTATAAGACTCATAATTCTCCTAATTTTTGATGAATCTACAAAATTACATATTTATTATGCTAAAGTCTTGTGAATTTGAACAATAGCTCTTAATGAAATAAAAAAAACAAAGGTTTTTCATTCTGAATTCCTCTTTTAAAAAATGGATAGGCTGATAATTTCATAAAAATAGAGACTCTACTAATTTTTAATATTCTGATAAGATTTATCTATTAATCTTATAAAAATTTAAAAAGTTGTATAAGATGTATATTAATGATACATTCATCCGGATTAGCACTGAATATTCATATTCTTCATTTGTTATCAACGTCAAATTATCTCATTTCACAAACAAGATTCATTAGAGTAGATGTATAAATTCTCATTTTTAAGACATATTTTATTCTTATCTATCACGGGTGCATTTTTAATTGGATGTGACCAAAGGTCTCAAGAAACACAAACAGACTTAGAAGTAGATTCAACTTTCATAGAAGTAGATACTTCTACTTATTTATTTGATATTAATGTAGATACATTATTGGTAGAACAACATGCTGTAAAGAGAAATGAAAATCTTTCAGACATTCTCGCAGATAACAATGTAGATTACCCTACTATATTTCAATTAGCCAATAACTCCAAGCCTGTTTTTGATGTTCGAAAATTGAAAAGAGGGAATGATTATACACTATTAAAAGCACAAGACTCTACAGAAACTTTACAATATTTCATCTACCAACAAGATCCTATTCATTATGTAGTTTTTGATCTTTTAGATTCAAATAAAGTATACCTTGGAGAGAAGCCTATTGAAATTGTAAAAAAAGAAGTTGGTGCTTCTATTGATTTGTCATTATATCAATCTCTAATTGATCTTGATGAATCACCTGCTTTGGTAAATGCACTTTCTGATGTTTTTGCTTGGCAAATTGACTTCTTCCATATCCAAAAAGGAGATGCTTTTAAAGTAATTTTATTTGAGCAAAAAGTAGATGGAGAAGTTATCGGTATTGATCATATAGAAGCTGCATATTTCAAGCATATGGGAAAAGATTACTATGCTTTTGATTATATGTATAAAGACAAAGACGAATTTTTCGATGAGAATGGAAATAGTTTAAGAAAAGAGTTTCTAAAGGCTCCACTACATTTTTCAAGAATATCTTCATCGTTTTCAAGAAGACGTTATCATCCTGTTCAAAAAAGATATAAGGCTCACTTAGGAACTGATTACGCTGCTCCAATAGGCACTCCAATTCATAGTGTTGGTGACGGAGTAGTTGTGGCTGCTAAATATTCTAGATACAATGGTAATTATGTAAAAGTGAGACATAACTCCGTTTATACTACGCAATATTTACATATGTCAAAAATCAAAAAAGGCATTCGTAATGGCGTATCTGTAAAACAAGGAGATGTGATTGGTTATGTAGGTAAAACAGGATTAGCTACTGGACCACATTTATGTTTTAGATTCTGGAAAAATGGTAAGCAGGTAGATCCAAGAAGACAAGAAATTCCTTCGTCTGATCCACTCCCTGATTCATTGATCACCGACTATCAAACTTTCATTAAACCAATGAAAAAAGAGTTGGATCAATTAGAATTAACTGTCTCTGAAAAAGAAAGTAAATGATCAGAAAATTAATTCAATCCGACAGCAATAGTGCACTTGAAATCATCAAAAGTGTCACTACAAAAATGCGAGCAATGGGTATTGATCAATGGGATGAACAATACCCTACGTTAAACGATATTACTTCAGATATTGATAAAACGGATGCCTTTGGTTTTTTTGAAGGAGATCGATTGATAGGTTATGTCATTTTCAATGCAGAGTATGATGTAGAATACAACGACATTGATTGGTTGAATAAAAAAAGTGATTTCTTAGTCATGCACCGTCTTTCTGTACATTCTGATCATCAAGGAAAAGGTATTGCCAAAAAATTAATAAAGTATGGTGAAGAGTTAGCATTAAATAATAACTTATCTTCTTTACGTTTTGACGCCTTCCGTAAAAATTACATCTCTAATGCTGTTTATGAAAAAATGGGCTATGTAAATAGAGGTACTGTAATCTTCAGAAAAGGTGAATTCAATTGCTATGAAAAAATCTTAAAGCATTAAAACTAATCCCTTTAATTTATCCTTATTTATTGATAAATTAAAGTATGAAGAGAAACGAAAACCTTATTCCATTATCCCATGATCATCACCATGGATTACTTTTTTGCAGCCGATTAAAAAAAGTTGACAATACATCACCTGAAGTTGTACTAGAGTATATCAACGACTACTATAAAAATCTCTTAGAAAAACATCTAGAAGAGGAAGAAAATGCTTTCCTTCATTTTATTCATGATGAAAAATTAAAAACTAAATTCTTAAATGATCATCAAATGATTCATCAGATGGTCAATAATATCAATGCATTTACAGAAGACATCTTTGACCAAGCAAAAATATTAGGCTTATTTCTGAATAGTCATATACGGTTTGAAGAGAGAATATTATTTCCTTGGTTAGAAAAACATTTAGAGGAAAGTGAGTTATTTTCTATTGGAAATGAATTGGATGTTGATGTAACAGAAGCAGATGCTCATGCTTTTGAGCCTATTTTTTAGGAAAAAGCACCCAATAATTAGGGCTTAGTTTTGGTCAAAACCCAAAAATTAAGCCCTAGTTGAACAATGGCGGTGTAGCCATGAAATACAGACTTGTATGGAAATTAGGATGGACTTTTCGATTACTCGGAAGGTCTTTTTTGTGGATACTGTTTTTTCTTTACTCCGAATTATTGTCAAAAGTTGAATTATTAGAAGAAATCTTCTTTCTTTTTTTGCTGAAACTTGCTCATTTTGGAAAGTCTAGGGTGTAACGTTCCAGGCTTATTTTCATAAGCAAAAAAATGAGGTCAGAAGAAGTTAATTCAAAGTATCCACCACATCACTTTTTAGTTTTGGAGGTGCACGCTGATGAGTAATTCTAGGCATAATCACCATTGTTCTTTCACCACAACAAGGACATTTTTTTGGATCATAACCTAGTCTTTCAACTGAAATTTTAATCCAGTCCCATTCGATGATTTTTGGAGGTTTTTGACCAATGGATACTCTGATTTTCTCCACTCTCTTTTTCTTTATAGCTCCATTGTAAAAGCCAAAATGTCGTATCCTTCGGAAGCCTTTTGGTAGGAGATGTCTAGCATACCTTTGGATGAATTCAATGTCAGAAAGAGTCATCTCTTTTTTCTTTCCACCTTGCCTGTAATCCTTGTACGCGAAAGTGACTTTCCCCTCCGAATAATCTAATAATCGATGATTAGAAATAGCTGTTTTATGCGTATATCTTCCAAGATATTGGATGATTTGTTTCGCTCCGCCAAATGGTCTTTTTGCATAAACTACCCATTCTTTTTGAAAGCAATTTCTAGCAATTTCACCTTCGAAAAGTGTTCTTATTGTACTTTTTTCTCTGATTTTATGGATAAGCTTTGCTCTAAACATTTTCGCAAGTCCTTTTGCTGGAAAAAGATATTTTCCTGTTTGATCAGTACTCTTCCAATGTTTACCATGACATAATGCTCCACCCGGAATAATACAATGTAGATGAGGGTGTAATGTCAAGTTTTGACCCCATGTATGCAAAACGGCAATCATCCCCATTTCACCTTCAAAAGAGACTTTTCCGAAGTTTTTGATTGTCTCCCAAGTCGCTTCAAAAAGGCAATTATATATCTCTTTTGGATAGTTCAAAAACAGTGGGTTTAGGTGATGAGGCACTGTAAAAACTGTATGAAAATAAGGCACATCAAGTACTTCTTCTTCCCGTTTCAAAATCCATTTTTCTCTATACGTTGCTTGACACTTTGGACAATTTCTATTTCTACAACTGTTATAAGAAACACGCACTTCTTTACAATTTTCGCAATGATCCAGGTGCCTTCCCATCTGAGCTGTCCGGCAGATTGTCATGGCATGTAAATCGAATTTTTGCCTAGCCAAAAACTGTGTAGACGTCCTCCAAAACTGTTGCTTATTAAGAATCTGAGCGATCTCTATTTTTGGTTGCATAGATCTTATCGAAAGGGGAGAAAGAATTGGATTTTTTGATGGTGGCAAGGTTTAGATAAATCAGAGTCGTTTGTAATGCTTCATGTCCAAGTAGTTCCTTCAAAGTGAAGGGGTCCATTCCCATTTCGATGCAATGCGTGGCGTAGGTGTGTCTC
The DNA here is from genome assembly GCF_056161045.1 of Flammeovirga sp. AWQ4_249. NCBI lineage: Bacteria > Pseudomonadati > Bacteroidota > Cytophagia > Cytophagales > Flammeovirgaceae > Flammeovirga > Flammeovirga sp. AWQ4_249. Next base: position 51,738 of record NZ_JBSWYJ010000002.1, read on the forward strand.
AAAGTATGGATCGTGACTCTTTTTTTGATGTTGGTTTTCTTCAGTGTTTCACGAAAAATTGTACCTATAGAGTTGGTAGCCATGTGTTTACTATTATCGTAACCTTCGAATAACCATACTTTTGGTCTTACATGTTTTAAGTATTTTTCCAATCCTACTTTTATGGTTTTTGAAAGAGGAACAATTCTATTTTTACTGTATTTTGTATCGCGTATATAAATTGTCATACGCTCAAAATCTATATCAGCAACTTTTAGCCGTGCAGCTTCTCTAATTCGGAGTCCAGCTGCATATATTAAAGCAAATAATACTCTGTGTTTTAAATGTTTAGGAGTTTTGAAAATGATTTTACACTCATCAATAGATAAAATATCAGGGATAGAATCATTTCTTTTTAAAGTGGGTAGGCGTATTGCTCTATCATCTCTATCACTTAATCTAAAGATATATCTTAGGGCATATACATAATGTTTGAAGATCGTGTAAGAAGTATTATTTTTTTCTTTGAGGAGAAGTAGATAATCATTAATTTGATCATCGGAAAGTTCAAGAGGTACCTTTTTAAAATACAATGATATGCTAGCGATAGTTCTCATGTAGTTATTAAAGGTAGAAGTAGATTTTCCACTCAATATCATGTTCTGATACACTTGATCAAACATGTTTTTAAAATCAGGAACAACACGTTTCGCTTTTTCGACTATCGTCTCTTTTTTTTCATCTTAAATAGCTTAAAAATTTACAATTAAATTAAGATGCAAATATAAGAATAGGAGGGCTTTAGCTAGCGGAGCTTTTGTTCAACAATAAATAATTATTATTGAGCACTAATTCCCTTTGAGCTAATAAAAATAGTCAGGGTTAAAAAGTACCTTTTGTTTTATCGATTAAGGTCTTAAAAATCAAGAAATAGGATATATATTTCCCTTCTAAAACAAAGACTTGATGTTGCTTATCTTCGATTAAGAATTGAATTTTTTCTACTTTATTAAAAAGAAAAATAGTGTTTTTTTTCTTTTGCGTTTGCTTGATATCAACCACTTTATACTCCTTAAAAGGTTGAATCTTTTGTTTCTTATGTGATGCAGGATGATACAGTTTTAATGTATTATAGGTAATCATCGTATCACCAATATCCACTTCTTTTGGAGGAACTCTATATTCCTCTTCTTGATTTTGTGCAAAAATAAACGTGTGCAAAAACACGAATAAAACAAGCAGCATACGTTTCATGTAGTTAGAATAAAATTGAGATAAATAAAAAAGTTGATTGAATACCGTACACAGAATGTATTATGGCTATTATTGAGAAATGTATTTAGGAATTATTTTATGATGAATAGATATGAATGAATTTAAAGGCTTAACAAATAGAAAATTAGATTTATTTAAAATGTACAATAAAGAAAATTAAAGACATGAAGTGGACAGAAAACACCTGCAAACATACGTTAACCATTAAAATCAACGATAAAAAAAAGCCATAGTAGATGTTCTATCCACTATGGCTTTTTGATTGAAAGTCGAAATAACTTTCTATATGTTACTTATGAAATTGAAGGAATTTCAACAACTTCATTTACATCAGCATCATAATTTACTCCTTCTACATTGAAACCAAATAGGTTAAAGAAGTCATCAGAGTATCCTTTCAGATCACCGATTTCAGGTAAGTTTTCAGTAGTTGCCTCAGCCCAAAGTTTATCTACTTCAGCTTGAACATCTTCACGCATTTCCCAATCGTCGATACGTATTCTACCTTTTTCATCCAATTTCATATCATCACCATAGATACGGTCAGCATATAAACGTTGGATTTGCTCGATACAACCTTCGTGAATTCCTTTTGCCTTCATGATTTTATACAATAATGAAATATATAAAGGAATAACAGGAATCGCTGAAGAAGCTTGTGTTACTAAAGCTTTGTTTACTGAAACAACTGCATTACCGTTGATATCTTTTAATTTATCAGCGATTTTGAAAGCAGTAGCTTCTAAGTGGTCCTTAGCAGCACCAATAGTACCTTTTCTGTATACTGGTTCCGTTAATTTTGGTCCGATATAAGAGTAAGCGAATGTTTTGCAACCTTCTGCTAAAACACCTGCTTCTTTCATTGCGTCGATCCACATTTCCCAGTCTTCACCGCCCATTACTTCTACAGTATTAGCGATATCGTCTTCTGTTGCAGGTTGGATAGTTACCTCAGTAACATTACCTGTATGGAAATCAACTGTTTTATTTGAGAATACATCTCCGATCGGCTTTAATACCGATTTATGTCTTTTACCTGTATTAGGGTTAGTTCTCACTGGAGAAGCTAAGCTATAGATAACAAGATCAACTTGACCTAAGTCTTCTTTGATCATATCGATAGTTTGCTTTTTGATTTCGTTAGAGAAAGCATCTCCATTGATACTTTTAGCATATAATCCTGCTTCTGAAGCTTGTTTTTCAAATGCAGCACTATTGTACCAACCTGGTGAAGCTGGGCGACCTGCTGATGGACCTTTTTCTAAAAATACACCGATAGTTGCAGCCCCAGAACCAAATGCACTTGTAATTCTAGATGCTAATCCAAAACCTGTAGATGCACCAATTACCAATACTTTTTTAGCACCGTCAATTTCTCCTTTTGACTTCACATATTCAATCTGATTGATCACATTTTGTTCACATCCAGTAGGGTGTGATGTCAAACAGATGAAACCTCTAGTTTTAGGTTCAATAATCATTGTTTGTTCTCTATTTACATTCGCTTTTTAGGGCGAAATTTGACTTAAAAATAAATGGTCCTATTTTTTTGAACCCCCAAAGGTATAAATTTTTTTAAGAAAAATTGACCTGAAATATAGATATTACTCCAAACTATAGGATTCTTTAAGTAATGAATAATTACTCACAAATTATAGGTTACCTGCTTCTCTAGAAGCAATTACATATTTGATATCTGCATAAGAATAACGATCTCCAAGACTTTCTTTAATTGCTTTTAAAGACATTGATTCTGCTTCATCAAGTTCTCCTTCTATGATAATTCTCTTCTTATTGGATAAAACTTCTTTGATATCAATTTTACCTTGAGCAATCAATTTTGCAAAATGTGTTTCTACTGAAGTCGTTGTAATTCCTCTCTCTTTTGCAATTTCACCTATATCTTTTCCTTTTCTAAATAAAATATAGGTTTCTATATGTGAAGAAAGTTTTGGTTTCTTTTCAGCAATTGATTTAGCTTTTGGTTTTTCATAAGATTTTACTTCTGTTGCTTTATGAGAAATCTTATAATCGGGCTTCCCTACATCTTCTTTCTTTAAATCTTCATTTTTCTGATAAGAAATAATCAATCGCTCCGCTCTTAATAGTTTTTGAGCACGTTGATAGAATAACGAAGATAAAGCGACTAATTCATTTCTATAACCAATTACTCCTGGAACTCCATCTAAAGAAGTAATCTTATTTTGAATATTATTATGTTCCTCTTTAAACTGAGCATCAAAATATTTATTGGCTTTATGTACTCTATCTAAAAGATGAATAATATAACCTTTCTCTTCTTCTGTTATAATTTTATGAACTTCATGGATAAATTTATTACCTACTTTCACAAAACCTTTGACCTTTTCATGTATCGCTTTCGCCCACTCTTTATGAGCCATTTTTCGTGACATATTTCCATCCATATTGTAAGAGGCAACATGTTCCAGTAATTGTTCTGAAAGAAATTGGAAGTTAAAAGCATTATAGATTGTTTGATAAATATAGTTCTTACTTTGTTGCTGTAAGATTGGTTTTAACTCTTCAACTGTTTGATTACTTTGTGTAAAATGACTCAAATGACGATCGATATCTATTCCTCTCGCAGAGATTGGAGACGATAAAACGAGTCCATCTAAACTAGTCAATCGAGATAAAGCTACATAGGTTTGTCCTGCCGCAAATGCTTTTCCAACATCTATAATTGCTTTATCAAATGTCAATCCTTGACTTTTATGTACGGTGATTGCCCAAGCAAGACGTAATGGGTATTGATGAAATTCTCCTATAAGCTTTTCCTCTACTTCATTGGTTTCTTTATTCAATACATATTTTTTGTTTTCCCAAACATAAGGCTCCACCATTACTTCAGGAGATCCATCATCAAATTCTACATAAATGCCGTCGTGAGATAAAGAAGAAATATGACCAATTTTCCCATTGTAATATCTTGATTCACCAGAGTAGTCATTTTTTATAAACATTACTTGAGCTCCTCTTTTAAACCTTAATACCTCTTCATTAGGATATTGATTTTCGTTGAAATCTCCTTCTACTTTGGCTTTATATTTAAACTCCTTAGATTTTATCTTATTTAACCAACTTTCATTCTTTTCATTGGCTATTTTATTATGGGTTGTCAGTTGAATGTATCCATCTTCAAGAGATTGTTTGAATTCTGGATCATAAAATGAATTCAATACATTTACATCATCAGCTGTTGTTTTATTTTCTCTTAGATTGTTTAATACATTAACAAAAACAGGGTCAGATTGACGATATACTTTTTCAAGAGCAACATGTACCAAACTTGTCTCTTGAAATACTTTAGCACTGAAAAAATAAGCGTTATTGTAATATTTATTTAGGTGAAACCATTCATCATTCTTTACAACTGGAGGCAATTGTAACATATCTCCAATAAAAAGAACTTGAACACCACCAAAAGCTTCATTTTTTCTCTTTCGAATTAACCTTAAAATAAAATCAATTGCATCGAGCATATCCGCTCTTAACATACTGACTTCGTCTATAATTAAAAGTTCTAATTGACGTAAAATATCTCTTTTTGAGCGATTCATTTGAAGCTGTTTTAAAAGAGATTTGGGTGTATTAATATGTGCAATTGTCGTTGTATTTTCATCAAACTTCAGATTTTCATCTGGAATAAAAGCGCCAAATGGTAATTGAAATAAAGAATGAATTGTTACACCTCCAGCATTGATTGCCGCAATACCTGTTGGTGCTGTCACTGCTACATTTTTATGTGTTTCTTTTTCTATAGATCGTAAGAGAGTTGTTTTTCCAGTTCCAGCTTTTCCTGTTAAAAAAACATTACAGTTTGTAGTATTGATATAGCGAGAAACAAGTTCTGCATATTCATTTTTCATGAATCGTTCTGATTTAAAGAATTCTTAATTGGATACAAACTCAATTTCGATAAAAAGCGTAATATTTCAAATAAAGAAAACCCATTCTAGTAAATTATTACCAAAATGGGTTTAAATATATTTTTAGAAATTTCTACCAATCTTCGTCATCCTCAGCTGGCTTATCTTCTGTATCTTTTTTCTTCTTTTTCTTTTTCTTTTTAGGTTTATCCTTAGGTTGTTCCTCAGGTTCATCATCATCCGCTGGAATTTCATCCATTTCACCTGAAGTTTCCTCGGCACCTTCTTCTACAGTTTCTTCCTCTTTCTTCTTCTTGCCAAATAAACCTTTCTTTTCTTCGACAATCAGGTTACCAGCAGAGTCATACTGTGGTAATTTCGCCAATGAATCTGCCTCATATTTAGACATCTTAATGGCATCCTTTTCATCCAAAACTCTTTTCGGTATTAAATAATGCTTTGGTTTCCATATCTCATACCATTTACGTTTTACTAAGTACATTGAATCTGGTACAATGAAGAAACCCGCTCTCATACTATCTTCTTTGGCAACCCTTTCCGAATATCTTTGCATATAAACATACCCATCATACATCATTGGAGGTAAAGAGTCTGAAGTATTGTCCACCTCTTCATCTTCTTCTTGTTTCGGTAAATCTTTTGCTACTTTAGAATCATCATATCCTGGACCTCCACCAAAAAGCATATTTTCAAGTGAATCAGATGATGATACCAAATAAATACTATCTTCAGGAATAAAATCTACCACTGAATCTTCAGCATCCAATATTTCTGGATACGGATTATGTTGAAGACCTATTATATTATTAGGGTAATTTGAATTTGCTAATCTTCTATCTTTATTGGTCAATTTACCATAAAGACCTCCTCTTTGCTCTAATAAACCCGTCCAATCTTTATCTCTAGAAGCAAATAGTTCTTCTTCTTTTACCTCTACCGAATCATCATCCGTGTAATAGCTTATGTAACTTACTTTACCTTTTACAGTATAAGTGGTATCTCCAAGACCATAAAAAAAATCTTCTAAGGTATCGGGAGTACTTTTTACATAATATAAACTATTGGGATCGTCTTTCTGGTAGAAGGAACTTATGTAAGCAGGGCAAACTTTAGGCACACAACCATCGAGTAAGAACGTAATAGCTAATAAGATTATATATAAAAAAGTTTGTTTCATAAATCAATTATCACCTTGAGTGTTATCAAGTTGCATAGGTCTAAATAATTTAATTTCTAAACGTGAATAATCTATTTATAACAATTATGATATATGAAATCTATAGTTCAATAGCTTAAAATAGACCGTTGTAGTTTAATTATAAATTTGAATATACTACTTCCAATTAGATCAAAAAAAGAAAATGTAATTTTATTCAATTATTGATCTTCACTATTTTAATCTGAGTACGAACCATACTCTCTATAAATCAATAGGATACAAACATATAAAGTGCCAAAAAAAGTTAAGATTATAATCAATTGGATCTATTCATGATTTTTTGGTAATTTTGCACCGAATTCGCATTAATATGAAGTCAATTATTTCAGAAATAAATGTTTTAGTCCGTAAGGAGATCGCTTTAGAGTGGAGAGAAAGATCCAATTTGAATGGATTAATTCTTTACACCATAAGTACCATTTTCGTTTGTTACCTTAGTTTCAATCAACGAAAAGTTGAACTATCTCCTATAACATGGAATACTTTATTCTGGATCATCCAACTTTTCACAGCACTAAATGGAGCCTCAAAAAGTTTTACACAAGAAGGCGGTGGTCGACACTTTTATTATTATCAAATGGTCAGTCCTCAATCCATTATCTTATCAAAAATTATCTACAATGCATTATTAATGGTGTTAGTAGCATTTTTAGGATTAGGAGTTTACAGTGTCGTTTTGGGTAATCCAATTCAGGATCAAAGTATGTTTATTTTATGTGTTGGACTTGGGGCATTAGGCTTTTCCTCTTCTCTTACAATGGTTGCTGGAATTGCTTCAAAAGCACAAGGAAATAATACTTTAATGGCTATTCTAGGATTGCCGGCAATTTTACCAATGATTTTAATGTTAATCAAAGCATCCAAAAATGCTATGGATGGATTAGCAAGAAGTCAAACATTGGATGAAATAATGGTTATTCTAGCTATTGATGTTATTGTAATAACAGTTTCATTTCTTCTCTTCCCTTATTTATGGAGGAGCTAAACTATAATTAAATATAAAAGCAATGAAAGGTGCTTGGTGGAAAATAACCGCATTAGTATTACTAGCATATACTCTGATTGGAGGCATGCTATTAGAAGTACCAAGATTGGATATCTTGAATGAGACAATTCGCAATCTGTATTTCCATGTTCCGATGTGGTTTGGGATGATCTTAGTGTTATTAGCATCTATGATTTATTCAATCAAATATTTAAGATCTAATGATTTAAAACATGATCTTTGGGCGGTTGAATTGGCCAATACAGGTATTCTTTTTGGTATACTTGGTATTGTAACAGGAATGATCTGGGCTAAATTTACTTGGGGAGCTTATTGGAGTGGTGACCCTAAACAAAATGGAGCAGCAGGCGGTTTAATGTTTTACTTCGCATACATTATATTAAGAGGATCATTTAAAGATGAAGAGCAAAAAGCACGTATTGGAGCAATCTTTAATATTTTTGCTTTTGCCGTATTTATCCCTTTGATTTTTGTTTTGCCCCGTCTTACAGATTCATTACATCCAGGAAACGGTGGTAACCCTGGTTTTAATGCCTATGATCTTGACAGTAAGTTAAGATTAGTATTCTATCCTGCAATTATTGGTTGGACACTACTTGGTGTTTGGTACACAAGTCTAAAAGTGAGAACTAGAATTGTAGAAAATAAACTATTAGAAAACGAGTAAACTTTATATATTATGAAAAAGATACTTTCAACTATCACGTTATTTTTAATGACAGTGATTGCTGCAGTAGCTCAAAATAAAACTCCGATTACGCAAGATGATTATACAAATAGTTCTGTAGAAATGGCAGATATCCTTCGTCAAGATGGTAAAATTTGGGTAGTTGTTGCTGTTATCGTGGCTTTATGGTTAGGTATGACTATTTATCTTTTTATGGTAGATAAAAAAGTGACGAAATTAGAAAAATTGATTGAAGACCAATAAAATATAAAAATATGAAAAAGTCTCACATCTTTGGTTTAGTAATCATTGGCATTATGATAAGTATCCTTGTGGTAACAGCAGGAGATGCAAGTCAATATGTTGATTTTAAAGAAGCGTATAATCTTGCTGCTGATGGAAATGATGCTAAGGTTCACGTTATTGGTGAACTTCAAAAAGATAAAAATGGAAATGTAATTGGTATTGATTACAATCCTGCAAAAGATCCAAACTACTTAGCATTCACTCTTGTCGATGATAAGAATGTCGCTAAAAAAGTGGTTTGTTACTCTCCTCCAGCTTCTATGAGAGATTTTGAAAAATCTGAAAAAGTTGTTGTGATTGGCAGAGCAAAAGGAAAAAATCAAGAATTCCTTGCAAGTGAAATCTTGATGAAATGTCCTTCGAAATATGAAGAAACTAAACTATAATTTAGTTGACTAAAGAAGCCTTCCAGAGTATTTTTTCACTTTGGAAGGCTTTTTTTATGCTTCAACTTTCTTAGTAATATGACGTTTTACATCCCTTAATTTTGCATTAGTAAACGAAAGTAGATAATCTGACAATGTTTCATCACTTAATCGTGATCTATCTATTTCAGTATCATATATAATCTCTTTGCCTTTACTAATATGTTCTAGAAAGTCTTCTCTTAATTTAGAACAATAAAGAACTTTTTCTTTAGCTTCAGAATAGCCAAGATTATGATTTTGAATCACTTTGGAGATTCTGTATTCCAAAGAACTATTAATTCTTACTTTCAATGCATTGTCTAATTCTTCAGCAAAATGACACCCACCTTTCCCTAAGATTACTACATTTCCTCTTTTAAAGTAAGAGTGCATAATAGCTTTTAAACTCTCCGTAAGTTGAGTATCTAGTTTATTATAATCAGGACCAAAAGAATGAATCACTTGTTCAAAAAAACTTTTCTTTTCTAAAGGGATATAATGTTCAATGATACTCGATTCTAACTTTAGTTTTATCGACAAATCTTTTATGACATTTGTATCTATTAATATCCATGGTTTCGGATGTAGATCATAGCCGATTTGTTGAGCATTCAGCTTTCTAACTAAATGTTTTGCAACATCTCTTATCCCTGTTCCATAACCTCTTGACAAAGCAACAACAAGACCTTTATACTGTCCTTGTTTTACTCGAGGTGCTTTGAATTGAAGTTCAATATTTTTGACAAGCTGAGAATAGATTTTTGCATCCATAAGTAAAGTGTTTAATTGGTTATTTTTATTAATTGTAATTTAAACACTTACTGAATCGATTCAATTGATGTAAATCACCATTTAAAGATGATATTTCAGCTTTTTTATTCAGATGACATTGTCTCTGCAGCTGATATCAATAATGAAGAACTGATTCTTTTCTTGAAATTGGGATTGATATACTCAAAATTAATTTCTCCATTTTGACGAACAAAGAAAACGGCAGGTACTGGCAACATTCTATGTGTACCACCAGTTGACATTACGATATCCATCCCAAGATTAGAGAATTTATTAAACTCTTTTTCTGATAATTCAAAAGCTAAGCCGAAGCTTTTTGCCGCTTTCATATCACTATCTGAGTACAACGCATAATTCATCATATGCTTGTCATACGTCATGGATAAATGATCTGGAGTATCAGGAGAAATGGCAATTATTTGATAGCCAATACTCACCAAATAATCAGAAACTTCACCTAAGCCAGATAATTGACGATTACAATAAGGGCACCATCCTCCACGATAAAAAACCAAAATAGTTGGTTTCTTTTTCATTTCTTTTTTTAGGTTGACTTCATTTCCTTCAACATCACGAAGGATAATATCATCTGGAATATATTCACCAATAAGCAAAGGTGAAATATCTTGAGCCGTTGTAGGAACTTCTTGACCAAATGAAAAAGTAGAAGTTAGTCCAATTAGAATAAATGCTGAAATTAATTTTAGAATATTAGTTGTTTCAACAGGCCTTTTAACTTTCAAGGAAGTGTACATAATTGTATAATTAGTCAGTGTGAATACACAAAAAATATAGATAAATACAAAAGAGACGAATGAGTATACTATTCTTTACTCTTTTTGATAACTTACTTAATATGTCATTTGTTTAACGAAATAAATCAAAAAATATTTTTTAGGTTTTAAATACTATTGATTTTCATATTGTTAAAATTTTTGGATCATATCAAGGGTAATTTATAAAATTCTTATCGAAAGAAGCAGTTTTTATATTCTTTATCTGTAAAAAATGTTATTTTTCCATAAGTATATTATTTAATCTTGAATGAGAGGATACACACATTATTTTTTAACCTTACTCTTATCATTTTATTGTTCTTCAATTTCTGCTCAACATCGTAAAGATAGTCTAGACCTTTCTAGATATGTTAGAGATGTCAATGACAAAATTTCTGGTAGTATCTATCTATCAAATTCCAAATTGACATTGTTATTTAATAATTATCCGCCTACAAATTGGTGGGATAATGATGCACTAATTAGAAGGGAACGACCTAAAGATGTTGTGTACGTTCCTAACAATAGTTATTTGATAGGTCTAGGAATCAGCTTTGGTAACTTAGGAGTGAGAGCCAGTATAGAAACACCTATTTCAGAATATGATGAAGAACTATATGGTAGTTCTAGTGTATTTCGACTTAGGGTCGATGGCTTTATAAAAAAATGGTATTTAGATGCAGAATACTATCGATATTCTGGGTTTACAGATTCAAATGTAGCCGTTTATGATAGTACATGGAATTCTCCTAGAAAATTAATCAGAGAAGATATTATCACAAGGTCTTTGAACTTCACTGGTATTCGTTTTTCTAATAAAAAATTTAGCTATAAAGCGATATTCAAACAAAAAGAAATACAATTAAGAAGTGCATTTACAACCTATTTTAAGGTCAGGTTTAGATCCGAAAATTATAATGCTGCAGAGCCTTTCCTACCTCCACTAGCAAGAAATCCAACGTCAAAGTATGGAACAATGAGTAGATTGGATATGAACGACCTTACTCTACTTGGTGGGGTAGCCGCAACTGCAGTAAAAAATGGTTTTTATATTGGAGGAATGCTTGGTATTGGTGCTGGTGCCCAATATCAAAATTACCTATTAGATGATGGTTCAGGTGGTCGATTTTCTTTTATTCCTGCTCTTGATGTTAAAGCATCAGCAGGATATAATACACAGAGAATGTTTATTACACTTCAATTAAATTCTGAGATTACTTACACGGTATTCCCTTCCATAATAGAACAAGAATTCTTAGCTATAAGTTATTTCACCAACTTTGAAATCAATTGCGGTTATCGCTTTAATATGGGACCACAACTTAGTAGGACGGTAAAATGGACCAACAGTTTTATTAATAATACATTAGATGCTGTATTTGGTAAACACAATAAAAAAGAGAAGAAACAATAAATGTCCTTCTCTTAATATTAATAATATAATTGGTCGTTATTAAAATGATCCTCTCAATTTATAGGTATCAGCAACTTTTGTAATTGCTACCATATAAGAAGCGATCCTTAATGAAACATTATGCTTTTCTGCGATTGAAAAAACTCTTTCAAAAGCTTCTTTCATAATACGGTCACTTCTTCTATTTACTCTATCTCTCGTCCATTTGTAACCTAAACGGTTTTGAACCCATTCAAAATAAGAAACTGTTACACCACCAGCATTTGCTAAAATATCTGGCACTACGACAATACCTTTATCATGAAGGATTTTATCCGCTTTCGCACCTGTAGGACCATTTGCACCTTCAACAATTAATTTCGCTTTAATCTTATCAGCATTTTTGTTATTAATAACATCTTCTTTTGCTGCAGGCACTAAAACGTCTACATCTAATTCTAATAATTCATCATTAGAAATCTTTTCACCACCTGTAAAACCTTCTAATGTTTTATAAGTGGCTCTATATTCACTAGCCTCTCGTAAATCAATACCATCAGGATTAAAAAAGGCTCCAGTGTGATCTGAAATTGCTTTAATTTTCAACCCTTTTTGTGCTAAAAGTTTAGCTGCATTACTACCAACATTTCCAAAGCCTTGGATTGCTGCAGTTGCTCCATTTGGATTAATCTTCATTTTTCTCAAAGCTTCCATAGCAGAAACCATCACTCCTCGTCCGGTTGCTTCTACTCTACCTAACGAGCCACCTAATACGAGAGGTTTACCCGTTACTACTGCCTGAACAGTTTTACCTTGAGCTTTTGAATATTCATCCATAATCCAAGCCATCTCTTGAGGGCCAGTTCCCATATCTGGTGCTGGTATATCGATATCAGGACCAAATATCTCGTACATTTTTACGGTATATGCACGGGTTAATCTTTCTAATTCTCCCTTTGACATACTTGCAGGATCACACTTGATCCCACCTTTAGCACCCCCATAAGGAATATCCACTACGGCACATTTCCATGTCATCCAAGCTGCTAAAGCCTTCACTTCATCTAGGTTTACATCCATATCATAACGAACACCACCTTTAGAAGGACCTAATGTATTTGAGTGTATCACGCGATAACCCTCAAAAACCTTTTTATGACCATCATCCATTACAATTGGTAATGAAACAATGACTTGTTTAGCTGGACTTTTTAGAACTTCATATGTTTCTAAATCTAGTCCTAATTTCTCCGCTGCGATATTAAATCGCTCCATCATAGACTCGAACGGATTCTCCTTATCAGTAATTGGTGCAGGTTCAATGTACCCCATCTTACAAAATATTAAATGTAAAAATTACGTTTATGAATACAAATACCTAAAAAAGGTTTTAAATAACCAAATATTTCAATTGAAATCATCTTCAAAAAAAATGCAAACTATTTACAATCAATAGTATAAAAAATCATCTATTCGGAGTATTGCCGATTGCTGTAAGATAAACAAGTCAAAAAGAAGAATTGTGAAGACTCACTTTCATTGATTGCAGAAGTAACTTTTTTGGTGCCAGTATGAATGAAATGATTGTCATACCAGTGACTTATTCCACCGTTTCTATATTTTTCAATGTTTAAAGCAGGCGAATAATCTTTGTATACAACGACTTCACAGTCATCTTTATATTTTAATCTATCTGAAATTTTATAGAAGAAACTATCTCTACTCACATGAATAAATGCCACTTTTTTATGATCTGCATAGGCTTGAATATTTTCTACAGGTAAGTCATTTCGTAAATTTCGAGCAGAATAAGTATTATCCCATTGCATTTGCCCTGTTTCAGGATCAAACCCACAAGCAATTACTCTTTTATATTTACATTCCAATGGGAAAGGAGATCCAATTGGTAATTTATCTACATTCATTGCATAAGGAATATACTCTCCTTTTCTTACGATTTGATTTTCATAATTCTGAACAAAGCTTTTAAATGGTGGAACCTCAGCTTTTGAAAAGAAACTTTCAGTACTGTACTTGGCATCACTTGAGTAAGGATAAATAAAATCAACCTCTTCCATTACAAAAACAACTTGTCCATTCATAAATTGAAGGTTATGTTCTTGTAATGATAAATGATGAGGAATGACTTTATCTTTTTCTCTTTTATTGTCAAAACGCTGTTGAATCTGCTCTTGTTGTTTTTCGCTTAAATGACTATTGAAGTTATTGAAAAATAGAAAATCATAGAATTTAGGTCTTAAACGATATCCTTTTTTACCTACTGCCATAGTGTAAACGCCTTGAGCATCTTGTTCATAATTTCCAAGACCATATGTACCAATTAGCATTAATTCTCCATTTGTATTATGATAGGGTCTGAAAGTTAAATAGCTATACTTTCTTTGATGTTCTTCAAAATATTGTTTATCCAACTGACCATCACTGTTGTAGTCATTAATATAAACTCCTCTATGCTCGCTAGACATCTCTGCTTTGATCACTACCGTTAATAAATCAACTTTATGATCCCATTTCATACAAACAATTCCACCTTTCAATTGATTTATTGAAGGAAGTATTTTTCTTTTCCCCGTATCAAGTTCCCATCTTGAAATAAAAGGTCTTTGCTCAGCTGCACCACCTAGAAAACAGATATTATCTTCAATCTCAAAATAATGAACAACCATTTTCTCAACATTTCTGTAATAGAAAACTTTATGAAAACCATTATCTAGTTGAATTCTTAAAACTTGATACGTTCTCTTTGAGGATTGCATTAAGAAATAGGCATATTTTTCATCGTAGTCTTCACGAATGATGTCTCCATAATGACTTAATGTTATTTCCTTTACCCATTTCTTTTGGAAATTAGACTTCACGTAAGTGACTTCCAACTCAGAAATAATATCTCTTTTTTCACCAGCATATCTATTTCTCAGTACGAGTAGACCTTGATCTCCCATTGGGTTGATATGATAATTTCCATCATACTCATGAAGCATAGGGAATTTGATAGTATTCTCTTCAAAAGTTTGGGAAAAACTCAAAATAGAAACACTAAGCAATGCAATAAGACAAATTAGGGTACGATAATATTCTGTTTTCATGAGATTGATAGTTGATAAAGTGAAGTATAATAACTAGGTCTATATTAATGAGTCATAGAAAATAGTACACTTCTTTAATTTAGGTTAATCGAAATAATGTACTTTTGTAGTATTACTTTTTTGATGAAGGTTTAATTTTTTTCATATAGAAGAATAATACTGATCTTTCAGGGCTATTAACAAACGTATCCATCACCGTTAAGTACAAAAACTTTTATATATAGTACTTCTCCAATAATGGTTTATTACAATTTAAAAAACGATTTTGAATAAAACGAAGCTTAAACATATAAATATCAACTACTTAACAAGAAAACTTTTAATAACTTCAAGTTATCTTTTTTTTGTCCTATTTCTATTTTTCATAATTATCAAGATCCTTTTTCCATATCGAGTACATACTTCATATGGTCAAGTTGTTATGTCTTCTGAGAAAAATATTATAGGTGCAAAACTGAATAAAACTGATAAGTGGAGATTATATGTAGAAAATGAGAACGTTTCACCCTTTTTCAAAAAGGCGATTATAGAAAAAGAGGACAAATGGTTTTATTATCACTTCGGAATCAACCCAATAGCAATCACTAGAGCTGCATTTAACAATGTATTTTCTGGGAAAAGAACTTCTGGTGCATCTACAATCAGCATGCAAGTGATTAGACTTTTAGAACCAAGAGAAAGAACTTATAGCAACAAAATCATTGAGGCATTTAAAGCTATCCAACTAGAAATTACCTTTTCTAAAGAAGAGATATTAAACCTTTATTTAAATCACATACCATTTGGTGGAAATATTGAAGGGATTCGTGCGGCGTCTTTACTTTATCTTCAAAAAAAACCTCTTTTAATGAGTCCGGCTGAAGCTACTTTACTCTCAATCATCCCTAATCGTCCTACATCATTAGCAATTAATAGTTCTAAAAAGACCTTAACAGAAGAACGAAATAAATGGTTATTTAAATATCATCAGCTTGGAGTCTTATCCAAAGAAGCTTTATCAACAGCACAAACTGAACCTATCTATCTGCAAAGAAAAAAGTTTGATGTTATCACTCCTCATTTAAATCAGAGGTTGTTTCAAAATCACCCTAATCAGTTAAATTTCAACACTTCAATACAAGAAAATCATCAAGTCCAAATTTCTTCGATAGTAAAAAATTATGCACGTAAAACACAATCGATAGGTATTGAAAATGCTGCAGTTTTAGTGATTGATAATAAAACAAAAGAAATTATCACTTATGTTGGCTCACAGGACTTTAATGATAATTCCAAAGCTGGACAAGTAGACGGTGTTAAAGCAATCAGATCTCCAGGAAGCACCTTAAAGCCATTAGTTTATGGACTTGGGTTTGACTTAGGTTATATTACTCCAAAAGAAGTTGTATTAGATGTTCCTATGAATTTCGGTACTTATAGTCCACTTAATTATGATCAAAAGTTTCGAGGAGCAGTAACAGTAAAAGAGGCATTATCCCAATCACTAAATATTCCTGCAGTAGACCTTTTAAATGAAATTGGACTTCATCTATTTATTGATAAGTTAATTCAAGCTGATTTTCAAAAAGTCCAAGCTCAAAAAAAACGATTAGGATTATCTACAATTTTAGGTGGATGTGGTGTTTCACTAGAAGAGCTTACAAAACTATATTCAGCTTTTGCTACTAAAGGTATTTATAAACCTATTCCATTATTTAATGATGAAAAAATACATAAAGATAGTGCTGAATTATTAAGTGAAGAAAGTGCATTTTTAATTCATGAAATATTATCAAATTTAAAACGCCCTGATTTACCTAACAATCCTCAGAATAGCATTAACACTCCTCAAATTGCATGGAAAACAGGAACTTCCTATGGTCGAAAGGACGCTTGGAGCATTGGTTATAATTCAGAATATACTGTTGGTGTGTGGTGTGGAAATTTTTCAAATGAAGGCATACAAAAGCTTACTGGTGCTGAAATAGCAACACCACTATTGTTTTCTGTTTTTAGAAGTCTTTATCCATCAAAAAATGTTATTCAAGAAGAATTAGAACTTCCTGATAATTTATTTGAGAGAAGTGTCTGCTCTGTTACAGGTTTAATTCCGGAAAATTCTTGTAAACATGTCATTACAGATTGGTATATTCCTTTGGTTTCCTCTTCCACAAAATGCACACACAGTAAAGTCGTATTTATTGATCAAAATGAAACATTTTCTTACTGTTCTAAGTGCTTGCCCAAAGACGGTGGTTATATAAAGAATGAATATCCAAACCCTCCTGAGGCATTGGTAAGGTATTATTTGGATGAAAATATTCCATTTGACTCACCTCCTCCTCATAATAAAAATTGTGGTAATACGATTACCGGAAAACCACCAGAAATTATCTCTCCATTAGACAATAGAACTTATTATACATCAGTGAGTAATGCTGAATTAGAACTAAAAGCCATCACTTCCAACGATGTAGATTATGTTTTTTGGTATGTAAATGATATTTTTAGAGGAAAAATTAGCAAGAAAGAAACATTCTTCTACAAACCTAAGGTAGGAGAAAATAAAATTTCATGCAGTGATGATAAAGGTAGAAATACAGATATCCTTATCTTTGTCAAGTAAAAACTCGTATTACAGAATACAAAAAAAACAATTAGAAATACGCCTTAAACTATATGATCGAGCTTACCGGACTTATCGGATTAGGATTTTTTGCACAATGGTTAGGATGGAGAATTAAAATTCCTGCAATCCTTCCTTTAATACTTATTGGTCTTATAGTAGGCCCTTTTTCGACTTATCTAACATCTGATGGAAGTAAATTTATAGATGGTGATAAAATATTCCATGGTGATTTACTTTTTGATGTAGTTAACCTTTCTGTTGGATTAATTCTTTTTGAAGGAGGAATGACTTTAAAACTGAAAGAAACTAAAAATATTGGTAGTGTTATATGGAGATTACTTTTCTTTGGCACTGTTATAACTCTAATTGGAGGAGCTATTGCGACACACCAAATCATGGGAATGAGTTATCGTATCGCGTTTCTTTTTAGTGCATTAATTATTGTAAGTGGACCTACTGTTGTGGGACCTTTACTGAGAAATATAAAACCAAATGCTAGAATAAATACGATTTTAAAATGGGAAGGAATTCTTATAGACCCTATTGGTGCATTAACTGCTATTTTAATTTTTGATTTCATTATATCTGGCCAACCTAATGAACAATTAAGTCTTTTTGCTTTAAAAGGATTTATTCTTTTGACCTTATCAGGACTATTTGTTGGTGGTGTAGCTGCATTTATTACCACAAAAGTATTAAATCAAGAACTCTTACCTGATCATTTAAAAAATACAGTAATCTTAGGTTTTGTTATTGCAACTTTTGCACTTTCTGATGTTCTTCATGCAGAATCAGGTTTGTTAGCAGTAACCGTTTATGGGATGATATTAGCCAATACAAAGGTCACTTCTTTAAAATCTATTTTACATTTTAAGGAAGATGTTACTTTAATATTAATATCCTTTCTATTTGTGATGTTATCATCTAGAATGAACATTAGTGATTTAAAAGCATTAATGAACTTAGATAGTTTATTGCTTTTTGTAGTGATCATTTATGTGATTCGACCTATAATAGTATTCTTGAGTACACTTGGCACTACTTTATCGTGGCAAGAAAGAGTTTTTATTTCATATATCTCTCCTAGAGGTATTGTAGCGGCTGGTGTTGCTTCTTTATTTACATTAAAGTTAACACAAGGATTAGCACCTATAACTGATGCACAAGTTGAAGAAGCAAAACTATTATTACCATTGACCTTTATGATCATTGTAGGTACTGTAGTTTTGCAAGGTTTAACTGCTAAAACATTAGCTAAAGTATTAAAAGTTACACGTCAAGAACCAAATGGTATCTTGTTCTTAGGTGCAAGTGAAATAGGTTTATTTTTAGCAGAAATTTTACAGCAATACCATATTCCTGTTATGGTTTCAGATACTTCTCAACATAATTTAAGAGAAGCCAACAAAGCAAGAATTCCAATATATGAAGGTAGTATTTTATCAGACGGAGCTTTAGAATCAGTGGATTTTTCAGCATATGGTCAACTTTTTTCCACTACCTCCAACAATGAAATCAATATTTTGGGTAATAGAACGGTATCTCAAGAATTAGGGATGAATAAAGTATTTCGTCTTGCTTCTAAATTAGAAGTAGAAATGCATCCCCTTGAGCGTCCACAACATTTATTATTCAGGGGTAAATATGATTTCATTGGACTATCCAACTTAATTCGTAAAAAACATCATGTCAAAAATGTAAAAGCAGAAAAGACTATGGATCAAGAAGAATCTCATGAATTTTTTGATCAATTAGACCTTCCATTATTTATTATCCATGAGAATAATCACATATCTCCAATAACAGACTCTATCACAGAAGTGACTGAAGGAGACGAAATTGTGTATATAGACTTTAATGAATAACAAATCCTCACATTTTAGGTTAATTAAAGCTAAAATATTTTGATAAATTTTAGACTAACATTATTTATGTAATTAATATGATGATAATGTGAAGTTATCATAGATAGTAGGATAAGTAAGAATGAAGAGAAGAGTAGCTATAGATATAGGCAATACTTTAATGAAAGTTGGCTTTTTTCAAGACAACGATTTAGTTAAAGTTAGTGTCTTTAATGAAGCAAAAGAACTTATTAAAGCATTAAAAGACTACTCTTGTGAATGTATTGGTATTGCAAATGTGGGCAAAATTGAAAATAATTTAGTCCAAGAATTAGAAAAAGAGTTTGATGTTGTTATTATTACATCGGATTTGAAATTACCGTTCATCAATCGTTACGCAACTCCTAAGACTTTGGGTGTAGATCGCATTGCTGCTATTGTAGGTGCAATGGGAATATTTCCAAATGAAAACTGTCTTGTAATTGATATCGGCACTTGTGTCACATATGATTTCGTCAATAAAAACAATGAATATTTAGGTGGTGGAATATCACCGGGAATAAATATGAGATTAAAAGCGATGCATTCATTTACTGCTAATCTTCCTTTACTAGAATGGAATGGAACCGATATTAATCTAATCGGTGATAGTACCAATTCATGTATGTTATCGGGAGCTGTAAATGGAATAACCGCTGAAATTGACGGTATAATTGGTCAATATGAAGCAAAATATGGTAGAATTAATAATTTACTATGCGGTGGAGTTGCAAATACTTTTGAATCTAAATTAAATTCAAGCATCTTTGCAGACCGAAATTTGGTTCTCAAGGGAATCGACAGTATCCTGAGATTACATGTATAGAAAAATTAATCATATCATTCTAACTTGCCTTTCAATTTTAGCTTTTACATCAACAGTAATCGCACAACAAGGCAATGCTCCATTCACAGCGATTGGAGTCGGAAATCCTGTAGACGCTGCCTCTGTACGTAACAAAGGTATGGGATATACAGGTGTAGGACTTGCAAGCTATGGTCATTCCAACTTGCTAAACCCTGCTACATTAACTTACAACAACCTTACGCTTTTTGAAATCGGTTTATATACCGAACAAAGAACGTTGGTCGCAGATACTCAAACTCAGGCCGAATATGGTGGAGGTTTGAGTTATTTAACTTTTGCGTTCCCTGTAAGTCAACGTTGGACTATGGGTGTAGGTTTCAAACCTTACACAGTAGTTAATTATAGATTTTCTCAAAAGGATACTTTAAGTATTCCTGTAAATGGGCAAATGACACCAGCAAAATACTACGGTATCCAAAACGAAGGATCAGGAGGTATTAACCAAGTTTACTTCTCAAATGCGTTTCGTGTTGCAAAAGGCTTATCGATCGGTTTAGAATTAGCGTATAATGTTGGTATTATTGAAAAAGTAACAAAAACTGAATTATTGGATGGTTCAAGTGATTTCATCTCAGCGAGAGGTCTTCGTTTAAACTATACAGGTTTAGTTTATAAGCCAGGTATTTATTATTCTAAACACTTCGGTGCAAAAGAAAGAGGTTCTAGAATAAACTTTGGTGCAACATATACATTTGAGCAACAAATCAATGTAAAACGTTTAGAAGATATTCAAACGCGTTCTACAACGGATCTTGTTCTTAACAGAGATACAATTATGATTGATCATTCTCAGCATGCAATTATGCCAGAAGAAATCGCAGTTGGTCTTAGTTACGAATTAGTAGGTAAATTTGCTGTTGCAATTGATTATAAGACACAAAAATGGTCACAATTCGAAGACTATGATGGTTCTGGTGGATTGAGTGACTCATACAAAGTAGGTATAGGTATGGAATATACAAGCGATTACCTATCTACTAGTTATTTAGATAGAATTACATATAGAGCAGGATTTTCATTTGGAGACACTCCTTATGCTGCCTATGGTCAAAAAATTAAAGAATATATAGTGACAGCTGGTATTGAATTTCCAATGGGCTTTTCATCCCTATCTTTGTCAGGGGAATACGGATGGATGAAGTCTGAAATTCAAACAAGTAATACTTTTGAAGATCGTCGCTATCAATTAAATATAGGTGTAACAATCAACGATCGCTGGTTTGTAAGGCGAAAAATCAACTAATCAATCATATTTCAAAAAATGAAAAAGTTAGCAACCTTTCTATTAGGACTAATGTTTGTAGCGAGTATCGCTCAAGCACAAGAAGAAGGATCAGAGGCCGCTAAGGACAACGGTTTAACTGAACAAAAAGCTGCTGATGGTAGCGTGAAAAAAGGATGTGATGCAAGAGGGTATTGCTGGGGTGAAAATGTAGAAGAGACGAAGTCTAAGTACACTTTCTTCTCTGATAATATGAAAGCTAAGAATTATGGTCAGGAGACAATTGACGCATTTAATTACTTATATGCTAATGCTCCATATGTTCATAAAAACCTTTATATCTACGGTTTAAAATTATACAAAGCTTTAGTTACTACAGAGTCTAAGAAAAAAGATGCTGCAGATAAAGAACTTGTGATTAAGTACGAAGATATGGTACTTAAACTTTATGATGACAGAGGTAAATATTTTGGTGAAGCTGATAAGTGGGAATCTCAAAAAGGTAAATATCTTTACAGATATGTAAAAGATCGTCCTGATTTTGAAGATAGACTTCCTGAGTACTATAACTTCTACAGAAAAATTGCAGATAGAGACGGTGTTAAAACTGATGATTCTAACATGTCTGCTTATGTTGCAATTGTCGCTAAGCTTCATATTAAATATAAGAAAGCTGTTCAAGCATTCAATAAAGATCCTAAGACAAAAGCTCAAAAGTCTGCTATCCTTACTGCAAACTCAGTAATTGAGAACAAAGATGGAAAGTATACTGATGATCAAATCAAAGAATATACAGCAAAAAAAGCTGCTGCTGAAAAAGAATTAGAAAACCTTTCTACTCAATTCGAAACAAATGATCCAGAATTCAAAAAGTATAAAGCTTATGACGAAAACTGGTTAATGGATGAGTACGATTATGTTTCTGAAATCGCAGGTAAAAATATTGCTACTGCAGAAGCTGCTAAAAAAGAGAAAGATGTGAAGTCTTGGACTCGTATCCAAACTATGGCTGATAAGTACATCATGGGTATGTTAGATATCGACTGTGACTTTATCAACGAGAAGTTAGGTGCTAAATTCAAAGCTGATCCTACTGATATTGCAACTGCTAAGAAAATCTTCGGTTACTCTATCCGTAAAAAATGTACTGATGGTCCTTACTTCTTAGACGCTGCATTAGTAGTTTATGAAGCAGATCCTCAAGCTGCAATGGCAAGTGTAATTGCTGGTCAATACATCAAAAAAGACGATATCGACAAAGCTATTGAGTGGAAAGAAAAAGCGATTGAATTATATGCTGAAGATCCGCACAAACAAGCTGAGACTTCTATCGACCTTGCTAAATTATACAACAAAAAAGGTTTAAAATCTCAAGCTCGTGCTCAAGCTTATAAAGCAATTGAGTTTGATAGCGAAGTATCTAAAGAAGCTTATACATTCATTGGTGACCTTTACATGGGTTCTTACAAACAATGTTTCGATTCTTCTGAAGATAACGTTCACGAAAGAGCTTGTTACTTAGCGGCATATGATATGTACGCTAAAGCTGGTGCTTCTTCGAAGATGGCAGCTGCTCAAAAGCAATTCCCTTCTAAATCTGATGTATTTACATTAGCTGCAAAAGGTTATGCTGAAGGTAAAGCATTACAAGTTGGATGTTGGATTGGTGGATCAACTACTTTAAGAGTTCGTCCATAGTTCAATTGAATATTGACTACAAAAGTCCTATACTTGAAAAAAGTATAGGGCTTTTTTATTGAATAATTTTTACAATCATGAAATATTATATCTACCTAATATCATTACTCATTATCACAAGTTGTGGAAAATCAAGTAATGAAATAAATGTTATATGGAATATTACACTGGACAACCCAGTCAAAAACAAAGTTTACATTGTAGGTAATCAAGATTTTTTAGGTAACTGGGATCCTGGAAAAGTACTCATGCAAAAAGAAGATAGCTTACACTGGACCTTTAAGCATACCATTGAAAAAGGTAAGCTAGTAGAATATAAAATATCACAAGGTTCATGGGAAATTCAGATGGCAGATGAGGATGGTCTTGATTTAAGTAATTTTGAATTTATAACTCCCAAAAAAGATACTGTAATTAATATAAAAGTTGAAAATTGGACCAGTAAAATCAATACAATGTTTAAAGGGCAAATCACAGGAAATGTAGCCTACCATAAAAATTTTCACTTTAATGGATTAATAGATCGAGATATAATTGTTTGGCTCCCTCCTTCCTATTCTAAAAATGTAAATAAAGAGTATCCTGTCTTATATATGCATGATGGTCAAAATATCATTGATCCAAAAACTTCATCATTTGGCGTGGATTGGCAGGTAGATGAAACGGTAAATAAATTAATTGAGGATAAACAATTAGATGAAATAATTATTGTTGGTTCTTACTGTACTCAAGATCGCTCAGACGATTATGGAGATACTGAAAAAGGTCAATTATACCGTAAATCTTTCGCTATTGACTTAAAAAACTTTATTGATCATAATTACAGAACAAAGAAAGATAAGCAAAATACAGTAGTAGCAGGATCGTCAATGGGAGGATTAGTTAGTTTTATGTTAGCATGGGAATATCCTGAGATCTACAAAGGAGCTATATGTATGTCTCCTGCTTTTAAATATGAAGACTTTGACTATATTAATTCCATCAAAAAGGACCCTAAAAAAGATCTACTATTATATATTGATAATGGTGGTAAACAAGTCGATATTATTCTACAAGAAGGTGTAGAAAAAATGAAAAAAGAATTAGAACAAAAAGGGTATAAAGAAGGCAAAGATCTATTTGTTGTTATAGATAAAAATGCTCGTCATTCTGAAGGTGATTGGGCGAAAAGGTTTCCATTTGCTATTGAACTGTTTTTTAAGAAAAAATAAGTTTCAATTCAAACATTTAACCCTTTTATTACGTTATTTTGTGTAATAAAAGGGATTTTTTATTCCGCTTAATTATTCATTACAATTAACTTAAAGTATATGAAAAAGTATCTTTTGTCATTACTATTATCAACGTTTACATTCACAGGATTTTCACAGGATTACACTTCAAATAGTAAATTGATAACAGAAAAAGAAAATCAATTAGCTAAGCTTGAGAAAAACTTTGAAGTTGATTCTACAACATTTACTAGTATTATTTATGGTTTAGATAAACAGATTTTAAAATTAGAATCTGAAAAAGATTCTGTTGAAGAATTTTTAAATTCAATCAAACCAACAAATTATGTATATGGAATAATAAAGAAAAATATAAGTATCACAAATAGAGAAAATCAAAACAACCATATCTTTGATGAAGGTGATACTGTTCAATTAATCAACCATTCTCAAAAAACATACACTCTTTATATTAATGATGATGAAAACCTTACGATTAATACTAAATACATTAAACCCATTCACGGACGAAAGAAGACCACCTCATTAATCGCACAATACCAAAACAAACTTGAAGATTATCATAACATTGTCGAGCAATATCCTACTCAAGATTGGTTTCAATACGATATTAAAAGAGTACATAACGAAAAAGAAAAGTATGAACATCAACTTCAAGAATTAATTGATGAAATCAAAAAATCAGAAGATGAGATAAAATTGCTAAGATACATGAACAAAACAAAAACAACTTCTTAAGAATATATTAGTCGCTTTTTATTTTTTTATGAATTTCCACTTGCTTAACTAGCTTTATGAGTTGTCTTAAAGGTGATACTCTTCACTTTTTAATAACTCAAGATGAAAACTATTTTATTACTATTTTTCGCTTTAATTACTACTCCTCTTTTTGGTCAAGAAAAGAAAAATTCATTTTTTAATTCTATCAAATTCTCTATTAATGGGATTAGTGAAATAGCTGGTCAATGGAAACCTTTTGAGGAAGAAGAAGATCAATATTATAACCTACCTACTGAATTACGTGAAGAAGAAGACCGACCTCACACCTATTTTGCAAATGGAATTGATTTACAATTAAACTATATGATAGATGGTGCTGCTATGTTAGGTTTAGGATATCAATATGAACGTTTTACTGGAACAGATATGTATGCACCCATGAACACCTATTATCTTCATTTTAGAACAGGAGATGATTTCGACTCCAAATTCTCTAAATATATTGAACTTGATTTAGGAGGTGTTTTGATGGATCAATATTTTGAAGGCATTATGTACAGAATAACTATTGGTGTAGATTTTCAAATTGATCAATTACCCATTACACCTACATTTAATATGTATCTTGGACAAAGGGCCTTATCAAATATCTCTCATGATAGA
This sequence comes from Flammeovirga sp. AWQ4_249, assembly GCF_056161045.1. Taxonomy (NCBI): domain Bacteria; kingdom Pseudomonadati; phylum Bacteroidota; class Cytophagia; order Cytophagales; family Flammeovirgaceae; genus Flammeovirga; species Flammeovirga sp. AWQ4_249. Next base: position 77,470 of record NZ_JBSWYJ010000002.1, read on the forward strand.
AATTCTGGAGGGTTTTATAATATGATTGGTTTTAGTGCAGGGCTAAGAATTAATTAAAAGGTTACAAATCTACTTGCAACCTTTATTAACTAATACGTTTAATGAGTTTTTTTATTCTAAAATTGAAAATGAGTCAAGATATTTTCTATTATCAAATTCTAAAATCACAGAATATTGACCGGGAGGGAAACTATCTAGTTCGTATTTTTTATATTTTTTTGCACCAGCTAAAAACCTACTTTTAAATAAAATATTTCCATAGTAATCTGCAATTTTTAGATCGATAAAACCATTTAAACTATTTTTCATTAGCAAAAATAAATCTTCATTTTTTACTGCTATTTCAAATTTATCTTGATGGCTTGATAGATTTGAATCTAGAAATAAAATAGTTTTCTGTGGACTCACAAAAAATTCTCTATTCATGATTTTATCTTCAAAATTCATTAAAAAATGATATTTACCAAAAGGTAATCTTGATAAGTCTATCTTTTCTTTAACCTTACCTGAACTAATTATTGATTTCTCTTTGAAGATTTTTCCTTTTTCATTTATTATTCTAAAATATACCTCTTCCCCTTTTAAATTTTCAAAGACTAATGAAATAGATGTACCATCCGAAGAGGTAGTAAAATAATAAGAAATACCATTAAAAGGTAAATACACCTTATTAGCAGTAAAAGCATTGATGTTTACAAATAGTACCAATAAGACTGGGTATAGAAATAGCAATATATTTTTCATCATAGTAAAGTTTTGATTAGGGAAAATTTTAAAAGTTATGTTTAAACACAATCAACACACTTCATGAATAGATCTATCAGTATTGAAGTTATTACAAAATTATGAGGTCATTCAAAGGATAAAAATGTAGTACAGCACCATTATATAATCTTTTAGTCAGATCGTTAACTGTCAAAAAGCAGTTTTTAAATTACAATTTTGAAAACAGAAAGGGGTTTTTATTAATAGATTAATATTAAATATAATTATATGATCAATATCTTTAAATATTAATAATATGACATTGTATTAGAAAATTTTAGTTGTAGTAAGTACACTATTAATTTACATTAAAAATTATGATAACATAAGAATAACAAAAAACCTCATACCCTTTCGGATATGAGGTTTTAATATTTTGAAGTTCCTCACTTTCTAAGTATGGTGATGAACTGATTCTTCTAACATTGGGTGGTTTTGTGGAATCAAACCGCCTTTGCTTAAACCTGTAAAGTACAAGTATAAGAAGATCGATAAGAAGATTAAACCAGTACCAATTTCAGTTAAACCAAAACCTCCATTTTCTTTTAATGTACCTGGAACGATAAGTAAGCAATACTCCATGAAGTGACCGAAAATTACAACTACTGCTACAATTTTCATCATGATTGTCTTACGCTTAGCGTCACGAGTCATTAATACAAAGAATGGGAATAAGAAGTTCGTTACTAAGATACCGAAGAATAATGGTGAATATGTATCACTCTTCAAACGGTCAACAAAGTAAATTGTCTCTTCTGGAAGGTTCGCATAGTAAATCAATAAGAATTGAGAGAACCATAAGTACGACCAGAAAATAGAGAAACCAAATAAGAACTTACCTAAGTCATGTAAGTGGTTCTCGTTAACTAATTTCAAATGTCCCATGTCTTGAAGGATCAATACAAACAATGACATGAAAGCCACAGCTGTTACTAACCAACCAGCAAGGATATACCAACCAAATAATGTTGAATACCAGTGCGTATCGATTGACATGATCCAATCCCATGAAGTGATTGATTCTGAAATACCAAAGAAGATAAGGAAAGCAACAGAGATTCTTTGTGCTTTTCTAAAGTACTTTGTAGTACCTGACATATCTTCGTCTTCTGCTTTAGTAATCTTGTTTAGTGCCCATCCGAAGAAAGTCCAAACTGAAACAAAAAGTACCATTCTAAACAAGAAGAATTTTGTATTTAAGAAATCTGTCTTACCTGCAATAATAGCATCATATGTAGGTGAGTTAGGATCAGCAATTCCATCATGTGTCCAGTGGAAAATTGTATGAGAACCAACTAAGAAAGTGATTAACAAAATAATACCACCTACAGGGATGAAATTACGGAAATTCAACATTACTCTCATGATTAATGTAGGCCAACCTGAGTTAGCTACATATTGAAGAGCAAAGAAGAAGAATCCTAAAAGGGCAATACCAGTGAAGAATACTCCACCTACCCAGAAATCTACAATAATACGCTGATACCAGTGGAATTCACCGTGGTGTCCTCCGCCATGAGCGTCACCATGAGCACCATCTGAAGCAACAGAAGCTACCTCAGTTGCATGCTGTACTGCTGCGTGATGGTCATCGTGACCGCCACCCATCATCAAGAAGATCGCACCCAACACGAACAATACCACTCCGATACCGCCGATGAGCAACACGTTCTTCTTCAGTTTACCACCGAATGTAAACTGTTCTTGAACATTTTTAAGATCTACGTCTACGTGTGCCATATCTCTATATTTAATATAGTTAAGATCGTTGGGACGATCTAGTTTCCTTGAAGTTGTCTAACATACTTTACAATTGCCCAACGTTCCTCAGGGTTTACTTGAGTTTTGTGAGGCCACATATTTCCTTTACCATGAGTAATCACGTGGAAAATATGTCCGTCTGTAGCTTTCTTAATCGTTCTACTTTTTAAGTTCGCTACACCGCCATAGACTTTACCTACTTTACCTTTACCGTCACCTTCTGCACCATGGCAAGGCATACAGTAAGCAGTAAACAAGTGTCTACCTTGAGCAATTACTTCTGGAGTTGCTTCTAAAGGATTTTTTAAGTTGGCTGCTGCCCACTCTAAAGAATCTTTAGACACTTCCATGTAATATAAGATAGGTTGGTCAGCAGTAGCTGCTTCATGACCTGTCACTTGCGTAAAGTTTTGACGCTTTACAGTACCTGGTACTGGATCCTTTACATTGATTTTTCTCTTCTCACCTTCTGAGAAGTAATCATTGTAAGGGTTTGAGTTTACAAAGTCAGGGTAATAGAATTGCTCTAATACACCACTGGCGATGTCCTCATCTGAAAACTGAGAAAGCGGCTCGTAAGGTACTGAATGGTACATTTGAGGAGCATATTCAAGACCAGTAAAATTACCGTCACCTTGAATCTTACATCCTGTCATTGCCAATGCAGCTGCACCTATCGCGATTGCTTTCATTACAACTTTATTTGCTCGCATTTTGCGTAATGTTTTTTCGTGATAAGATCATTAACCTTTTAACTCTCTTGCTGAATCAGTTACGCCTTTAGTAAACAAGTCTGACACATAATCGAAGAAAGAAGCTTTCTTTTCTCTTTCTGTGAAACTTTTGTTGTTTACTTCTTCAGCACCAACTTCTTGCAATAAAGCTTTAAGCTCTTCTTCTGTAAGCTTATTTTTAGCTAAATCAATAGCCATAATATGCTTGTCATCTGATTGACGACGGTCGAAGATTTGAGGAACTTTGTGTGGTTTCAAATCTTGTGAAACGAAGAATGAACCCGCCATTCCGAATGCAGAGAATAAAACTGTTAATTCGAAAGTAATTGGCACAAAGTCAGGAATTGCAATAAATCCTTTACCACCAATGATCATCGGCCACTCATAACCCATAATCCACGATTGTAATAAAATCGCACAAGTAGTACCTAGAGCTCCAAATCCGAAAGCTGCTCTTGGCATCCAAGAACGCTTGTAACCTAATGCATCTTCTAAAAAGTGAACAGGATACGGAGTAAATACCTCATAGATATTAACACCTTTCTTTCTTAAAGCCTTTACAGCTTTAATCATGATATCCTCATCACCAAAAACGCCTACTAAATAATTTGTGTTTTTTTCCATCTCTAAATGCTTTTTTATAGATCAACTGGAACTCTGTCTGCCTCAGGTACATCATCGTTAGAAATAGTACGACGAGACTTGTACACTTTAGTATCAGAACTTTTCAATACTGATTTCACCTCTGCCATGTTTACTACTGGGAAGTACTTCGCAAATGCTAAGAACAACGTGAAGAACAAACCAAAAGTAAATACATAACACATCACGTCAGTGATTGTAGGATTAAAGTACAACCATGATGATGGTAAATAATCACGGTGAAGTGACGTTACGATAATCACGAAACGTTCGAACCACATACCAATGTTTACTACAATAGAGATAAAGAAGATAAACGGAATGTTTGTTCTTAATTTCTTCATGTAGAATACTTGAGGTGAAATTACGTTACATGCCATCATTGACCAGTACGCCCACCAATATTGGCCTGTCATACGGTTTACGAATGCATATTGTTCGTATTCTACACCTGAATACCATGCGATTACGAATTCGGTAATATAAGCGATACCTACAACAGAACCTGTAATTGTTACTACAAGTGACATCATTTCGATGTGCTCCATTGTGATATAATCTTCTAATTTATACAACTTACGCGTCACCAACATCAACGTTAATACCATAGCGAATCCTGAGAAGATCGCACCAGCTACGAAGTATGGAGGGAAGATTGTTGTATGCCATCCTGGAATTACTGATGTTGCAAAGTCCATTGATACAATTGTATGTACTGAAAGTACTAGAGGTGTTGATAAACCTGCTAAGATCAATGAAACTGCTTCGTAGTGCATCCAAGTTTTTGCTGAACCGTTGAAACCCATAGAAAGAGCTCCGTAAATCAAACGAGGAATCGGCTTGATTGCACGGTCACGAATTGTTGCAAAGTCAGGAACTAAACCAATAAACCAGAATACTAACGATACTGAGAAATACGTTGAGATCGCGAAAACGTCCCAAAGTAGAGGTGAGTTAAAGTTCACCCATAAAGAACCGTAAGTGTTTGGTAACGGTAAAGCCCAAATACCACCAATCCAAGGACGACCCATGTGTACTACTGGCCAGATAGCGGCACAGATTACGGCAAAGATTGTCATTGCTTCCGCTGCACGGTTAATTGAAGTTCTCCATTTTTGTCTGAATAACAACAATACCGCTGAGATTAGTGTACCTGCGTGACCGATACCTACCCACCATACGAAGTTGGTAATATCCCACGCCCATTGAACTGTCTTGTTAAGACCCCAACGACCAATACCATTCCACAGCAAGTCACCTAAATAGTAACCACCTGCAAGAAGTAAGAATAACGATAACGCCATTCCTGCAAACCATCCCATTGTAGGGTTCGCTTCTACTGGTCGACAGACATCTTCTGTTATGTCCTTATATGTTTTACCACCAGTTACCAGTGGTTCACGGACTTTCGATACTATCTGCATTTTATCTTATGTAGAGTATGAATAACTAATTTTAATGTGGATACCTTTTGAATTACTTCTTAAGGCATCCTTAATTATGCGTTCTTTTCGTCTTTGTTTCTTACTTTACCTAAGTAATAAACGTTTGGACGAGTGTTGATTTCATCTAACACATTGTATGCACGTTCATGTAATTCACCCTCTAATAATTGGCGAACTTCTGATTCTGGGTTGTTCAAGTCACCAAACTTGATCGCACCGCTCGCACAAGCAGAAGCACATGCAGTAGAAACGTCTGAGTCAACCAATGGACGGCCTTCTCTTTTAGCGTTTAATTTACCAGCTTGTGTTCTTTGTACACACATAGAACATTTTTCCATCACACCACGAGAACGAACAGTAACGTCTGGGTTTAATACCATCTTACCTAAATCGTTGTTCATGTGATAATCAAACTCCTCGTTGTTATGATATTTGAACCAGTTGAAACGACGTACTTTGTAAGGGCAGTTGTTCGCACAATACTTCGTACCGATACAACGGTTGTAAGTCATTTGGTTAAGACCTTCAGAAGAGTGTGAAGTTGCAGCTACTGGACATACAGTCTCACAAGGAGCATTGTTACAGTGCTGACACATCATTGGTTGGAATACTACTTCAGGATTTTCAGCTGCACGCTCCATCATTTCGTAATCCGTCATTGATGCTTTTTCTTCTTCTGAGAACTCATCCTCTGGACGTTGGCTGTAATAACGATCTAAACGCAACCAGTGCATTTCACGACGGTTAATTACTTCTTGCTTACCTACGATTGGCACATTGTTTTCAATATGACAAGCAGTAACGCAAGCAGAACATCCATCACAAGAGTTCAAGTCAATCGCTAACCCCCAGTGGTGATTAGGATATTCATGAACATCTGCTTGAATACCAGTTACAGAGTTCCATAATAAAGCAGCACCTGGTTTAGAGGCTGTTACTTCATGTTCATCTTTTTTGTAACCATCATTATTGATATCCCAAGCTGAGATGTCTGTCGCTTTTTCAGGACCTTCGTACGTATTAATCATTACGTCATGTCTAGAAGCAGCAGGATTTTTTACATACTGTGCTAATGTCGTCTCTTGGATAATTGACTCACGTGACATGATTGTTTCGTGTGTTTGCGTTTGAGCAACGTCCACTGTAGCATCACCAGAAGCAACAGATACACCCGAAGTAATTGAATAATTAGTTAATCCTTTCGCATCTAAAAGAGACATTGCATTGAAACCAGCAGCTTCTTCAGCAACTTTACCTAAAGATTTTTGTCCGTATCCTAGAGGAACTGCAACAACACCTTTAGCTAAACCTGGCTGCATGATTACTGGTAATTCAAAGCTACCACTTTTAGTTGCTACTTTAAGAACTCTTTTCTTTGTTTCAAACTCTTTATGAACGTCTAATTTACGAGCGTCCTCAGGAGTGATTGCTACAAAGTTACCCCAAGTTACTTTTGTAATTGGATCTGGAGTTTCTTGAACGAATGGGTTGTTTGCTAAAGTACCGTAACCCATAATAGTTGCAGGGTACGCTACATATTCCCACTCAGAAGTAGTTTTATACTTAGAAGCTACTTTAACACCTGCTGAAGCTGCATCAAATGACGCTGAATAATCAACGTTTGCTACACCTGCATCATGGATTGACTTATAGCTACCTGTATTTTCTGTTTCGTAGATACCATTGTGTAATGATCTCACCCAGAATTTTTGAGCAGTTGCTTCTTTAGAACCTAAAGCAAAAACTTCTTTTTGCCAGAAAGATTTCACTACTTCATCATACTCTTCTTCACTACCTGCCCAAGCTAAGAAAGAATCTTGTGCTTGACGGCAATCAAAGATTGTATTAATTGTTGGTTGAGCTACACTAAAGTAACCTCTTTTGTACTCTGCATCATTCCATGACTCTAAGAAGTGCTTATCAGGAGTATTGAAACCACAAATTTTTGCAGTTGCATCTAAACGATCATTTGTCGCGATAGACAATTTCGTTTTCTTGATACCAGCTGCAATTTCTTTTCCTCTTGCGTAATCATAAACTGGATTACAGTTATAGAAGATTACTGCACCATACTGACCTGATTTTAATGCATCAACGAATTTATTCATTTCAACATCAGAACCTTGACGAGTATAAAGAGGAGTATTTAAATCAATTGTCTTACCGTAGTTACCAAGCATTTGGTTGATTCCGTTCACTAAAAGTTGAACGTTCACATCGTTAATACCTGAAACAACAACTGATTTACCTTTTGCATTTAATAATGCTTTAGCTGCACGAGCGATATTAGCATCCTTGATAGCACCTTTTACAGTAGCATTACCAGTTGCTTTCGCTATTGCATTGTATAATGCTGCAACAGCCACACCTTCTTGAGAAGGTTTTAACGGAGAACGGTAATCAGCAGCAGCACCTGTAATAGAAAGCATTGTCTCAAAACTGAATACTTGAGACATTTTCTTTTTATTAGGACCTACTTTTCTGCCTTTAGCGAAATCTTGAGAGAAGATACCTGGAGCGATCCAGTTACCTAAAAGATCTGCATTAAAACTTACGATTACATCCGCTTTATCAAAAGCATAAGATGGAACGACAGCTTTACCGAACTGTGTTTTATTTGCTTCAATGATTGCAGAGTTGTTGTCTTGGTCATAAGTTACCAAGTCAGCATTGTATTTACCTGCAAATTGATTTAAAACTTTCTTTGTTGATGGAGATACAATAGTATTTGATACTACTGCTACTTTTCCTGCGGCTGCTAAGCCTTTGATGATTTCAGCATCCACTTTCTTCCAAGTAGTAGCTTTACCACCTTTAGAAGGAGCTTTTGCTCTCTCCTCATCATATAAGCCCATGATAGAAGCATTAGCACGAGCAGTGATAGCACCTTGAGAGTACTTTGAGAAAGTGTTACCTTCGATGAAGATAGGTCTACCCTCCCTTGTTTTCACTACTACAGGCATTGCATCAGAACCATTGTAGAATGTAGAAGCATAATAGTTTGCTACACCTGGATCAATGTTTTCTGGCTTATTTAAGTAAGGAATTGCCTTCTTAACTGGCGCCTCACAAGCTGCTAAAGAAACTGCAGCTACAGAGAAGCCCATCACTTTTAAGAAGTCACGTCTGTTGCTTTTGAAATCTCCCTCTGTATTATCTCCATACGCATCCTTAATAGTAAGGTGCTGAGGGAATTCTTTTTCCGCATATTTTACAAACTCAGGGTCGTTAGTTAATTGCTCGACACCCTTCCAATATTCTTTCTTTGCCATTTCTCTATATGTAGAAAATTGTTGAAAGCTTAGTGAACAAAAGGTTCAAAAAGCGACAAATTAATAGTGACATTTAGCACACTCTAAACCACCAATGTCTTTTACTTTCATTGGATCCTTAGAAGTAGCATCGTGCATTTCTACCATTTTGTCATAGTACGCATTACCTTTTGCGTTAACATCTGTCTTACGGTGACAGTCGATACACCATCCCATTGTTAATAATGAGTGTTGTTGTACCACTTCCATTTTCTCAATTTCACCGTGACATGTTTGACATTCAACTCCACCAACTTTCACGTGTTGTGAGTGGTTGAAATACGCTAAATCTGGTAAATTGTGAACACGTACCCATTGGATAGGCTCGTCATTCTCAATTGCTGCGTAGATTTTTTGAATTTCTGGAGAATTCTGACGGATGCTGTTGTGACAGTTCATACAGATGTTCGCAGAAGGAATGTTCGCATTCTTAGACTTTTCTACACCTGTGTGACAGTATTTACAATCAATCTCGTAATACCCTGCGTGAAGCTTATGTGAGAATTGGATAGGTTGGTCTGGAGCGTATCCTTGTTGTACTCCGACTGAGAATAAAGAATCAATAGTTACTTTAGCTACAATCATTACGAATACAAAAGATGACATTCCGATGAATACTTGGCTCTTGAAAATTGCAGCTAAGCTGAATTTTTCGTTGATGTAAGCCTCATCTTCTGCATCCAGTCCTTTTTGTTGTCTTAAATATTGTGTTAATACATTAGCTAAAACTACTAATACGATTAATACAACACCTAAAAGAACTAATAGGCCGACAATAACACCAACCAATAGGTTAGAGCTTACCATCATACCTTGTTGTGGAGCTGCTGCTCCACCTGCGTCAGCTGTTGCCGCTTCTGGTTTTGCTGGACCTTTAATTGTCGCATCCTTTACATATGCTAAAACCTGTAAGATCTCTTCATCAGAAAGATCTTGGTTAGGCATAATTGTAGGTTTGAACTTTTCATATAGTGCTGTTGCGTAAGCATCACCACTTTGAATAGTTTTACCTGGATGTTTAATAAAGTTCGTTAACCATTTAACGTCACGACGCTCATAAACATTTTTAAGCGCCGGCCCGACGCCTTTTTCGTGTACTTGGTGACAGGAAGAGCAGTTGCCATCGAAAAGCTCCATCCCGGCCGAGATCGACGCTTCATCAGTGGGAATGCCGTCTCCTTCCTGCGCAAACGTTGCTACGCTTGTTAGCAGTAAACCGCACACCACAGCCAATGTGTAGCGCAACCTTAATACACTTCTGCCGATACTCATACCATTGAAGTTTTGTATACTAAAAAATTAGATGAAATATGCAATTGTACATTCAGATGCAAAGCTAATACGGGATAGACTTTTTTCAAACTTATCAGCAAAAGGACATTTCTATTAAAAAATCTGAAAATAATGACACAATTATCTATATATCAGTAATTTAATATAGATATAATTCAATAAAAGCTTATTTGGAATAATTCCAAATTACAAAAAAAAGTGACATTAGACATCTTTTTGACCTCAACCTACGTCAGCATAATATTTTAACGGGTGTGAAAGTTGCAAACAAATGAAAAAATAGGAAACTTAAAAAAGTAGTATTAGAGGGCTAAAAACAGACATTTTAGACAATTAGGAGACTTTAATTAATGGAAATTACTTATAATATTTCTCGTATTACTTTTCAATTTTCATAGGTATTAAAGTCTGAAAAATAAGGCTATTTAGAAGCTTTAAAATTAGCTAAGATCATGATCTTACATTTATCAATTAAGATCTCTTTTTTCTGAAATTTCAAGTACCAAAACACTATCGAGACACTACTATTTTCCACTTTAATTTTTCATTTATTTTTTAATAGAAATAATGGATTTTATGGATAGTAGAGATCAGAAAAAAAACTATTATCAAACAGATAGATAAAAATTGAACTTTTTAAAGACGAGAGTCAGAATCACAATAAGAAGAGCAAGCCATTTTAAACATAAAACTCACAAAAAGACCAATCAAATAACATTCAACATTAATCAAAAATATAATTAATTCAATATTCCATACTGAGTTGAAATTGCATAAAAAAAGGCCAAGATTAATAATAATCTTGACCTTTTAGAGGTGCCAGGCGGATTCGAACCGCCGTACGCGGTTTTGCAGACCGATGCCTAGCCGCTCGGCCATGGCACCCTTTTTCTTTAAGACGTTGCAAAAGTAATACATGAATTTTTACCTGCAAAACAATTTAATAAAAAAATCTGTAAATAAAATTTAAGTATCTATAAAACACATATTTAAATTATGCTTAAATTTCGGAACATATAAACATAAGATCAGAATTTATGAAATTAGAAAAGTTTGCAAAGGAATCTTTTGTAACGAGTGCTGAAATGGTACTTCCCAATGACACGAACCCACTTAACAATTTAATGGGTGGTCGATTATTACATTTGATGGATGTTGTGGCTGCAATCTCTGCTCAAAAGCACTCAAATAGAGTTGTTGTAACCGCTTCTGTCGATCAAGTTTCCTTTAAACATTCTCCAAAAATGGGTGATACTATCACATTGGAAGCTCAAGTAACTAGAGCTTTTAATTCTTCCATGGAAGTATATATCCGTGTATGGACAGAAAATATTCCTAATGGCACTAAAATAGAAACGAATACAGCTTTCTTTACTTTTGTCGCTGTTGATCAAACTGGACGACCTATTATTGTTCCTAAACTAAAGCCTGAAACTGCTGTAGAAAAAAAGCTTTATAATGAAGCCTTACAGCGTCGTGAAGTAAGACTTATGATGGCTGGAAGAATTAAGCCACAAGATGCTACCTCACTTCATAAGATTATGAGAGATATGAAGAGTGAAGAAGATAGTAAATAATTAAAATAAAAAACTCATCTAGTTATTTATAAAAAAGTCTCCTCACTTCTAATACGAAATGAGGAGGCTTTATATATTGATCATTTTCTTATTACAATCCTTTGAATTGTCCTAAGAAACGTAGGTCATTTTCTGTGAATAAACGAAGGTCGTTGATTTTATATTTCAACATTGTCATTCTTTCGATACCCATACCAAAAGCAAAACCTGTGTATTCTTCAGGATCAATACCTGATGCTTTTAGTACATTGGGATCTACCATACCACAACCACCAATTTCTACCCATCCAGAGTACTTACAGATGTTACATCCTTTACCACCACAAACTGAACAAGATACATCTAGTTCCGCTGAAGGTTCAGTAAATGGGAAGTAAGATGGTCTTAAACGGATTTTTGTATTTGGTCCAAAGAATTCTTTTGCGAAGTAGTAAAGAGTATCTTTCAAATCTTTGAATGACACATTTTTATCTACATACAAACCTTCTACCTGGTGGAAGATACAGTGTGCACGAGCTGAGATTGTCTCATTTCTGTATACTCTACCTGGAGATAAAGTACGGAAAGGAGGCTTTTGATTTTCCATTACACGAACTTGTACTGAAGATGTGTGTGTACGAAGAGCGATATCTGGATTTTTTTCAATGAAGAACGTATCCTGCATTTCTCTCGCTGGGTGGTTTGGAGGGAAGTTTAATGCAGAGAAGTTATGCCAATCATCTTCTACTTCAGGACCTTCAGAAATATTGAAACCGATTCTTTCGAAAATACGGTTAATCTCCTCACGAACTTTAGTAATAGGGTGAACAGCTCCCATTTCATTAGGAATATTTGGAAGAGTAAGGTCTTGATGTTGAATATCACTTGCCTGTAAATCTTCTAAGGCTGTTTGTAATTCATCGAACTTTTCTTGAGCAGCATTTTTCAAAGCATTGACAGTCTGTCCAAAAGTTTTTCTTTCTTCTGGAGCTACCTCTTTCATTTTTGAAAAAAGATCTGCAATAATACCTTTTCTACCAACTACACCTACACGGAATGCCTCTAACTCTTCTTTCGTCTGAGCTGTTGCTTTCTCAATTTGTTCTTCGATTTTTTTAATCTGCTCAAGCATAATTTCTAAATATATTGACAATGGGTATTCCCCATATATAATCTATTTCTATAGAAAGATAAATCTCTTTCTTTTCAATCTGCAAATTTAATAACTTTCTTCACCTAACACACGAGGAAAATCAGAAAAACGCAATATTCTGTAAAATTTATAGATATGTTTCCAATTGATAACAAAAAAACACCTTTCCAAGTACTTGAAAAGGTGTTTTCACCCTAAGGGTTATTATTTTTAAGTGACTACAAACTAGCAGTTGCAGTTACCGTCTTCGCAATTCTCATCCTCACAAACTTCTACTAATTCGATGTCGAAGTTAAGATCTTTACCTGCCATTGGAGAGTTAGCGTCAACTTTGATGATTTCTTCAGTTAACTCAACAACAGTTGCAGGGATAGGACCTTGAGGGCTTTGAAGACCGATTTGGTCACCCACTTTAGGGTTCATGTCTGTAGGAATGTCACTACGCTTGAATTCGATAATTAAATCCTCACGAGCTGGACCGTAAGCTTGATCGCTAGGGATATTTACCGTCTTTTTCTCACCTACTGTCATACCTTCTACCGCTGCATCGAAACCAGGAATCATTTGACCTGCTCCAATTGTAAATGCGATAGGCTCACCACGCTCAACAGATGAATCAAATTGAGAACCATCGTTTAATGTACCAACGTAGTGTACTTTTACTTTATGACCTTTTTGTGCTACTGACATTGTCTTATCTTTTTATTGTTTGAGCGAACCTACGCTCATTAGGGTGCAAATTTACTAAGATGTTTAAAGTAAACAAGAAGTTGTTAAAAGTTATTTAAAACCTTTAGGAAATGCTCAATAAAAAAGGCATAAAAACCGTTTAAACACGGATTTATGCCTTTAATAATCAGTTTTTATTGACTAATTAATCAGATCATTATTTTTCAAAAACGACAATAATACCATCAGTATAGCTGAATCCCCAGCCACCTGTACCAACATTACTAGAGCTTGCTGATGCTAATGGAGTAATACTTACTAACTTGTATCCTTCCGCTGCATGTTCTTGTAAACACTCATCTAATACTTGAGCTGTTTCGTCTCCACTCACTTTTACTGAACGAAGTCTATCTGATGTCGTTCTTCTCGATTCCTTTTTTGTCTTTAAATGAACAGTCTTGTACATATCTAGTAGTAGTTTATTAATTAATTCGATCACACAATAATAACACTTTTTCGTTATTCATTATTGTGGTCGCGAATAGGTAATCCGTTCCACCTTCCTTTAATTTGAGTTTTTTCCTTATTTGATCTACAGTTTGGGGAAAATTTCTCACTGTTAAATTAGCTTTCAAAGAAGGTACCAAGTTTTTAATTGCTTTCTTTTGAACCTGAGACTTTCCTTTTATTTTAAATTTTCTACCTGGAAAATCTTCTATTAACACATTTGATGTGTACAAATGAGAATTCATTTCCAGTTTTTTCAAATTATACTTTTGAGCAATACTTTTAAATGCCCCTGCCTTCATGATGGAAGCATTTGGTTCATAAAGAAAATCTTCAAGTGTATCTGCCAGCGAAACCTCTAAATATTCTTCCTCTTCTAAAAGAAAAGTAAATGGAGTTTGTAAATTCTCTTTTTTGAAATCAATGCAATGAATTTCTGTTTTTCCTTTTTCTATATTTTCAAGTAGAAATAATACTTCCTTACATTCATTTTCCACTGATACTACCCAAACACTTGTGATATTTTCTAGTTCTCGTACTGCTTGCTTTATATCAATCATAGGTGACAATTTCACCAGTACTTTATCTGTTTTTTGAAAAAGAAGTTCTTTTAGTTCTATTACATTTGGCTCACAATCCGAAATACTCACCATTTTATTATTCTGAGCATCTCTTCTTGCTGGATCAAGATAAATTGCTGATAATTTTTCAGAAAATGATTTTAGCCATTCAATACTATCACCTGCATGAACATTAATATGCTTTCTATCCAATTGTTGAAAATTGAATTTGGCAATTTCTGCTAAATCTTCTTGTCGTTCACAATAATAGACTTGGTCAAATTCAAAAGAAAAAGCCCAATCATCTATCCCCATTCCACCGGTAAGATCTGCTAATGATTCACCATTTAGAATAGATGCTTTAAACTCTGCAGTAATTTCGGAAGAACTTTGCTCTAAAGGTACTTTTGAAGGATAAACAATATCATTAATAGCATACCAAGCAGGCAATTTCTTCTTTGCTTTTTGTCTTGCAGTAATTTGTTGAGCTGCTAACTTTCCATCTACCTCTGAGAGAGTAGCTGCTTTGAAGATGATTTTAGAAGCATCCTCGTTTTCATGCTCTTGTATAAATTGCCTTGTTGCTTGATTTATCATGTTTAGAAAATTGTATCTCCGTATTCTTGAGGAACTGTTTCGTTATTGAGAACTCTTAATCCATTAAGTGCTAAAGCTTTCATTTCATCTTCGCCAGGGAAGACATATACAGGAGCAATATGTCCAACCTTTTTCTGAATATTATCCGTCAACCATTGACCATAAGCCAAACCACCTGTTAAAAGAATAGCATCTACTTTATTTTCCAAAGGTACAACCATAGAAGCAATTTCTTTAGCGACTTGATAAATTAATCCTTCCATAATTTCCCTCTCTCTAGAAGGCTTTTCTTCGGCGATTTCTCTTACTTTCTTAGCATCATTTGTTCCTAGGTAAGCATAAATTCCACCTTTACCTACCAACATTTCCATCATTTGTTGTTGCGTATAGGCACCACTAAAAGCTGCTCTTATTATATCTCCAACAGGCAAACTACCACTTCTTTCAGGAGAAAAAGGACCTGCACCATCTAATGCTTGATTAACATCTATCACTTGTCCTTTTGCGTGTGCTCCTACAGAAATACCTCCACCTAAATGAGCCACGATTAAATTAATTTCTTCGTATTTCTTTCCTGCATTTTTCGCGTATTGTCGAGCAATTGCTTTTTGGTTTAATGCATGAAAAATAGACGATTTAGGGAACTTAGGGTGACCAGAAAGTCGAGCAACATCTGATAATTCATCTACTACTACAGGGTCAGCAATACATGCTTTTATTTTTAATGGAGTTGCAATGTCATGAGCGATTTTAGCTCCAAAATTACTTGCATGTTTTTTAGGTGTTTCTTTCAGATCATGAAGTAAGTTTTCTTCCACAAGATAGACACCTGAAGGAATAGGTTTGCTCAATCCGCCCCTAGCCATTACAATATCCAATGAAGAAAGTTCTATTCCTTTTTCTTTTAAAAAAGATAATACTTTCTCCTTACGAAAATTCAGTTGTTCCTCTTCTTCTATGAACTGTTGTAATTCTTCGGCAGAATGTCTTAATGATTGCTCAAATAACTCATCCTCTCCTTCGTAAATTGCAATTTTCGTAGAAGTTGATCCTGGGTTGATGACTAATATTCTTTGGTTCATGCTCTTAAAATTCAATGGAAGCCGCTGCTAAACGAATACTATTTAGTTTTGTCTCCATAGAATCAGCTCTTGAAGTCAAAACTATTGGTGCTTTCGCTCCTAATATGATTGATGCTACTTTTGCACTTGCAAAGAAAACAAAGGCTTTGTATAAAACATTCCCCGCCTCAATATCTGGAACTAATAATAAATCTGCATCTCCTGCAACCGCACCCTTAATCCCTTTGTGAGAAGATGATTCTTGACTAATTGCATTATCAAAAGCTAATGGTCCATCAATTTCACAATTTCTGATTTGACCACGATTAGCCATGATGGTTAACAAAGCGGCATCAAGAGTTGCTGGCATTTTTTCGTTTACCATTTCCACAGCTGCTAAGGCTGCTACTTTTGGTTTTTTAATACCGATCTTTCTTAAGAATTCAATGGCATTTTTTAGAATACCAATTTTTGTATCGAGATCAGGAGCAATATTCATTGCTACATCTGTCAGAGCTAAAGGCTTATGATACGCCGGAAGGTCAAATAATGCCAAGTGAGAAATTACTCTACTTTTCTTTAATCCCCATTCTTTGTTAAGAACACCACGCATAAGTTCAGCGGTGGAGATATGACCTTTCATTAAGAAATCTGCTTTTCCATTATGAATTAATGAAACAGAAATTTTCACCATTTCCTTTAATTCAATTGCGTGGAAGATTTCAACCTCATCTCCAAAAGAAATATTCAATTCTTCACAGACTTGAAGGATATCATCTTTATTTCCTACAAGTACGGGTTCAATAATATCGGCTTTGTACGCTTTATGTACAGCTTCAAGAGCATTGTCATCTGCTGCTGCACAAAGTACTAATCTTCGCTTTGTTGATTGTGTTTTTAAGATATCAACAAGTTCTGATATACTTTTTAGCATAATAAATAATGGTTAGTATATATGTATGTGGTATGTGTTTTCTTATAAGGGGACTACGTCTAAAATAGAGTAGGATTTTTCAAATTCTGAAACTTTTACATGGACTGACTCTCCTACTTGACAAGGAACATCTCCTTTAAATCTTGCAGATAGTTTTGCTCCAATTTTTGGGTATCGTGTCACTCCTGGACCGCACCCATCAAGTGACTTTACGAAGAACATAATTCCTCCGCCATCGATTGCTAAAACTTCACCATAAAATACACATGTTCCTGGTGTAACTCTTAGACCGTCATCATCCGCAACTACTTGCCCATCACTATCACCTCCTATAATTTGTACTTGCTGTGTTTTACAAGAAAATAAAAGGATAAAAACTGAGAATAAAAGGTAATTAAGTGCTTTCATTTGGCTTTGTATGCTTAACATTTGAAAAATCTATACAGCGAAGTTAAAAGACTGATTTTTAATTCTTCCTTCTTTTAAGAATATTAATAATTAAACTTTAAGAAAATAGAATAGAAAGGTTAAACAGAATATTTAACCTTTCTATTTACTTTAATTTTTAACAATTACTTTACTTGTTGTTTTCTCTTTATCAGAGAAGTGAATAATATATTGTCCAGAGAATAAATGTGACAAGTTTAATTGAATGAAGTTACTCAAGAAGTTACCTTGATATACCTTTTGTCCACTTAAATTATAGATATCTATTTGTACACCTTTACTCCATTTCTGATCAAGGTTGATCGTAAATATACCTGTACTTGGATTCGGATAAATTTTAGCTTCAACTTTACCTGAATATACTTGTAAAATAGTTGTTGATATGTGTTCATACTCAAACATTATCTCCTCACTTACTGTTTCATCATTAAATGCATGAATGTAATATCTGTAAGTACCTTCGGTAAATATTCTTCTATCCCTAAATACATTATGACTCTCAGTGGTCATTCCTATTAATTGCTTTTCATTAGCAATAGAATCATAGTAATAAATATTAAAACCTTGTTCATTATCAGAGTTATCACTCCATGTAATTCTTAGATAATCATTGATCATTGAAGTTTCAATATCAGATGGAGATTGAATGACTCTTACACTATCTTGTTCATCATCATTGCTATCCGTATCACTATCATCTGTATCCGGGTTATTTTCGGGGTCAGGATCAGAATCCTCATCGTCTTCGTCGTCATCATTATCCTCTTCTTCTTTTTCAGGAGCAGTATATGTTACCATCGCCATCATAGAACTTCCAGATTCATTGACTCCTCTTATTTTATAAACATAGTTGGAGTCTAAAGAGGCGGAATGATCAGTGTAAAATAAATTATCCGAAGGAATTTCAACCAAAAATGCCAAATCACTATCATTGACACTTCTATATATTTCATAATTATCAACTACTAAAGTGGAGTCGCTCCATGACAAATCCATTGTACCTTGAAGAGAATCAATAGAGAAGTTAAAAGGAACGGAAGGCCTTCTCACAACTCTTGGAATTAAAGCTCCATTTGTTTCTAATGTTTCACCTTCAACATCATAGATATAAGGAACGATAGTGTAGACATAATTTACTTCCTCCACCAAAGTACTATCTATGAATGATCTACTTTCTGCTGATAAATTTAAAAACAATGTATTTGACCTTTCATTACTTCTTCTTCGATAAATTTTATAGCCATGTTCATCCTCTTGAGAATCTTCCCATGAGATCGTAATACTATTTTCTTCTTTTAATGAAACTCTAAAATTTGTCAATCCTATAGGAGCAGGTGGAACTGTTGACAACTCTTCCGTCCCTGAGAAGTAACCATATCCATTTAATTCTGCTGAAACTTGATAGGAATAAACATGATTTTCATATACAGCCGTATCAAAATAGGTCGTCGATGATGCTATTAAAGTTTCCAAAAGTTCGAATTGACCATCATCAACCTTTTTGTACACATTGTAATTCTGTTCAAACTCAGAGTTATCATTCCAATCTAGATTAATACCATATTCATTTCTTGAAAGATTTGTAATTGATGGTGGATTAATATATAATTGAGATTCTACCGTATCACTTCTTGATTCTCCCAATGAATTATAACTTCTTACAGTATATTCATATAATACTCCTTGGTCTACTTGTGTATCCACGAAAGTAGTATCATTATATTCAAGAGCAGCTATTAATGAAAATTCTTCTTCACTTTCTGATTTTCTTAATACATCAAACCCTAACTCATTTTCTACATTATCCTTCCAATTAATCTCAATTTGTGAAAAATCTGGGATTGCTTCTACACTTTCAACTCCCACTGGCTTTGTTCCTCCTGTCATCGTATGTACAAACAATAGTATATTACTATTCAATTGTCCACTAAAGAAACCGTTGATTGACTTTAATCTAAAATAATAGGTTTTTCCAGGCAGAAGGTTATCAATTTGAATAGACTCTTGATTAACATCTGTCGTAATTGAGAATGGGAAAGTTTTTCCTAAATCAATAGAATACTCTAGCTGAAACCCTGTTTCCAAGGCAGAAATATCATCCCAAGAAATTAATAAAGACGAAGGGCTTAGTTCCTCATATCTTACATTGTCAGGTGCTTCTAACTTCGTAAAGATTGAGGCAGTTTTTGCTTCTGCTTTACCTGAACCATTAAAAGGAGTCACTCTAATAAAATACTCAATTGACCCTAAAGTATTGCTGGTAAAGACATACTTTTCTGCATTTCTATCAGCTATTGCTAAAGGAACGAAACCATCAGATCCATTTAAGGAATATTCAATATAAAATCCATCTTCTTTTTCACTTGCATCTTCCCAAGTCACCACCAAATGTCTAGAAGTATTCTCTAAAGAAATCTCCAAATTTTCTACTGGATCAGGAACTGTATTTATAGTCACAGAAGCGATAGGTGAATTTTGTGCTTCTCCTTGAGTACTGAATGCTTTCACTTTATAGTAATACGTACTATCCATTGTTTTTAGAGACCCATCTATCCAACTGTTTTCCTCATTGTTTACAATTGCTACTTTTTCGTAAGGCCCTTCCATATTCAATGCTCTTTCGATTTTATATCCTGAAACATTTTCAATGGTTTCCCAATTGACTTCAATATTCGTTGAAGGCTTTAATAACGCATTTATCGTAGTAATTTCTTCAACATCGCTATTCCCAATAGAAACACCGGACAACTCAAATGCTAAATTGACATCTGCTGCACTTATTCCTTCTGGTGAAGTCCATGATGTATAACCCTTTCCAAATAAATTAGAAGGATCAATTAAGTAAAATTGATTTCCAATTAACTCATTATCACCTGTTCCTTTCCAAAACCAACTTCCTTGAGAACTATAATACATCACTGCAGCAACGGTAATCCAATAAGTACCTGCTTCTAATGTCACATCATCATTAAAATAATGTTCAATATCACCTAATTCATAATTATCAGTAGCTACTCTTCCCGACGAATAGATTAATGAATCCGAAGGAGCTCCATTATTGTCTTTGTAAATAAATACTTCAACATCAGGGACATTATTTGTAGTACTGTAACCATAAGCTTTTACTTTAGATAAATTCCATACACTTCCTTCCGGTACAGTAAAATCATCTGCCAGGTAAATTGGTTTATCAAAATCTAAGAAAAATTGTGAGCGGTAATTATTCCCGTTTGCCTCTTTTTGAGCGTGTAATGAAGGTATAATTGTACTAACTGATACCTTAAATTTAAGTCTTGAAAATTCATCTCCATCAAATGCATCAACAATAATTTCAGCTTCTCCTAAAGCAGTATTCGTTTCAATATAAAGGGTATCATTGCTGATATTGACCTGAATAATATCTGTATTGGATGAACTAGACGAAAATGTAAGTTCATTATTACTTTGGCTACTAAAAATCTCATTTAAGGCGATAGCTTCAGTTATATCACCAAGACTATAGTTTTTATTTTCTATCTGTTCAACAATCAAGGGTGGCACAGCAGAAACTCCATAATAGGCTGAAAAGATCCCATTTGCATGCGTCGAAGCTACAACCAAACCGTCTTCACGTGTTTTTATCATTGAAACAACAGCATCACCGATCGTTTCTTCCGCTTGCTGAATCCATTGTGTACTACTATTGATTTGTGATAATGGTGCATAATATAAACCGACACTTGTACCTATGAATAACCCTTCTTCTCCATTTTCAGGTTGATGAAATTCAGCCCAACGTACTGAAGGACCAGCACCAGAACCATCTGCATTTTCCTCTAAATTACCAGATATATGTACCCAAGTGTGTCCACCGTCCTTAGTTTCAAAAATACTTTTCGTTTGGTAATTCGAATAAACAACAATAATGTGATCAGCATCTTTTGGATTCATTGAGACACATGATATATAGGCATTCGGTAATCCATCTCCAGAAGAAATGAAATCCACAGAAGAAGATTTTGACCTTGCATTATTAATTCTATATACATGTCCATATTGTGTTCCTAATATCACGATATCAGAAGGTATTGTTGATGCAGCTAAAGCTGATATTTTACCAGATGTATTGACATTATCATAGGTATTCCACCCTGATGTTGTTCCTGAAAAAGTATAACCAGAATTGATACTTGATAGATTCCAATTGTACCATAATTTTGTACTGGCCGGATAGTACATTACATCTGCATCATTGGGATCAAGAATATACGGATGAACAAATAACTGACCTGAAGCATTAGAAGGTTGAATACCATCAGAATCTGTTGGGCTTCTAGGATCATCCCCTTTAAACCTTAATATTTTACCATATTGAGTACTTGTATATCTTGTATGCTCACCAGGTACAATTGCAACATAACAGCCATCTCCACCGGCATATTCTTCCATCCAATCCACATTTTGTGCAGATGAATTTGTATACCATTTACCATTATCCTGAAACCCTGCTAAAATTCTAGCATCATTCCTCGTTTTTTCATCAATTGCAATAGCATAAGCTTGTGTAGTGTAATATCCATTATTTAGATATTCCCACTCAACTTCCGTTGATGATATATTATGTGTTTTTGAGATACCGCCATCGTGTGTTGTAATGGCTACATCAGCATTAGATGGTAGAAAAATCATTGAATGATTATCTGGGTGATGATTTTCATACTGACTTACATTATTGATAGGTGCATATCCTCCAATCCAATCTGTTTGTGAAGCAGAAGAAAAACCATTCGTTGATCGATATAAATTTGTACTTCCGATGAATACCGTATTTTCATCATTAGGTTTTACTTTTACATATTGATTATAGCTACCTTGAGCTAAATTCCCTACATAACCTCCATACTCAGGAAGATTATCTGTTCTATTGACCCATGAATTTTGTGCTTCATCATATCTTAAAAACATATGATGTGTTTTACCTGCACCAGGTGTATTTGCAAAAAAGTAAACAATATTTGGGTTAGAGGGTGCAACATCTAATACTGTTCTATTGATCAGTACTTCATCTAAAACAGAAGGTGTAATATTTTCCCATACCAACCCATCATCAGATTTATAAAAACCATTTTCAGAAAGTGTCGCATAGATTTTCCCTGTGGAAGCGATTGACAATTCTACAAATCCTGAATTTGGACTATCGATTACTTTCTCCCAAGTATCACCACCATTTATTGATTTAGAGACACCACCATAATGACCTACATAAACATCTCCATCTTCACTTACTTTTATTGACGATACGTATTGAAAATCTCCTCCTGATACTGTAGGGTCTGAAGAAGTTGCTTCCAATGTATTCCAAGTTACACCTCCATCAGTAGACTTATAAATACCATCACCTCTGTAAGCTGCACCTACACTTGAAGCAGAATTACCATAGATTTCACCGGAACCATAATACCATACATTTGAAAAATGAGGTCTTGGATCTTGAGCGACACAAGTAATACTTTGTCGATCTGTAGGTGTTGTCACTTTTGTCCATGACTTACCTGCATCGATAGATCTCCATAATCCGCCTGCAACACCACCTGCCAAGATGATATCTTCATTGGTTTTATCAATAGCCAATGCTCTTGTTCTACCACCAACATTGAATGGCCCTCTTTTTAACCAAGGGGTATGCATTCCGTTAGTGATATTTAAATCTAATAGTCTTGCATTTTGAAAATGAATATTTTGCATGAATGCTTTTTCCCTTTGAAATATATTTGAAGGGATTTGATGCGTCACAGGATCTTCCAACATTTGGTGCTCAAACTGCTGACGTGCTATGGGATCATCTTTTAATCTTTTAAACTTATGGTATACCTGATTCTCTTCCATGAGGTTTGGTATCTGTCCATAAATTGATAAGGATGTAAAGAATACAAGAGATAGCAAGAAAACCCGTCTCTTCAGAAACTGAATTTTGATAGTAAGTTGCATCATGAGTGATAATTAGGTCAATTAGGTTTTTAGGCTTCACTCATTAGGTATTAGGTTTAACAGAGCGAAGAAATAAGCTATATAAGATAATAGAGAGTGATCCGATCTGGTATTAATTGGTTTTAGGTGATCGGTCTTGATATAATAATATTAAGTAGTGCTTTAAGGATTAGATAGATTACTAATGCCTTTTATTAATGCTGGTAATTTCATATTTATACAATTAGGTTTCCATTAATTTACTCAAAAACAACAACTTAAACCAATTAACTTCTAAAAAACTTGTTTAAACACCATAAATACATCAATACACACAACATTGTACAATACACTACTAATAGATATAAAAAAAGCCTGATATAGATACGTGATCTATATCAGGCTTTTTGTAAGAACCTTTTTAGATTATTTTCCTAAAAGCTCTTCTAATTTCTTTTCTAAAGCATCTCCACGAAGATTTTTAGCAATGATTTTTCCTTCTTTATCTAACAATAAAGTAAAAGGAATACCTTGTACACCGTATTGATTTGCAACTTTTCCATCAGCATCTAATACTTGTGTCCAAGAAATATGATCTTGCTCAATTGCTCCTTTCCAAGCATCAGCATCTCTATCAATAGAAATACCGTACACTTCGAATCCTTTTTCTTTGTATTTAGTATAAGCTCTTAATACGTTAGGATTTTCCATACGACAAGGTCTACACCAAGATGCCCAAAAATCAATCATTACATATTTACCTTTGAAAGAATCAAGAGCAACTGCTTTTCCTTCAGGAGAATTTAATGTAATTGGTATTGCTTGAGCACCTACCATTGTTGCTTTTAAAGCATTGTAGCTTTTGGCTACTTCCATTACTAAAGTATCTTGAGGGAAGTTTGTTTCTAATTTTTCAATTGATTGAGAAATCACATCAAAATTTCCTTCTTTATCTTGGATGAAGTTTAATGCCACAAGAGTTACATAAGCACCATCAAGCTTTTTAAGCATTGATGCTACTTCTTTCTTTTGTTCTGCTTGTAAAGCCTTAAACTTTTCTAGTACTGCCTCTTTATCTTCAGCTTGTGCGTATTCTTGCTGTAAAGCGTTACCTTTTTCAGAAAATGAAATATTTAAATTTTTAAGTTCTGTCAAAAGATCATTCTCTCTAGAACCTGTTACTTTGTAGGTATCTCCTTCTTTGACAACTTGAAGATCTTTTGTTTCTAAAACCATTAGTTCTTCAGCTTGGTTACCCATGTTCACTGTGTATAAACCAATTTTAGGAACAGTATATTTTATTTTAAAAGCACCTTTGCTGTCTGTTTTTGTTTCTGCTACATTTTTCTTTCCTCCTACTTTTTGGATTGAGTAAAGTGTAACTTTCGTACCTTCTGGCTGACCATCTAAAGTACCAGAAATTGTCACTGATGCAGGATATGTACCATCATTTTCTTTAGTACCACCACAACTTACAACTAAAATTGTAAGTAATAGGAAAAAAATATTGTGTAATGTCTTCACTATTATATGTTTACTTGTTGCTAACGAATCTCTTTTAGCAAGATATTAATATTAATAGTATAAAGATGTAAAATACATTATAGACTGAAAAATAAATGCTCGTAAAATATGCTTTTCAAATAAAAAAACACCTTGTCTTTTGTGTTATAAGACAAGGTGTAAGAATAAATATAGAGATTTATGAGCTTTCTTATTTCTCTAAAGCTTCACGTAATAACTGATTTGTTTTTTGTGGATCTGCTTTTCCTTTTGCCATTTTCATCACTTCTCCCATAAAAAGACCTAATAGGTTTTTCTTTCCTTTTTTATAAGCTTTCGCCTTATCAGGGAATTTAGCAATAGCCCGTTCAATAAGAGGAACCAAGAAGTCATCACCACTATCTTGAATAAGGTCCATTTCTTTGGCAACTTCTTCAGGATTACTTCCTTCTTTTTGTGCTACAGCTTTCAATAATTGTTGATTGGCAGCAGCATGACTTACTTTTTTATCATCTACTAATCCAATTATTACCGCAACTTGTTCAGGTTTTACTGACAATGTATCATAAGAGATTCCACCTTCATTGACCATTGATTTCAAAGGGCCGTTCATCCAATTGGCTGCCGCTTTATAATTTTTAGTGCCCTTACAAAGTGCCTCAAAATAGGCTGCTGTTGCACGTGTTTCCGTCAATTGATAAGCATCTGCTTCCGAAAGGTTGTATTCTGCTGTAAACTTCTCTACCAATTCATACGGAAGACTTGGCATTTCCTTTTTAATTTTTTCAACCCATTCCGGTTTTACAATCATCGGAGGAAGGTCAGGACAAGGGAAATATCTATAGTCATTCAATGTTTCTTTTGTACGCATACCATATGTTTTGCCCGTATCAACATTAAATGTTCTAGTCTCAGAAATAATTGTTTCCCCTTTTTCAATGAGTTCAATTTGACGTTGCATTTCATAATCAATTGCTCTTTGGATATTACGCATGGAGTTCATGTTCTTGATTTCACATTTTTCTCCAAACTTTGTTTCTCCTTTTAAGCGAACAGAAACATTGGCATCACAACGTAGAGAACCTTCTTCCATATTACCGTCTGATACTTCTAAATAACGGACGATTTTACGGATTTCACCTACGAAAGCTGCTGCAACTGCAGAATCATGAATACATGGTTCTGTTACAATTTCCATCAAAGGAACACCTGCTCTATTTAGATCCACTAAGGTATCTGTTGAGCCTTCTAAGTGTGTTGATTTTCCTGCATCCTCTTCCATATGAATACGGTTAAGGATTACTTTATTTTTTACACCTGTTTTGGTCACAACATCTACATGTCCACCAATACAGATGGGTGTTTTATCTTGAGTAGTTTGATATCCTTTTGGTAAATCTGGATAGAAATAATTCTTACGATCAAAGAATTGATATTCAGAGATTCTACAGTGACATGCCAATCCCATTTTTATAGAATATTCAATCACAGATTTATTGACTTTGGGTAATGTTCCAGGTAATGCTAGTGTAATAGAACTTACATTTACATTAGGATCTTGACCATAAGTAGTCGGGTCTGAAGCAAAAATTTTACTTTTTGTTTGTAGTTGAGAATGAACTTCCAATCCTACGACAAGTTCATATTTATCTAATATTGCCTTATCCATATGTCTTGTATCTATCAATTATAAGCAGTGTAGTGACGTAGTTTAGATTATATCTATACTTTTCGATCTTGCTTGTTGGTTACTTTAGTATTTTAAAAACAAAAAAGTCATTCTTTTAAAGAAAAAATGACTTTTAAGCTATTTCATTACAATATTAATAAATTAAAGGCAATTACACTAAGAATTTTCAATGTTTACGTTGACTTGCCTTAAATAGAATTTCTTTTTCTTCTTGAGAAAGGCCTTCGTATCCTCTTTCAGAGATTTTATCTAAAATTTCATCCACATTATCTTGTGTTGGTTGACCTGAATTTTTAGTTGTATTTTTTGTATTCTTATTCGATTTTTTATTTCGATGAACTACTTTCAATTTTCTATTCGAGCTCGTTAAGTTGTTAAAGAAGCGTGTTACTGCATATAATGGAGCTCCTAAGTCTGTACCTTTTTTTAATAAAGCAACATAAGTATATCCCATTAATGCTCCTCCTAAGTGAGCGATTTGACCGCCTGCATTACCACCTGCCGATTGTAACAATGAAATTAAAACATATGCCAATGCCATGTATTTAATTTTTACCGGTCCTATAAATAATAAATTAATCCTATAATCAGGTGCTATTGTTGCGGCACCAACCACGATAGCCAAAACACTTCCAGAAGCACCTACAAGAGGAGCACCTGCCATTGGTTTATAATATGGAATAACGCTAAAAGCTACAAGCACCATTAAACCTGCAGTAATACCACCTAGAAAATAGAGAGCAACTAATTTTTTATCCCCAAGAAATTCAGCAAAAATAATCCCGAACCAATACATTATCAGCATATTGAATAAAATATGAAAGAAATCATTCATACTATGCATGAAGAAATAGGTCACTATAGTCCAAGGTTTGAGGACTGCCTCAGTAATTTCTGTATTTAAGGCTACATTATCGAAGATGTAGAGATTGTAAATTTCTTGAATTCCTGATAATTTGAATACAAGCATCAGTAAACTCATACAAACATACACCACGACATTAACAATGATAAGTCGAAGTAGTCCACTTCCAGGCTTGTTCCATGTGTATTTTAGATCAGAGATAAAACCGTTCATAAGAAGTTAAAATAATGGTTTAATGGGTGATAATTAAAGAACCCTGCCTTAATCATTAAGGTTATTAATTAGGTAATTTAATTTACATAAATTCGATTACTTTTAAAAATCATTTTATGGATTCACCGCCTAATTGCATTTTATTATTAGATAGATGAAGTCTTCCTAAGTTTCACAACATCAGTATATAGTTAAAGGAATTTCTTTCCTTATTGGACACTATGATATTTCCAGTGTTTTAATAATATATAAGCAAATAATGCTCCTCCTAAATGGGCTAAATGAGCCACAGAGTCAGTCGGATTGTTTTGCAACAATAAATATACTTCGTATCCTATATAACCACCAATTAGATACTTTGCTTTGATAGGAAAAGGTACGAATAATAAGAACAATTGAAGATTTGGAAATAAGAACGCAAATGTGAATAAAATTCCAAAAATAGCACCTGAAGCACCAATCATTCCTTGATTTATTTCACTCATTGAAAACTTACGAACCTGATCAGCTGCTGCACTTTTTAAATACGGGTTTTCTGGATCATCAGGAAAATTTTGATACAGCATTGTGACATTTTGGTCATATCCGTAAGCATAAGGTATTTCTTCATTCACATAATTGATAAAGTTTTCAGGAGTTTCGTCCATTAAGTATGCTGCTGCATGCTTTTCCATTTCTGTAATTTCCACATAATTGGATACTCCATATAAGAAACCTCCACCTAAGCCCGTAAACATATAAAGAATTAAGAATTTCTTTGATCCTAAAAAATTCTCGAGAATAGGACCAAACATAAATAAGGCAAACATATTACCGAATAAATGAGAAAAATCTCTTTGGACAAACATGTACGTAAAAGGTTGATAAATCTGGAAAAGATCTGATTTTGGATAATGGTAACCTAATATTAAATCCAAAGGTATATTTCCCAAATTAATAATAGCAAAGATTACTAGATTAATTATCAATAAGATTTTTACGTATGGTGTTAAGTTTTGTCCCATGTTAATTTTTTAGTAGTTATAGTCAGCTTTTGTTATTTTAAATTCACTCCACTGACTGTTGAATATCTTTAATATTTAATTGTAAGGTCTTATTTCCTCGAAATTCATTGATTTCTAATCGAAATAGAATATCGATCTTTCCTCCTACACATAAGTCTATTTTTTCCACCTTGTTAAAGGCAATAGCGTCTACCTTCTGATCTCCTACTTGTTGATATACTTTCATTTTAAGGTGTTTATCTTTTAACACTCTTGGCGTACCTTCAACAAGTACATTTGTCGCTTTAAAAAGTGGCATACCATTTTCATGTCCAAATGGACTCATTTTTTCAATTATGGTTGCAGTAGCCAAATTTAAATCCGACAGATTTACTGTTAGATCAACTTTAATTTCAGAAACAAAATCCTTTCCATTCGTAATATTGTCAACTTCTCTGACAAAATTTTGTTTAAAATCTGACAATTTTTCTGCTTTTAGTGAAACTCCTGCTGCAGAGTGATGTCCACCAAATTTTGTCAGTAAATCTTGACAGTTCGTCAGCACTTGTAATATATCAAAATCACCTACACCACGAGCAGAACCTGTGATTTCATCTCTTGACAGTGTCAATGCGACGGTAGGTTTACCAAATTTATCTGCACATCTAGAGGCTACAATTCCTAAGACTCCTTTATGCCAGTTTTCACTAAATAATACCAATGCAGCATTCGTATCATTTTCAGCCATTGCTATCGCTTCTTCAGTATTTTGGGCATCGTATTTCTTTCTTAAATCATTAATTCTACCTAATTCTCTTGCTTGTTCTAATGCTTCCTTAGGATCAATTGATGAAAGTAATTCCGCAGCAATTTGTGCATGAGCAATTCGTCCAGCAGAATTAATTAGTGGACCAAAATTATAGCCAATATCATTTAATTTTAGATCTGCTGGCGTTAGATTCAAAATAGTAAAAATCGCCTTCAAACCTTCTTTTGTTGTATTTTGAAGGTATGATAAACCTTGTTTTGCTAAAACTCTATTTTCGTCTAGCATTGGCACTACATCGCATGCTGTTCCTAAAACAACTAAATCTAAATGTTGCCATAAAGGAGTAGGATCAATACCATGTTTCTGACAAAAACCTTGAAGTAATTTGAAGCCAACACCTACACCTGCTAACCCTTTAAAAGGGTAATTACAGTCTTTTCTTTGCGGATTTAATAAAGCCGTCGCTTTTGGTAATTCCTCTCCTACTTGATGGTGATCACAAACAATAAAATCAATATTTCTATGGATTGCCTCTTGAATTTCTTCATGATTTAAACTACCACAATCCAATGAAATAATCAGTTGGCAATTGGTTGTAGCAGCGTATTCTATTCCTCGAAGAGAAACACCATACCCTTCTGTATATTTATCTGGAACATAAAAGTCGATATTGGGATAAAAATCTTGAAAGAAATGCATAAATAAAGCAACAGCACTTGTTCCATCCACATCATAATCTCCATAAAAAAGGATTCTCTCTCCTTTTTCAATGGCTAAAGTCAATCGAGCCACAGCAATGTCCATGTCTTTCATCAAGAATGGATCATGTAGCTTTTCTAATGTTGGACGAAAATAATCTCTTGCATTATGTATTGAATGTACACCTCTTTGTGCGAGAAGTGATGCTACAATTCTTGGCACATTTGGTTGCTTTAATAAAGCCTGTACATACTCTTCTTTCGGTTCTGGATTAATGACCCACTTCTTCTCCATGTTCTTATTTCTTTATACCAAAAACTATTGCTACCCAAGCTGCAATAAAAGCAACTCCTCCGATTGGTGTTATTGCACCCAACCAAGTAATTCCAGTTACTGATAAGATATATAAACTTCCTGAGAAAATAAGGATTCCCAACACCATAAAAACTGCGGACCATTTCAACCAAGTTGTCTCCATTTTACTCGCTAAAGCTCCTACTAAAAGAAGACCTAAACCATGATAAAAATGATATTTTACCGCTGTTTCAAAAGTTGCTACTCGACCAAACTCTTCTAAAGTTCCTTTTAAGCCGTGTGCTCCAAACGCTCCAATTGCTACTGCTAAGGCACAAAAAATAGCTCCTATTTGAATGATTTTCTTATCCATTTTTGCTTGTTGATTTATATATAATGCAAGATAGCGGTTTTTGTATTTTATTAATTATTATTTTTTGTCAAAATAGGTCCAGAACTGTCAACTGTACTTTCCAATAAGGTTTTGCAATCATCTCTATTGCTAAGAATCTCAGTTAAAGGAAATATTAATTTTACCATTTACATAAATCATATTTTGACATATACTAAGCATTAATACACCTATCAAAGTTGATTTTTAGTTGATTTCCCAAAAATTAGTCGACATTCATATCACCAGCAGTGTTTAAATGACACTTAACACAAACTATAATGATATTGAAATGAAACGACTATTATTAGCTTTAGCTCTGCTTTTTTGCTATGCAGGATTTACGTACGGCGCTACTTGGTATGTAAGTTCAAATGGAAATAATTCTAATACAGGAGATCAGAGTAATCCTTTCCAAACGGTAGCTCATGCTATCAGTGTTGCAAGTACAGATGACACCATTCATATTTTGGATATGATTTATGAAAATCAAATTAAGATTAATAAATCATTGACAATTCAAGGAACGAATCCAATGCAATCTGTTGTAATGGGAGGCACAACTTCTCCGATTGTTTTGATGAATCAAAGTACTCCTCCAACATTAATTTCCAATAATAGAATCTTCACGATTGATGTGACAGGCATTCATGTGAAGTTTCAAAATCTAACGATTAAATATGGAATGGAGGCTGCTCAAGGAGGTGGTATCTTCAATAATAAAACATCTTCTTCTGTAGAAGTTATTGGCTGTAATTTCATTGAAAATTATGCTGGACAACAAGGCGGTGCTATTTCTACCAACAAGGAATTAGTTATTCAAAATTCGTCATTTATTGGAAATGAAAGTGGTACTCATGCTGGTGCCGTCAATAGTAATCCAGGAGCTTTAGCATTTACGGTAGAAAACTCATTATTCTATAACAATAGTACTAACGGTACAGGAACAGGTGGAGCAATTCGAACTAATTCACAAGATGTTAGTATTTTGAATAATACTATTGTGGACAATTATACAGTGGCTGCCAATAAAATTGAAGGAATTAATTTTTATGGTAGTTCAGGAACTATCGAGCTGCATAATAATATCCTTTTGAATAATAAAGGAGGACGAAATGAAAGAGGCGATGGAGAGGATTTAAACCTAGGAGATTTAAGTGTAATCTCTGTAAATGCGACTTCAAATATTGTTGCTTATATTCATAGCACTGCTTCTAGAGTACCTTTTGAAGGCAATGGAAATCTAATCTTGAAAAATGAAGTTAGTGAAGAGAAAGTGAAATTTGGGGAAATTCAGCAAGCTGAAAATGGGTTATATATTCTCCCTATTTATCCTACTTCCATTGCAGACGGCAGTGGTAATTTAACGAATGGAACTTCTTCAGATGCTTTAGGAACGGTAAAAAGTAATGCAGATATTGGACACCTAAGTGTTGATGCTATTTCCTTACCTCCTATTTTCATTACGGATGCATTTCAAAATTATCCAGAGAACAAAGAAACATTACAATTAGAAACGTTAGCTACTGAAGAGAATATAAGTTATAGTATTACTGGAGGTGCAGATCAAAATGCATTTACTGTAAGTACATCAGGCAATTTATCATTCAAAACACAACCATTATTAGGTGTTGCAAATGATGCTAACCAAGATAATACCTATGAAGTAGAATTGACAGTTAGTGATCGGAGTTTATCATCATCAAAATTATTTCAACTTAGTATTGTTGGAGCAAAATTGAATGTGGTAATGATCGTCTTGGATGACTTGAATGACTATATCGGTTTTATGGGAGGACATTTACAAACCAAAACACCCAACCTTGATAAGTTAGCTTCTGAAGGTGTTTCCTTTATGAATGCTCATTCGAATGCTCCACTTTGTGATCCTTCTAGAGCAAGTTTTATGAATGGTGTGCTACCAATGACTTCTCAACATTTTGGTACAGGTTATCAAAATTGGAGAAACAATCCTATTCTGTCAGAAACGAAGATGATTTCTGAATATTTTATGGCAAATGGTTATACCACATACAAAACAGGAAAGATCACGCACTCTACAAATGGTGAAGACAAATGGTGGGATGTTGTTCATGAATTGTCTCAAGATTATGGACCTGTAGCGTATAATGGAAAAGGTGCTGCTGTACATCAAAATTCAGCACATCAAATGCATGATGCAGGTGGTGCTTTAGATGGTGTTTATGGACGTCTTTCTTCAATTCCAAAAGCAAGAATTGCCTTTGACGCCAACAATACTACTGGACCAAGGTATTATGAAGGTTGGTACAGTACGACTAAAAACCAACCTTTCAGATATGTCAATGAAGAAGATAGAGATCTAATGCCTGATGAAGAAAATGTGGCTTGGACGATCAATAATATTCAAAATTTAGAGGCACAAAACAGCGATGATCCTTTCTTTATGGCTGTGGGTATTATTCGCCCTCACTCTCCTTTTGTCGTTCCCGATAAATACTTCGATATGTTTCCATTGGAAGACATTCAATTACCTGAAATATTCTTGGATGATAGAGATGATTTCACTTACAATCGTACAAGCCGAGGGCATGAAATTGTAGATGTATTGGAGCATAGTCACATTGATAAAAACGAAGGTATCAAACGTTATTTACAAGGATATCTTGCAAGTGTTGCCTTTGCTGATGAAATGATTGGTCGAGTGGTAGATGCTGTTGAGAATTCTCAATATGCAGATAATACAGTGATAATGCTTTTTAGTGATCATGGCTATAATATGGGGGAAAAAGATTACTCACATAAAAATAACCTTTGGACACATGGCACACGTGTTCCTCTAATTATTAAATCTCCACTACATCAAAATACAAAAGGTCAAAAAGTAGAACATCCTGTTTCTTTGGTTGATATCTACCCTACGTTACAAGATTTATGTTATTTGACTGGAGATACAAAGTTTAGTGAAGCTGGAGCTGATTTAGATGGACATAGTTTAAAACCTTTCTTATCGAATGTAAACTCTACTGAGTATGCTGGAGATGAAGTTGCCTTGTCTACTATTGGCAATTGGTTTTATAAAACAAAAGATCAACAAAACTATGGTATAAAGAGTAAGCGTTTCACTTTTAATGATTATCACAATAATCAAGATGAATTATATGACCGTTTGTATGATCAAGATGAATTTATCAATGTAATCGATCATCCTGCATATGCTGAAGTAAGAGCGGCTTTTCAAGCAAAACTAGACAATATTCGTCGTCCTGCTACAATTGTTGCTGATGAGTTAGATACTTTTGATTTAGTGTTTGACCGTAGTGATAATTGGCAAACTTTTACTCAAAATTGGGGAAATCATTACAGTCAAGATCACTCACTCATACATCGTTCTGCTTCTGGAGATGCGTATGTTACTTACCAAGTCGAAAACCCTGGAGATATCAACGTAGAAGTTTGGGGCAATGCAAGTGGACAAGCCATTCAAGATTTTGGAACACTAAAGATTTATTCATCTACAGATAATCAAAATTGGGTGGAGCTGACTACAAATGAATTTATCGGTAATTATACTTGGGGGAATAATATCGCTACCTATCAAAATGCGACTATATTCCCAATGGGCACTCAATATGTCAAGGTTGCCATAGAAGGTGATGGTCTTGATTTCTCAGATGCTGTTTTAGGAAAAGTATATATCTATGCTCCTAAAACCACTAATTCTACCTTAAACCTTGATGCTATTCCTGTTGATGTTGATCCTTCTATTTTCAATATTGATCCTTCAAGAATGAGAACTAGTGGAGCTATTCTACCTGTTTTTGCTGACGATTTCAGTTCAGCTAAAACATTTGAAAAGTCAAGTAATAGTTATTTAACTAATGATGCTGGAAATGGATTCAATGGAGATGGTCAGAGATTAGTAAGAAATGAAGTTGGAGGAGTCGTTTCAGATGCATATTTAACATATGAAGTTTCAGAACTGCATAACTTTAGAATTGAAGTGACAGAGCATCATTCTGCTCAAAATGTTGTGAATTCAGATACCGTATTGGTTGATGGAGATATTGAAATTTATACATCTACAGATAATATTACCTTCCAAAAAGTAAGTACACGATCAGTTTCATTACGAGTGGATGATTTAATTGATGGCAATGGCAATCCTGAACTTTATCGTCATGCTCATCAATTTGCTATTGTAGCTAATCAAGCGTTAGATCTTTCAGCAAAATATTTGAAAGTTGTTGTCAAAGGCGATAATGCTTGGAGTATCCAATTGAATGGAGTTTACTTCTATGGTGATATGGGGGGTAGTTTCACTCCAAAACAAGAGCAAGAGATTTCTATTCAAACGATAGAAGATAAATGGAGTGATGCTGCAGATTTTGATATCATCGCGAGTACAACTTCAGGTCTTCCATTAAACTATAGTATAACTGGACCTGCTACCCTAGACGGAACTACGGTTTCTTTAACTGGTGAAGAAGGGGAAGTGACAATTACGGCGAATCAAGAAGGTAACAATTCATTTAACCCTGCCTCAAAAACCATTTCATTTCAAGTAAATCAAGCAAATGTAGACGCTGAAGTGGCTTTAAATATTTCTACATTAACGTTAAATGTTGGAGAAGAATATCAATTGGTTACGTATATCACTCCTGTTTCACTATCTGAAGCTAATTTAACTTGGTCAAGTGATAACCCAGCTGCCGTTTCAGTAGATCAAAATGGTGTTATTACAGCTGTTGGAGGTGGTATTGCTACAATTACTGTTACTTTAGATGAGTATGCTTCTTCAGCTTCAGCATTGATTACATCCATGTCAAATGGCAATGTAGGAAAACCTGTCATTACTGATGTAGATGTTTCTTCTACTTCTGCAACCGTTTCATTTATTGGAGGTTCAAATTCTACATATCAAAAAGTTCAATATAGAATGGTTGGCAAAGGTTGGATAAATTTTGAAGATCAAATTAATGATGGTATTGATCAAGTAACATTCTCTGATTTACTTCCAAATACAAGTTATGTAGTAAGAATGAGAGCATTTAATAGTACATCTGCTTCAGCTTGGACTTCTGCTTATGCTTTTAATACATCATCAAGCAGTGCTCGTTTGAATTCTTCCCTTGAGCATAAGAAAAACATAACTATATACCCTAATCCGACTTCAGGAAATAATATAACGATTGATTTAGGAACAACTGCTTCTAGTATTTCAATTGATATTTATAATTCCTTGGGTCAACTAGAAAAAACTATCTCTAGTCAAGATACATCAAGTATTCAAGTGGATATTAATGGATTAAGCAAAGGTATTTACTTCATTAAAATCAATAAAGATGGAGAAGGGTTCAGTGAGAAATTAATCATTGAATAATAAAAATCTCTATTAAAGAAAAAAGGAGATGATCTAATTCTTGTAGATCATCTCCTTTTTTATTAGAGCGAAATGCAATTATGCTTAGCTCCAGCCACCACCTAATGCGTTGTAAAGACGAATTAGCTCTGTGATTTTTACTAATTTATTATTCACCAAAACAAGTTCAGCTTGTAGTAAATTTTGACGTGCTGTGATTACCTCTAGATAGTTGGCAGAACCAGACACAAGTAAGTCTTGTGAGTATTCTACTGCTAAACGATAAGCATCACATTCAGCTTCAGAATTGACGATTGCTTCCTGTTGTTTTCCTATAATCATCACAGAATTTGACACTTCTTGTCCAGCAATTAGGATCTGTCTTTCAAAGTTATGAAGAGCAATTTTTTCTTCACTTTGAGAGATTTCATACTGTGTTTTGATCTGACGTTGATTCCAAATCGGTTGCGTTGCTTGCCCCACTACATTGAAAAGGAATGACGATGGATTAAACCAATCTGAAATTGCAGTACTTTGAAGACCACCTGTTGCAGAAATACTAACAGAAGGATAGAAATTCGCTTTCGCAATATTTACTCTTTCAAAAGCATTGATCAAGTTGTATTCTGCAGCTTTTACATCTGGTCTATTTTCTAATAATTGAACAGGTAAACCGACATCCAATTTAAAATCAAATCGATCATTAAAAATAGAATCTCTTTGAATACTGTGACTCGACTCTCCCATCAAGAATGAGATTGCGTTTTCAGCAATTTCAATATTCTTTTCTGCTTCAACTAAAAGAACTTTAGAGTTGTATAACAACGCTTCTGTTTGCTTTACAGCCACTAAAGTAAGTTCACCAGACTTATACAAAGCTTGTGTTACTTCTAAACTTTCTTCTCTCGATTTAATTGTTTTCAATAAGATTTCTCTTTGCTTATCAAAACCAATTAAACGGTAATAATTGAAAGCAACTTGGCTTACTAAATCAGAAACAATCGCTTTTTTTACTTCCTCTTGCGTCAGTAAATTCATTCTTGTTGCCTCAGTAGTCGCCTTAAGTTTACCCCAGATATCTGCTTCCCATGATAATCCAACACCAAGATTGTATTGTTGTTGATTACCAAAAGCATTTCCTATTGGTGTATTGGCAGAGTTATGAGAATATCCAGCATCGATCGTTCCATTGATACTTGGAATGTTGACACTTTTACCTTGTTTGTATAAAGACTTTGCGATTTCTACATTTTCAAGAGCAATTCTCACATCATAATTGTTGTGGATTGCCTGATCGATATAGTTCGTTAGTAAAGTATCTTTAAAAAATTCAGACCATTGGATCTGACCAAAATTTTGTTCTTCGGAAACACTATCATTGTCAATTCTGTAAAGATGATCGTTATCGATTTCAACCGTACGATTGTATTCTTTACGAATTAGACATGAAGAGAAGAGTGTACTCAAAAGCACACTCATCACTATATATTTAGTATACTGCATTTTCTAATTCTTCTTCTTTTTTAGGTTGCTTTTCGATTTTCTTAGGGAATAATTTTTCATGAATTCCTTGGAACACGACAAACAATACAGGGATAAATATTAAACCTAATAAAGTACCCACTAACATACCTGCTACTGCACCTGTACCAATTGATTTATTACCTGCAGCACCAACACCTGTTGCTAATACTAATGGAATAAGTCCTAAGATAAATGCAAATGAAGTCATTAAGATTGGACGAATACGTTCTCTTGCCCCTTCAATTGCAGCATCAAATAATGACAATCCTTCCCTTCTTCTTTGCAAAGCAAATTCAATAATCAAGATGGCATTTTTGGCTAATAAACCAATCAACATGATTAGGGCTACTTGGAAATAGATATTGTTTTCTAATCCTCTCCAGCTCGTAAAACTATACGCACCAAATACCCCGAATGGAAGTGAGAATAATACCGCAAATGGTAAAATATAACTTTCGTATTGAGCTGCTAAGAATAAGTAAGTAAATAGAATACTCAACATAAAGATATAGATTGACTGACCACCTGAACTGATCTCTTCCCTCGTAATACCAGAATAAGCAATCTCATAATTCAATGGTAGCGTCTCCTCAGCGATTTTACTAATCACTTCAATTGCTTCACCCGAACTATGTCCTTGTACTACACCACCACTAACTGAAACGGCATTATAAAGATTAAAACGCTTAATAGATTGAGGACCATATGATCTTTTTAATTTCACGAATTCTGAAATTTGAACCATTTTTCCTTCGCTATTACGAACGAACATATTATCCAAACTTCCCTCGTTCTTACGATCCTCAGGTTTTGTTTGCATGTTAACTCTTAGCTGCTTACCAAATCGAGTAAAGTCAGCGACATAATAACCGCCAATAAAACCTTGCATTGAACGGAAAATATCTCCAACCAATACTTTTGATTCTTTAGCTTTAGCAACATCAATTTCCATTTCTAATTGAGGGAAATTCACATTAAATGAGTTAGAGGCGTATGCAATAATATTTGACTTTTGAATCTCCTGCGTGAATTTTTTCGCTACCTCATCCAATCCAGCTAACTTTCCTGAAGCTTTATCTAATATTTGGAATTCAAAGTCAGAATTACCAAAACCAGGAATACTTGCAGGCGTAAAAAAGATTGATTTTGCTGTTTTAATATGAGCTGTACGCTTTCTTAATTCAGCTAAAATCC
Organism: Flammeovirga sp. AWQ4_249; assembly: GCF_056161045.1. NCBI lineage: Bacteria > Pseudomonadati > Bacteroidota > Cytophagia > Cytophagales > Flammeovirgaceae > Flammeovirga > Flammeovirga sp. AWQ4_249. Next base: position 116,317 of record NZ_JBSWYJ010000002.1, read on the forward strand.
CATCTAAACTAGTCTCAGGTGTTGTTCTTTCTTCATAACCTTTAAGAAGAACAAAACCTAAAGCATATGAACTACCTGCACCTGAGAAGAAGTTAGATCCTGATCTCATAGACACAGAGTGAACTCCCGGAATATCTTTTACTGAAGCTAACATCTCTTCTGTCATTGCAAAAGTTCTATCCATAGATGAACCAATCGGCAATTCCATGTTGATGAAAATTACACCTCTATCCTCAGAAGGCACGAAACCTGTTGGTGTATTTGCATCAAAATAATAGATTCCTCCAAAACTGAAGACTAATGCTACTAATGTCAACCACTTATGCTTTAAGAATACCTCTAAAGTTCTTGTGTATTTTCTTACGCCAATATCGAAAGCAATATTAAATGCTTCATAGAAACGATCTAATAAATTTTTCTTCTTATCATCATCATGCTTTTTCAAGAACATCACACAAAGTGCTGGACTTAACGTTAAGGCATTGACTGCTGAAATTAAGATTGATATAATTAGTGTTACACCAAATTGCTCATAGAATACTCCTGAAGGTCCTTTGATAAAAGTAATTGGAACGAATACAGCGGCCATTACCAAAGTAACAGAGATAATTGCACCTGAGATTTCACCCATTGCTGTACTTGTTGCTTTATGAGAATCTGTTTCTCCTGCATCCATTTTCGCATGGACCGCTTCTACTACTACAATTGCATCATCCACTACAATACCAATCGCAAGTACTAAGGCGAATAATGTCAATAAGTTTAATGAATAACCAAGAATACCTAAGAAGAAGAAGGTACCAATAATGGCTACAGGAACTGCAATTGCTGGAATTAAAGTAGATTTAAAATCTTGTAAGAAGAGTAATACTACGATAAATACCAAGATAAATGCTTCAATCAAAGTATGTTGTACTTTAGTCATCGAAGCTTCTAAGAAACGGTTTGTATCGTAATTGACTACATATTTCACACCATCAGGGAATGTTTTCTGTAGGCGTTCTAATTCTGAGTGTAAGTTTCTAATTACTTCTTGTGCATTTGAACCTGGAGTTTGGAAGATACCAAAACTTACAGATGGATGCCCTAAAGTAATAGACTTTGTATCATAAGAGAAGGCGTCTAATTCAACTTCTGCAACGTCTTTTAAACGTAAAAATTTACCATTTCCTTCTGAGCGGATAATGATATCTTTGTACTCTTCAGCCGTTTTATAACGACCTTTGTATTTGATCACAAATTCGAATGGTGAACCTGAGTTTTGACCTAAGGCTCCTGCTGCTGCTTCTAAACTTTGCTCATTAATTGCATTTTGAATATCTGTTGTTGTCAATGAATAGGTGGACATCTTTGCAGGGTCTAACCAAATTCTCATTGCGTAATCACGAGCACCAAAAATACTTACTGAAGCCACACCCTTTACCCTTTGTAATTCAGGTTTTACATGGATGTTTAAGTAGTTAGAAACGAATGTTTCGTTGTAATCCTTATTTTCAGAGTAAATCGCCATGTACATTAAGGCAGAGTTCTCTTTCTTTTCTGTAATTACACCACCACGAATTACTTCGGCAGGTAATTTAGAATTAGCTCTTGCTACCCTGTTTTGTACGTTTACCGCAGCAACATCGGGATCAACACCTTGTTCGAAGAATACAGTAATTGAAGCAGAACCATCATTGGCTGCACTTGAAGTCATGTACGTCATGCCTTCTACACCATTGACTTGTTCTTCAATTGGAACAATCACACTTTCAAGAATTGTTTGTGCACTCGCTCCAGGATAACTAGCCGTTACCGCTACAGTTGGAGGAGCAATATCCGGATATTGGGACACCGGAAGATCCATATAACCTAGTATACCCAACAATGTAATCACTACAGAGATTACTGTTGACAATACTGGTCTGTCAATAAATTTTTGTAACATGATAAGGGAGAATTTCTTATTTGAAAGCTGCTTCGTATGAACCTAATACTTCATCTACAGTAGCAGGTTTCGAGATGATTTTTTGACCTGAGCGTACGATATTAACACCTTCCGCCAAGATTTTATCACCTTTTTCGATACCCTCATCAATGATCAATAAATGATCTGTTTTGATTGTAGATTTTACTTTTTTCGTGTATAAAGAATCTTCTTTTGATACTCTGTAAACAATTGTTTCACCTTGTTGCTCAAAAGTAGATTGGTAAGGAATGACTAATGCATCATCTACTTTATTTTTTACAATAACACGAGCACTACTACCATCTCTTAAGATTCCTTTTTCATTTGGGAATTTAGCTCTAAATGAAACAGAACCTGTCGCTTGGTCGATGCTACCTGAGATTGTCACAATTTCACCTTCAGAAGAATACATTGATCCATCTGCTAATTGTAATTGTACCTTTGGTAAATTTTTGATTCTTTCGTTCATGTCCTTCCCTTCTACATCTTTTGTGAATGACAAGAAATCCTTCTCGTTCATTGAGAAGTAAGCATAAACATTTTTGATATCAGAAACTTCAGTTAAAGATTCTGTATTAGGACCTACCAAAGTACCTTGACGGAAATTAATAGAACCTACAACACCGTTTACAGGACTTGTAATTGTAGCATAGCTGATGTTAGCATAGATCGTATTTAAATTACTTTTCATCTCTGCTAATTTCGCTTCAGCTGTTTTCAACTGAATCTCTGAAATTACTTTCTTTTCCACTAACGGACGTAGACGTGCTACTTCCACTTCAGCTACTTCTACCTGTGCCTTTGCAGTCTGTACTTCCTCACTTAAAGAAGCTGTTTCGATATGAAATAATTTTTGGCCTTTGCGGACCTTTTGACCTTCATCTACATACACTGCATCAATATATCCACTAATTTTTGCACGCACTTCACTACTAATCTCTCCCTGTACACTTGCAGGATAAGATTTCTCATAAGACACGTCTCTAATTTCAGCTTCTACGACTTTATATGGGTGTAAAGGTTTGCTGTTTGCTACTTTCTCATTTTTATTACATGCTAATACTAAGAATGATAATAAGAGAATTAAAATATTCTTGATCATGACGATCTTTCGTTTTCTGTTAGGGTTGATAATTAAGTTTTTGCAAGGTCCGTTATTATTATTAATTGTTTAAACAAATTTACATTCATTTGTAATTTTTGTATTTTTTAAGACCAAGATAGACACCTAACTGGTAGAATTAATGAAAAGTGAAGAATGAAGAGTTAAAAACTAAATTTGTTTGTGATTGATGATAATATATTGACTTAGTCTTTAACTGTAAGCACAAAAAAAAGTGAAAAACTGACCATAAACTGATCTAGTTTTTCACTTTTAACTATGCATTTTTCACTTAATTCCGAAGAATGAAAAACTAAATTTGTTAAGGTAAATAATGAGTTAGTCTTTAACTCTAAGAACAAAAAAGTGAAAAACCGACTATTACTAATCTAGTTTTTCACTTTTAACTATGCATTTTTCATTTAAAATCCTAAATGTTAAATGCAGTAATTTCGAAGTTAAATTCATCTTCACCTTTGAAACGGATAACATAGTTCGCGTTTTTCATTACACCATCTATACGGTTTGTTTGAAGATATAATTTTTTACCTTGGTTATCGAAGTAGTTTTTTACTTCTTCCCATGTATTGAATTCAGCTACCCACTTATCATTTACATTCACTTGGAAAGTTTTCGCAGAAGGTACTTTGTAATCGCTTAGCATATCGATTCTAGCGTAAGAACCTTTTCCATCCTCACTTTCAGATAAGTAGATATTTAAATACATATCTGTTCCTTCAGTTGTTGCACTGTAAGTTGGTTGTTTCATTCTTGAAAAAGATACAGCTTGTAAAGTATCCATATCTACATATTTGTAAGCTGAAACTAAGTAACCTTGTTGAAGTTTGTAGTAATAAGCATTACCTGAAACTGCTCCATTAAATTTATCTGCTTTTTTATTTTCTGCACCAGTGATATTTTCTAACGGGATAACTGGAGCTACTCCTGCACTTTCTAAGTTACCTTCTTTATCTTCGTCAAATTGCTGTAAGATGAAAGTTAACTCAGAGTTCATTGAAACAGTATATGCAATTGACTGACCGTTATGAGCAATATCAATTGCTTGTAATTGGTCGCTATTTGTTGTGATATCTAAATGGTATTCGTTATTTCCAAGTACATAGTAATACTTGTTTGTTTCGATAGCCATTGATTGCTTTTCAGTTGATAAAGTTGCTTCTTCGATAGCAGGAGATGCATTTAGAAGTACTGCTCCTTGGATAAGGCTCATGTAAACTTCTGATGTTAAAGCTGAACCAGGAATAGTAACTACGCCACTTTCGTAATATGCTCCTTCTGAAATATCTTCAGGATTTTGTTTAAATGTACCATGGAAAACTTCGATTTTTAAATCTGAAGTTACGTTTTCAATTGTTACAGAACCTGTTAAATCTACTGAATCGCGGATGTAATCTTCACCATTTACTTTGATCGTATAACCATCCGTAATATAGTTATGAGATACAGCTGCTCTCATGCCTGAGTTTGCTGATGAAATTCCTGAGAAATTAATAGTAAGAGAATGCTTCTCAACTGTTGGGTTAATGTTATTCTCCTTAGAAGAACATGAATTTAGGGTAATTACTGCCAATGATGCTAAAAACAGCATCAGGTTTCTATAGCTTAAACGAATCATATTAATTTAGTTTGTTGTAATTATTTACAGCTATAAAAACTAACGAGGCATTGATACTCTATTAAATATCAATATTGGCTAAAAAGCATCAAAATTTGGTTGCTCATAAAAAAGCCCATCATTTCTGATAGGCCTATTATTTTCATATTTAAAGGATTAACCTTTTATTTCCTCTTTTTTCCCTTCCTTTTCTCGGTATTCTTGAACCATACTTTCGACGACTTCATTGACAGAGCGAATAGATTTTACATATTCAATAGAAGGTCCTGCACACCATACTGTTTTGTAAGTAGCTCCAAAAGCTGATTTTTCTAGCATCTTCATTCCTTTGTAGAAGGTCAGCATTTTCGCAAATTTTTTCAATCGCTTATTCTTATTCAATAAAGATTCTAACCAGTTTTGTTTAGTACCAATTTTCTGCATGTAAGGTGTATTGATCACTGTACATGGTGTACCGGAAAGTTTTGTAGTCATCACGATATCTTTCGCACCATAATCTACACAAGCTTGCTTATAAGCATCATTTACCCCACCTTCTACCGTGGCAATAAATGGACTTCCCATTGATATACCGACAGCTCCTAAATCCAGTTTTTCTTTCCATTGATAACCATTTCCTACACCGCCAGCAGAAATTACCGGTATATCACATGCTTCTACAAGAGCAGGAACTAATTCATGAGCAGGAGTAGGTCCTGCATGTCCACCTGCTTCTTTGTTTACTGCAATAACACCGTCTGCCCCTAATTCTTGTACTTTTAGTGCATATTTAATGTCCACGACGTCACAAAAAACTTTGATGCCTGCAGGCTTACATTTTTCTATGATTTTTCTAGGTGATCCCAAAGAAGTGATGATATAATCTACTTTCATTTCTACGCAAGTATTCAACTGTTCCGTCAATCTCACGTTGGATTTATTGGCAATTAAATTCACTCCAAAAGGCTTCTCCCCAATTGCAGTTCTAATTTCAGTAATAGCAGCTCTAAATTCTTTATCGGTTCTATAGTTTAAAGCAGGAACAGCACCCGTAATCCCACTTTTTGCAGCTGCTATAAGCATATCTACATTAGAGACTAAGAACATAGGCGCCATGATAATTGGATAGTCTATACCCAACATTTGAGTTAGTGGTGTGGAAATTTTTTCCATAGTGTGTTGTTGTATTGATTAAAAATAGTATGCATGCATACTAAATAGTTGATCACAATATGGAAATAATAAATTGGAAAGTCAACTATTTGTGAATGAAGAAGTAAGAGTAGAAATTATAAAAGCTTATTTACAATATCTTGATGATTATTCTGGAAGTATTCTTTTAAATAACCTTCTAATAGGTCAAACTGTGTTCTATTGAAGGTATTTTCTATTTTACCATTAGAGAAATGGTATATTTTATCTGATAGTTTTTGTAAAGCACTAAGTGTATGGGAAGCAATTAGGATTATTTTCCCTCTTTCTTTTAGAGTGAAAATAATTTTTTCCAGATCAATGGAAGCTTCTACATCTAATCCTAGGAATGGTTCATCTAATAATATGATAGGAGAATTGGTACTTAATAACATCATTAGCCCCAATCTCTTTTTCATCCCTGTAGAATAATGATCAACCATTTCATCCAATGGTAATCCAAATATTGAATTCCATCCTTCGATATCAAAATCAGGGTATCTTACTTTAAAAACTTCCAAGTGTTCTTTACCTGTTATTCTAGAATAAAAAGGTGTTTTTGCTTCAAGGTAACCTACTTGATTACGCTCAATAGGATCATTATTAAACAATATCTCGCCTTCATATTGTTTCTTCCATTGGGCTATAATTTCAAATAAAGTCGTCTTTCCCACTCCATTTTTTCCAAGAACACCAATAATGTTGCCCTCATCAATAGACAATGAAATACCATTGAGAACTTTTTTCTCACCATATGAAAAAGCTATGTCTTTTAACTCTAACATTGTTTCATTTATCATTTAAAAATAATAGGATAATTGCTTATTTGCCTTTTTCCAAGATCTAACAGCCACAAAAATAGGCAATGGAAGTAAGAAAGGAATAAAAATGCTGATATAATAAAATACATTTAATACAGAATTTGCCTTAAATGTAGTCTCAGGCTCATAAGTAACATATTTCTGAAGGATAATTAAAAAGAGTACGAACATAGAAGCAAGGTACAAGTAGGTTAAAATGTAACTTAATTCTAAGTAAAAAACGACTCCAATAATTAATGAAAAAGCATTGACTAAAGAAAATAACCGCATCATATTATATGCCTTTTTCTTTAAAAATACTTTAGGTGAATCGGCTATTGCGTGTAGTAATATTCTTGGTTCATTGGTTGTATAAAATCCTCCAACACTAATACTTGCTACTACAATACTCACCAACAAAAATTCAAATCGAAATATCCCTACGATTGATAATATGAAACTCAACATAAGGCTCCAAGACCCTCCATTTCTCATTCCTGCTTTCCAATCGTATGCACTTTGTGAAAAAGGTAGTGGTAAGACAAATCCTTGATTCTCAATAGAACGATTCGTAGGCATAATACTAGCCAAAATAGGTATCAACATTACAATTGGATATAATGTATAGGCTTCTGAAAAGATAATTCCCCATGTAAATAAAAACATCCAAATACTATTCTCTAAAGCATAATATAAAAATGGAAATTTTAGTAATTGTAGTACTATTTTTTCATCCTTACGATTAGATTGTACTGCAGTCAAAATGGATAATAGTGCTGCACTCACAAACAATGCATGGAGTTGTTTCTCTATATGGATGAGGAAAAATTGATAGTAACAATAGAAAAAGAATAGAATAACTAAACGTAAGATACCCAGTTCAGCTAATGTCCTTTTCGTTTGTTTTACTTTAATATTTAAAAGATGTAGTAGTAATTTAAAAATCACAATTATTTGGTTTTAAGGCAATTTACCATGAACCCTGCCTTTCGTAAGTCGATAATGAAACATGAAGATGATCGCCAGTACCATCATGTCGTACAATATTAAACCCCAAAGTATTAAAATAAATTTGACTAAACCAAATCATCCAAAATGGTCTTCCTTGTGTTCTGAGATCCATTGCATGTACATATCCTGTATTTTGAGGATAATGTAAAGATCGTGTTTTTGTAGATAATCCCATTTTAGTATAATCCTCAGGTGTTCTGCTCAAAGAAGTTATTAATACATCATTGTCTAAAAAAAGTAGTGTTCTGAGACTGATTTTAAGAAAGGGATGTAACTCCGTGTATTCTTGTTTGACTTTATCTGATTTTGCATTTTCACCTGTAAATGAGAATAGTGCAAAAACTGTATATCCAACCACCAGTAAAAATACGGATAGTGTCACTCTTTTCACTGCTACAAAACTGACTTTAAATTTTCGAAAGAAAAGTAAATAACCAATTAATAGATAAGTTAATAATACAAATGTAAGCACAATAACACCCGCCGTTAACCCTAGACTAGATGGTAAGTTATATTGATGATACATATAAATCGCCGTACGGATCATCAATGTGAAAGGAAGTACTGTAATGATTAGAAATACATTTGACCATAGAAAAAACTTAATCAGCAACCGTTTGAAGGAGAATTCTCTTTTGGGTTCTGGTGTCGCATAATCAGTGTAAGTCGTTGAAGAATAATCCATTGAGCTTTTTCTTATTTTGAGAATACAATAGTTAAACTTTTATTTACTTTAAACAAATAAAGAATTACTGTGTTTTTAAATGTATCATTAAATTAAAAGAAAGAAAATTCATCCCAAAAATTATCTGTCATGAAAAAAGCAATTTGGAATGGTGAAGTGATTGCAGAAAGTAATCAAACCATAGAAATAGAAGGAAACCAATATTTCCCTCCTTCATCTTTGAAAATGGAGTTTTTTAAACCCACTCAAAAAAGTACATCTTGTCCTTGGAAAGGTACTGCTTCCTACTATACTCTTTCTGTCAATGGAAAAGAAAATACAGATGCAGCTTGGTCTTATAAACAACCAAAAGATGCTGCCAAGGAAATCAAAGATTATGTTGCCTTTTGGAAGGGTGTAGAAGTCAACTAAAAATAGTAAAAGACAAAAATGGCTACCAATTGGTAGCCTTTATTATTTTTTCAGTTCGAGAACTTCTTCTTTTTCATCCCCAGCTTGGTCTTGTTTTATAAGTTTTTTCTCTACTTTGATTTCATCTTTCTGTTCAGTTGTATCTTTTTCTCTAAAAGAAAGTAATACAATCGGAATACAGATAAGCATTACAATAGACCAAAGTGTCGTACCAAGTATTGTTTTGATATTATTCATGTTTATAGTAGTTCATTTCATTATTTCATTTTCTAGAAATAATTTAAACCATAAATACGAAATATCAAAGAATAAAGATTCAGTTCTATCCTTAATTAATCGAATTTTGATAATTATCTATTATATATTGGTAAACTTCAACATAAAAAAATCCAACTTAATCACATGATTAAGTTGGACTCTCCCTCCAGTTGATATATTTATTAAATTATATTTCTTGATACCAAGTAGCGATCTCCTCCCCAATTCTATGTGGATTATCTTCTTGAATAAAATGTAATCCTTCTCCATTATCAACAGCTTTAAGGTTTGAAAAATTTTCCTTGATAAAGGTCACATCATTTTCTCTAATTAATGCACCTGGAGAAACGTAAATCAACAATTTAGGTAAATCCGTTTCTGTCAACCATTCTCCATACGCTTTAATTTTATCATATGATGATTTTGGATCTTCTCCAATTGGGATAGATTGTGGAAAAGCTTTCAGTACTTTTCTACTTTTTATCGTTGGATAAGGCGCCTTATAATGATAGAATTCTTCTTCCGTTAAATCTCTTACAATCATGCTAGGCAACATTTTTTTAATGAACATATTACCTACGCAAATCATCAATCATCCAATACCTGGAGTCCTCATCATCTTAAAAGCTGTTTGCATTTCAGGTGATGGTTCAATAAGTTTTACCATCGCTTCCATAAATGCCAATGCCTTGATATTTTCACGATGTGTATTCGCATAATGAAAACCTATTCCTGACCCCCAATCATGAAGAACGTGTGTAATATTTTTTAAGCCAAGTTTCTCAATAAACTTTGCGAGATAATAACTATGATCTTTATAAGATTAATCGATGTTTGGCTTATCTGATTTCCCCATTCCGATCAAGTCAGGAGCAATACATCTACCATAAGGTTTTAAGTAAGGAATGATATTTCTCCACAAGTATGATGATGTTGGATTACCATGAAGGAATAAAATAGGATCACCTTCTCCTTCGTCTATATAATGCATTTTTCTTCCATTGACTTCAACATATTTTGATTCAAATGGGAATGCAGCAGAAATTTCTTTCTTATTATTTTCCATATTTCAATTGGTTTTTAATAATAGTATTAGGTCACACACAAATAGATTTCACTAAAGTTAAAGTTTACTTTCTTCTGATCAAACATATAGTACTATCTGTTTAATATTTACTTCCATCTTCATATATGATTTAAAATTCTGAAATGTTAACAAGAAATTGCTTAAACACAAACCAATAACAAAATATGTCTTATCATCCTATTAATGAGTAATTTAATACAACTCACAACTTCTTAAATTCTGATATTTTAGATAAATTAAGGGTTCGAAATATTTTTTAAATTTTTGGAAGAAATCTAACTATTATTTTTCCCGTATTAAATGAAATGTAATTATCATTCTAGTATTACATTATAGATTCCCTAAATAATTATTATTACAACGTGAAAGATCAAACTCCTATTGGAAAGAAATTATTAAAATGGATTGTCTATCTATTTGTTGCTTTTATTGGTATTAGTCTTATTGCTGTTATACTGTTTTATGCTAATCGAGAAACCATCAAAAATAAAGTGATGGAAGCGGCCAATAAAGAGCAGAAAGGTGACCTTCAAATTGGACAAATTGGTATTGCTCCTTTTGAAGATTTCCCCAACTTTACCTTACAACTTCAGGATATAGAATTCTACGAAAAGAAAGAAGCTGATCGTATTACTGAAGATCTCAACAAGCCCATAGCTGCTTTAGGTAATTTCTATGTTTCTATTGATATCGTCAAATTGATCAAAGGAGATATTCATGTAGGTGCTATAAAATTGGAAGATGGCGAAGTCAATATTCGCTATTACAAAGACAGTACCCTAAACCTGACTAATGCCTTAGGTATTGATCTTACGGATACTACTCAAGTAGAAGAACCTCAAGACACAACGAAGAAAGCTCCTCCTGCATTTAATATTGCATTGGATGAATTAACCTTAAAAAATATCAAAGTCACGGCCTATAATGCGATCACAGAAGTGGGTGCTGGCCTACAAATTCATCAAGTGACCACTTCATTAGATTATGCTAAAGAAGAAATAAGAAATGATCTTTTAGTGAATGTTGAATTATTAGGCATTCTAAAAGAGAAAAAAATATTATGGAAAAATAAACATCTTGAATTTACTTCTGAATTGCGATTTGACCGCATGCACAAAATATTGAACATTGATACTTGTGATATTAGTTTGGAAGGTGCGGCATTTGCTTTATCGGGAGCGATTGATATTCCTAATGACATGTATCTAGATTTAGATATCCATGCATCACAAAAAGATTTAAATATTGTCAATCTCCTTGCAAATGGGAAATTAGATGTCAAAAAGATGGAGGAAAACTTTACGAGTACTTTGGACGGATTGAATTTCGATGCCAAAGTAACGGGTAAATCTGCAACTACTTTACCTAAGGTAGAAGCTACTGTCGAACTCAATAAATTTACCTTAAAAAGTAAAAAAACTCCTTATGCTATTCATGATTTTAGTTTTAAAGCTTACTTAAATACAGGTGACTCTACTGACCTTTCCCAATTAGAATTTGATTTAAGTAAATTCAATATTCAAACAACAAATGGAAGTACAGGTGGATCATTAAAAGTGACGAATGGTATCGAACAGCCGCATATCGATTTAAAATGGAAAGCCGATTTAGGACTCGATAATTTTAATGAATTATTGACGAACGTACCCATTGATAGCCTTGGAGGACATATTAAATTCCAAGCTGATGTAGCCTATGATATTGACCTCAAGAAAAAGAAAATATTAAACATCAGTGATAATTCACAGCGTATTGCATTAACTGTAAAAGACTTACATTTCAAACATATTCCTTCAGGAATGAAACCACGTGAAATGGGCGGTGTTTTTTATATCTGGGATAATCACTTGGGTGTACAAAATTTAACCGCAAAAGTGGATGGAAGTGATTTTAAGTTTAATGGCAATATAGACAATGTATTATTCTATGCTTTAGGAATGCAAACAGATATTATTGCCAAAGTAAAATTGGAATCTAAGCATTTTTTAGCAAAAGAATTACTCCAATATAAAGATTCTGCTAATGTTGATTTAGTCGATAATTTACATGACATCAAAGTTGATTTTACTTTAAAAACAACAACGGATGGATTGAATCACTATAAGTTACTTCCTTACGGATCCTTAGAAATCAATAACCTACAAACCTCATTTGATAATTTCCAATCGATCCATAATGTCACTGGCTTAATGGGAATTACACCTAAACATATTGGTGTGAAATACTTAAAAGGGAATATTGGTGAGAGTGATTTTACCTTTAAAGGTGGATTTGAAGATTACGATGGTATAGTGTTCAAAGACTCTGTCATTACGATAAAATCTGGGTTCAATATCCAATCCAACTCAATGCGTGTAGTAGATTTCTTTACGTATGGAGATTCTTTATTAGTTCCAAAAACGTTTGAGAACGAAAGGATGAATAATTTCCAAATAGCAGGAGGAGTTGATGTTGTAAATCAAGAGTTATTCTCAGGTAAAAAAGTACCTAACTTCCGTCTTTGGATGAAAGGTTTGAAATGGAGATTAAGTATTTCACCACTAATTTTTAGAAACTTCAAATTCGAATTAGTGAAAAATGACAATAATATTCTTCTTAATGACTTTACAGGTAAAGTAGGTGAAAGTGATATGACTTTTAATGCACAACTTTACAATATCACTGATTCAACAAGAAAAGATTTTTATGGTAAATTCCAGGTAGATGCCAAAATGATTAATTTTAATGAGTTATTGTTATTGACCTTGCCTGCGGAAACTTATGAATCTAGTTCTGCCTCTAGAGCAAAACAAATTGAGGAAGAAGAGCCAGTTGATTTATTTGCAATCAAGTTTCCAAACCTCGAATTGGATGTAAATGTGGATCATATGAAGTTGATGGAAATGAACATCAAGAATTTCAAAGGTGAAGTAAAGACTTCTCCTAAACAAACAGTTGCGCTAAATGATGTTTCTGTTCGATTGGGTGATGTAGGTACTTTAGAATTGTCAGGTTTAGCCAATCTAAAAGATCCAAAAAATGTGATGATGGATGGCAAAGCCAAGCTGATTAATGTCGACCTTTCACAAGTAGATTTTGAAGTCGATTATGAAGGTGATGTTATTAATGTTTCCAAGAATTTTGATGGTATTTTGAATTCAACAATGACTGCGAAAGCAAAAATCAATGAAGATCTTTCTGTAGATATTGGTAATACAACTGCTCAAATTGATATGACTTTGACGAATGGTAGAGTGGTTGATTTTGCTCCATTAGAAGCGATGGCAACTTATTTTGGGAACAAAGACATGAATAATATTCGCTTTGATACACTTCAAAATAAGTTCACGATAGAAAAAGGTGTTTTCTATATACCAAGAATGAGTATTGCCTCTACTATTGGACAATTGTACATTTCAGGTGAACAGCACTTGGACATGAATATGGCGTATACTGTAGAAGTTCCTTATAAATTAGTGAGATCTGTAGCCTGGAATACCTTGACTGGTGGAGGAAAGAAAAAGAAAAAGGATGAACCTGATGAGATCCAAAAAGATGAAGGAGGCAAATATGTTGCTGTTCGAATTGAAGGAAATACCGAAGATTTTAAAATTAAATTAGGTAAAGGTAAAAAGAAGAAAAAGAAGTAAAAGTTTACCTTCTCCGAAAAGAAATACATTGCCCTTGGTTTTAGTTAAATCAAGGGCATATTTTTTACTACATATTACTATTCTTATAACACTTTGTATGATATATCTTTTCTTGTTAAATTTATTCTGCTTTCATACTAAATATCAGTATCTTACGTAGTACTAAAACCTAATTGGCTTAATCCATAGATTTTGATTAATTAATTATTACTATGCATTCTTTATCGAAAATATATTTAGCAACGTTATTTTTTCTCATATCAATTCAATGTTATGCACAAAAACCATTAACTGAAATTAGTGGAGTTATTCAACCTAGTCCGATGAATAATTTCAATACGATTTTCAAGTCGGACGTAAAAATTGATGATAAATATAAAACAAGTACTAAGAGGACATTTATCAATGGCAATCTGACCATAGGAAGTAAACAAACCTTAGTGGTCAATGATGGCGATACTCTTATTGTATTCGGTTCTATATATGTAGAAAATCATTCTTTTTTAGTGAATAAAGGAAGTATTGTAATTGAAAATGATCTAATACTCGGTAAATCTGAAAAAGATAAAATGGTATCCTTTTTTAATACTCCTGAAGCTAGTTTATTGGTAGGTAACAATATGCATGGCCCTCACCCTACAAAATGTAAGTTTGGAGGAAATATCATTGTTAATAATGAAGTAAGAGTTCGTTTTAAAGGCAATGATTTAAAAGATAATAAGTCATTTTTCTATGGTTCAAATTCTGTTACTACATTTAAAAGTAAGATTGAAGATCCTAAGAATATGGATATAATCATGGCATTTGGAAATACTACTAAAGTCATTCCCGAATATCAAGATATCAATAATTTAGGTGATGAATATCTGACAGCCATGAAAGAGAATCCTAAAACAGCAAAGTATAGAAACTTTGTTGGCGGAGTTCCTGATGATTTACCTTCCTATCATCTTATTCAATTTTTAAGTAATGATCCTACTACAGCAGATCAATTACCAGTAGAACTTACTTACTTTAGTGTTGCTGTGGAGGATGGTAAAATTGTCACTTTTTGGGAAACAACCAAAGAAATCAATAGTAGTCATTTTATATTAGAAAGATCATTTGACGGAAAAAAGTACAAAGTAATTTTTGATAATATAGAAGCCGCTGGAAATTCTGATAGAGCCACTCAATACAAAGTCAAAGATCCTAAAGAACAAAGAGAAAGAGGAAAAACGTATTATCGTTTGACACAAGTTGATCGAACTGGTAAGGAAGAAACTTGGATTGAGGTGATTGAATTTGGTAAGAAACAACAAGGAGAGGTATTGAGTGTTTATCCTCAATTAGTGCAGGATGAGGTAAATGTAATATTAAAATTATTACCGAATGAGACACCTACTTTTAAGCTTATATGTACAAAAACCTATCAAGTAAAAGAACTTCCTACTCCTACCTATGATGGCAGTAAAGCCACAATAGATTTCTCAGGAATTCCTCCTGGAAGTTACACATTGATCGTGAGACTAAATGAAAATGTAAGTCATAGAGATCAAATAGTAGTACAAGGAACAGAAAATGTAGCGGATAAAGAATAAAGAGTAAATAATAAGAAAGGACGAAGTTTAATTAAATAAGCTTCGTCCTTTTTTTATACTATTGCCTCTGATTGGACATAACTAAACATCTTGAGCTTTACACCGAATTGTGTGAAATAATGTCTAAAATCAAGACCCAATTTCAAGGCTATTTTTTCTGATGGATAATTCCCTTCTTCAATCACAGCAAAAATAGGATTGACCTTCCAATCATTTTTTCCAAAATCAAAAATTACTTTTGAAGCTTCATAAGCATACCCTTTCCCTCTATATTTTTCACTCAGTATCCATCCAATTTGAATATCATGCGTATCAGGAATTGGGTTCAAGTTGATTAAACCTACTAACTCATCATCTTTCTTTAATCTTGCCGCCCATATAAACCCGACTCCTTCCTCCGCCTCTTTTACTTTTCGATGAAGTTTTAATATATGCTCTGCACGCGATAAATCTTGTAGAGGTTCTATGTATTTAAAAATATCTTTTTCACCGAACATCACCATAATTTCATTAAAATCAGCGGGTTCAATGCGTTCTAGTTTTAATCTGTCAGTAGTAAAATTTTTCATTTAATTGGGTAATTATTCTTTGATTAAATCCGAAGATAAGGTATCTACAGAACTATGTCCAGAAGTTCTGAGAATATCTAAGAATCCTTTGATGGTATTTTTATGATAATTATAAACCATCACACTTTTCACCTCTGGAACCAATCCTTTTTGTAATTCTTTTCGTTGAGTTGCTACACCAGTAGGGCAGGTATCTGTATGACAACGTAAAGATTGAATACAACCTAAAGCAAACATAAATCCACGAGCACTGTTGCAAAGATCTGCTCCAAAACATAATGCTTTGAAAATGGTAAAACCATTAGATACTTTTCCAGCATAAATAATCTTCACTTCTTGACGAACACCTTTATCAATTAATGTTTGATGAACAAATTTCAATGCATCATCTCCTTTCATTCCAATATAATCTGAATATTCTAAAGGTGCTGCACCTGTTCCACCTTCAGAAGCATCTACAGTTATAAAATCTGGAAGAGCGTCTTCTTCGATACATTTATCAATCAAATCCTCAAACTCTTTTTTAATCCCAATACACAATTTAAAACCTACTGGCTTATTCCCTGACAAATTTCTAACTCTTGCCACGAATTTAGGTATATCCGTCATCTCTTTGATTTCAGGATTTAAAGGAGGTGAAAGTACATCTGTATGCGGTTTTACTAATCGAATTTTAGCAATTTCTTCTGTATTTTTTGCAGCAGGAAGTACTCCTCCATGACCAGGTTTGGCACCTTGAGAAAGCTTTATTTCGATCATTTTGATTTCATCCATTGTTGCCTTATGCTGAAAATGTTCATCATTGAAAGTCCCTTCTTCATTTCTAAAACCAAAATTGCCCGTACCAATTTGTAAGACAATGTCACCTCCTTGCAAATGAAAAGGTGTAACGCCACCTTCACCCGTATTATGATAAAATCCACCTTTAGCGGCTCCTTCATTAAGTGCTTTGATTGCATTTGCACTCAATGCTCCAAAACTCATAGCGGAGATATTGAATAAAGAAGCTGAATAAGGATGTTTGCAATGTTTTCCTCCTATCGCAACTCTTGGTGGTTGAGCTAATTTTTTACCAGGAAACATCGAATGTCCTAACCATTCTGCGTGCTCATCATATAAATCTAATTCAGTTCCAAAAGGGTGAAATATTTCTTTATCTTCTGCTCTTGATTTGATAAGGCTGATTTGGTTCTTATTGAAAGGTGTTCCATCTGTATTTCTCTCCACAAAATACTGTTGGAGTTCAGGAGAAATAGCTCTAAGAATATACCTTAAATGACCAACAATTGGGTAGTCTCTAAGAATTGCATCTTTTTTCTGTAAGGCATCATACCAACCTACCACCATCACAGCTAAAATAACTGTAAGTATAACCAATTGATCAGGTTCTTCAATATAAGCAAGAACGATAATTGGTAATAATAATAAGCTAACGATTAAGTAGGTTTTTCTAATCATAATAGGATATTCGAATGTACGTTGACAATACCATTAAAATACAAATAAATTAGAGCATATCATTATTTGAAAGACAGAAAAATTCTTCCAACTTTTTATTCTCTAAATTGAAATAAATATCGTCATATATTAAGTATTTCAATATATTTTAACTTTCTAGGTAAAACCATTTTCCTATAATTACGTAATACGATACATTTTACTTTTTAGATAAACAGATTATATAATTTTATAGAAGGTTTTTAAATAAAAATCTTTCAAATTACCCGTTTTTAACCACTATAAGCTCTATTTGTTAATACAATACCTTTAACTATTTTCAGTAAAATGGATCATAAAATCATCAGTAAAGGACTTCTAGATTTAATAATAAAACTGACATTTATTTGCATTGGAATTTATGGTTTATACCTATTGAGATCTGTATTGATTTATGTTACAATCGCTGCAGTAATTGCCTTAATGGCATTTCCCATAAAACTATACTTGAAAGAGAAATTTCGTTTATCCAAGAATACTGCATTAGCCGCTGTAATTGGCGGTTTTGCAGTAATTCTAACCTTATTTATCAGTCTCTTTATTCCATTGATCATGGAAGAGGCACACAATCTCTCTCTAGGCAACTTAACTGAATTCGAAGCCAATATCGACGAAACATTTTTGTCGATCAACAAGTACACGCTGAAGTACGGAATTGACTTGTCAATTATTAATGTAGGAGACTTAATTCAGCAGAAAATCCATTCCACACCTATTGCTTTTTCTAGTATTATTAATACTATTGGCACTTTAAGTGTAGGTGTTTTTTCGGTCTCCTTCATTGCTTTTTTCTTTATGAAAGAAAGTGAATTTATTGGTGATTTCTTCACGTCTATAATTCCTACTCATAAAGAAAAAGCAGTCATGTCATCCTTATTGAAAATTAAGCGATTATTGTCTCGATACTTTGTGGGTTTGGCTTTTCAAGTATTGATCATTTTTATTATATATTTCTTTTCATTGATGGTCATTGGCGTGAATAATTCACTAGTTATTGCCTTTCTATGTGCTATCCTTAATTTGATTCCTTATGTAGGGCCATTAATCGGTTTAGGCCTAATGGTTGTACTTGCTTTGAGTGAAAACCTGGGATTAGATTTTAAAACACAACTGGTTCCTTTAGTT
Source organism: Flammeovirga sp. AWQ4_249 (assembly GCF_056161045.1). NCBI lineage: Bacteria > Pseudomonadati > Bacteroidota > Cytophagia > Cytophagales > Flammeovirgaceae > Flammeovirga > Flammeovirga sp. AWQ4_249. Next base: position 134,825 of record NZ_JBSWYJ010000002.1, read on the forward strand.
TCTCAAATTGCAATTATGTATGGAGTCGCTCAATTTATCGATAATAATATCTCACAACCTTACATATTTTCAAAAAGCGTCAACTCTCATCCTTTGGAAATTTTCCTTGTCATTTTTGTCTTTGGTGTTTTGTTTGGAATTGTGGGTATGATCATCGCTGTACCTTTTTATACAGTATTAAAAGTAATCTTGAAAGAATTTTATCCCAATCATCCATTGGTTGTTGCTTTAGCTGAGAATATTTAAAAATATATAGATGTTTTGACCTAATGCCTAAGAGGAAGATTTCTATTCCTCTTAGGCATTTTTTTATATCTATTCATCTCTAAAAAAGAAGTATATTTAGACACTAATTAACATCTTACTACGAATTGAAATGAAAAAGAGATTACCATTTTTTACGGTCTTATTTTTCTTGTGTGGGCTATTTATTTTACCAAGTAAAGCACAAATTAAAGACTCAAAACTCTTCGATATGGAAGAGATTTTAGATGAAAGTACACTCAATGTCAAAATCCTGAAGGATTGGCATATTGTAGAAGGAAAAGTCCCTACTCGACAAAAATTGATAGAAATTCATGTAGGAGAATTTTACAAAGGAGAAGCTTTTCGAGTACCTGTCAGATTAATTGTACCTAAAGATCGAAAAGCAAAAGGATTCCATCTTACGGGTGGGCATCGATTAGAGAAAATTCAAAACGATTATATCATTAAGCGTTCTACAGATCAACAACTCATTGAAAATGGGCATGGCTTGGTACAAACAGTTTTACAAAAGCTTTCTTCATGGGAAAATAAAGCATTGGAAAAACGTATTGATGCCTATTTTGCGAAAACAATGGATCCTAAATCTACAGTTCAGTATTATGGTTGGCCTGCTCAATTAATGCGCTGTATTACGGCTGCATATGCTGATAAAGATTATTTTGAAGAAGGTAAAGTTTTGGCTTCTGGAGGTTCAAAAAATGGGGCATCTCCTTCTGTGGCATTAATCCATGATACACGTATGACAGCACTCTTTGCTACTGTCTCACCTTATGCTAAATCAGATATCAGAATGCGAAATGAAGTTATATGGAAAAAGGTAGAGAAAGCGAATAAGGAATATGTTTCAACACATGAAGTCAAAAAGAAAAAGCATCATTTTTTAGGAGGATACTTTGGTCCTTCCTTTGTTGACCTTCTTTTAAATCACAGTCATTCTTGGCAAGACCTTCAAACTTTTGCACAGACATTAGGTCAAGAAGTATTTATTGCAGACAATCTTGACGCTTTACAAAAGAGAAATGTAGATTTATTATTTCATCCTGGCACACATGATTTTGTATGTTATGATATTCCTTTAGTGGATAAAAACTGTGAAAATATTCCTGTTTATTTACAAGTAAATGCCGGTCATGGACATAAACCAGAACGTAAAGAAAAAGATATTCGTAATGCTGACGCTTTCATTCTCAAACATTTTCTAGGTACTAAAGATGAACTTCTTTCAAGACCGAAAGTCACTACAGAACTTGATGGCAATCAATTGCATATTCGATTTGAAGTGGCACAAAATGAAGTGGCTGAAAATGTACAATTGTATTGGATGTTTGATCGTCCCTTTTCTTCTACAATAGGATATCTTCAAGAAAAATATCCCGAAGAGAATATAAAAATTTTGAAAGAAAGTAAGGTGAAAGGCATTTGGGAAGTGACCTTAAAAATTCCAAAGGGAATTGAGACAGTTGACTTCTTTGCCAACTTTGGGAAAACCATTAAAATAGAGCATCAAAAAATGAAGACCTATATTTCATCCCCATATACTGTTATTCATTTAAAAGAAAAACAAAAGATCTAAATCAGTAAAGAGTTGTTCCATCTAAGAGCAACTCTTTTTTTATAATATCAAGAAAATCAGCTTTCTGTTAACGAAAACGAACAATATCGGCGACCCTTTATACTGTACTGTCTTACTATTGAAATTAACCTATTTATCATTGTCTCAATTAACTACTTATGAAAAACATTCCATCTAATTTTCGTGTCTATTTATTAACCTTTCAAATGGTTTTATTTATTAATATCGCATTATTTGCACAAGGAAAAAATACGACATTAAGTTTTAAAAATACTCCTTCCTCTACTTTAGTATTTAATTATCAATTTGAGAATACGAATGAGAATCAAACATTTAAAAGATTTGATTTACCAAAAATTAATAGTGCATTCTTCATTCAAAAAAATAATAAAACAAATTCACCTTATACATTAATCAAAGGAGATGTTCACATTCAAAAAAATGGGAAATTAACAATTAATAGCCATCATACTTTAGTGATCTATGGTGATTTATGGGTAGCAACTGAAGCGACCCTAACCAACTATGGTAACTTAGTCATCAAAGGTGATTTACATATTGGAAATGCATATAAAGGTAAAACTTCACCACAAAAAGTAAAATTTACAAACTGTAAACATGCGCACCTTTTAGTAAGAGGAAATTTAGTAGGGAAACATCCACATGGTGTCTCTTTTGATGGATATATTGCTATTCAAGGTAGTGTTGGTTTTCACTTTCATTTAGGACCAAATTCAATGAAAGAAAATAAAGCCTTTTATTATACAAAAAATTACGATTTTACTTATGCTCAAAGAATTGAAGGTAAAGAAAAAGATAAGATTATCAGTCGTTTACATAAAGCACCTTCTACATTCCATAATTTGACAAAGACATCCTCTAGTAATTTTCAACATCAATCACTGAGTCGCTTATTACCTTATTTAGAAAATGATCTTCCCGTTGAATTAATTGCCTTTGAAATTGAAAAAGAAGAACATACGAATTACCTCGTTTGGTCTACAGCACAAGAAATCAATAATAGTCATTTTATTCTAGAGAGATCATTCGATAATAAACACTTTGAAGTACTTTCAAAAGTGAAAGGACATGGTAATTCAAATGTAACTTTAGATTATGAATTTGCAGTGAAAGAGGAAAATCACAAACATGTTTATTACAGATTAACGCAAGTTGATTTTGATGGTAAGATAACTTCATGGATACGTGAAGTGAGAAATAATGTGACAGAAAATCAATTGGAAATCAATATCTTCCCAAACCCCACTTCAGAAGTTTTACACATTAAAAAAAATGATGTTAGTGATGTAATAGAATACAATTTAGTCAGTATTTCAACTGGACAAACAGTAGCATTAAATTTAATTCATCAAGTAAACAACGTATCGAAGTATGATGTTTCTTCTCTAGAAAAAGGTGCCTATGTTTTGAGAATTACAAATGGAAATAAGACGATTACGAACAAGAAAATTATCATTCAATAATTAAGATCGAATAGAATTATACATTGAATCCTTAGAATTGAAGTAATGTTTTGAAGGTCTTGAAGTGATTTTTTGATTATCTTTTATAAACCAAAAAATCAAATTGTTTAACCCCAATTAAAGACACTTAAAATGAAACCCACGCATGAACAAGCCGCTGAAGCCATTAAAGCAATTATTAAGATGATTAATGCCAGAGGCGAGGACATTGGAGATTATGTAGAGCACTTTTCGAGTTTGCGATATGATTATAAAACTTCTCTTGGAAGTGGGCATATGTCCAATGTATCTGTCAATGAAAAAGCGATGGAAGGGCTTAATCCTGACGAGGAAACATTGACTTTAATCCGTGAAAATTTTGAATATACGGAAGAAGATGAGGAGGAATAAAATATAGATATTCTTAATAGAAAGAGTTTTGGAAGGTATATACTTTTCAAAACTCTTTTTTTTGATTACTTCCAATGGAGCATAAGGCTTTTTTTAGATATATTTTAGTATCGTTAACTGTGAGAATCCTCTGAAGTTCATTATGTTTGCAATCCATTTTTAAAACATAATTTTACCTCCTTGAAATACTTAATTATTGCCTTCCTTTTTGGATTATCGACAAGTTGTTCACAACAAAATGACCTTAATCAATGGGAAAATGTGAAAAAAGAATTCATTATCAACTATGATAGTTTGAATATCCCCAATCTTCAATTAAGTTATCAACAAAATATTCAAAACAGTAAGAGTTTAGATTCTATTGCTGTGCAAAAAACCTTTTTCACTAACATTCAACACAAGCTTTCACAAATGAATGTGAATAACTTTTCAAAAAAGGAACAATTAAATTTTGATTTAATCACTTATGAGGTGGAATTAAACCTCGAAAGGTTGACTTTAGAAGAAAAATGGCAAAAAAATAAAGAGAAACTAACACAAGGAGACGGTTTATCAACATTAACGAATGGAAAAAGTTGGTATGTTTATTTTCTCAAAAAATGGGTTGATCAATCGGCTACTCCAGATGAAATGTTTGCTTTTGGTTTAGAAGAAATAGCTAGAGTAAAAGGAAATATGAAAGCTATTCAAGAAAAGTCAGGTATGGATAGTCTTACGTTCGAAAAGCACTTACAATCTTATGAGTTTTTCTACAATGACGTTGATTCTATCCAATTGGCTTTTGAAAACTTGAAAATAGAGATGAGACAAAATGCTGCTCAATATTTCCCAAAAGTAAAAGAATTGCCTGAAGTGATCATCAAAAAAGGGACAGACAAAAGAATGGCCATAGCACCTGCTTTTTACATGGGATCAATTGGTACATTCTTTTACAATTATTTTGATCAGCCTTACAACAAACGTCAAATCGCTTGGATATATCTTCATGAAGCGGTTCCTGGACATCATTATCAAAATAGTCTGGAAAAAGTAACGGATCGATCTGATATCCAAAAAGCATTTGAATACTTCGGATACATGGAAGGTTATGCTGCTTATGTGGAAGAACTAGGCATTACTTTAGGTGCTTACAAAACCATGTATGATGAATACGGAAAATGGGAATGGGATCTTATCCGATCTGTTAGAGTAAGTATGGATGTAGGTTTGAATTATTATAATTGGTCTGATGAAGAAGCATTAACTTTTTGGCAAAAATATATTCAAGGTCAAGATGCTATTGCATATCGAGAAATTGCAAGAATGAAACGTTGGCCTGCTCAAGTTATTACTTACAAATATGGTGGAGGTAAAATTCTTTCATGGAAAAAGAAAGCAGAACAAAATGAGGGATTCGATTTAATGAAATTTCATGAGGATATCCTACAATTTGGAAATGTTCCATTCTCTATTTTAGAGAAATACATTCAGCAATAGTATGATTATTTCTTTATAATTAAAAAAAAACACCTTTGGTAAGTATTATATTCATTGGTCAACTTTTCATTATATCGTATGAATGTTTTATAAGTTGCTTTATTCACCTATTACTTGCACTTCTTTATAGTGCACACAATTGGTTAATGTTTGGTAGCTTTTTACCTGCTAGAATTGAAAAGGTTAGGTAACTACTTATACCCTTTCATGGCAAGTAGTCTAGTGTTGTATTTTATTTTCCAAAAGAGAAAAAACAGTATCAGGATTACTAATTAAAAGCACATGATTCTCCCCTTTAATGACATATCTTTTATATCTTGATTTAGGAATAAATGAAGATACTCCTCCACTCCTATCTAAAGTACCATAGATAATATTTGTATTTTGATAAGGAAAAGGATTGGTATGTAATCCTCCAGATAAGATGGTGTATGTTTTAAACTGATTAGGCAGTACTTTTAAAGCGGTATTAATGGCTGAACATCCATTTGAAAGCCCTACTAAATGTGCTTTCTTTGGTTTAATTCCTAATCTCCTAAATGCATGAGGAAGAATTTTCGTATTAATTTTCTTCATTGCAGCATTTGAAAAAATCCCACTTAATCCATCTGTTTCAGCAAAAATTACGATATGATCTGAATATTGCTGGAATACTTTGGGATATAAAAGCCAATTCCCTAAAAAGCCATGACAAAATAGAGTTACCTCACATTCTTCTAGATTTTTCCCTTCAGGTACATACATAAAATAATGTGATATGTCTTTGTATAAGCCTCTATCATGCAAAAATTGTAAATAAAGATTGGAAGGCAATTTTGAAGAAGGTGCTTTATTATGGAATAAGAAGTTATCCCACAATGGTGTTTTTTTAGAGTAAATCACCATGTCTTTAAATGCTGAACCATAAGGTAAATGAAATCCTTTTTGCATGATAAACTTTATCGCATCTTCAGGAAAGTATTTTAATACAAAAACAGCCATAGATTGGCCATCTTCTTCTGAGATTATACTACCTAAATAAGGTATCCAAGGCATTGAAATCGTTTCAAAGTCTTTATCCAAGTAAATACTTTGGAATTGGTCTTCTTTCTGAAATGAGCGATTAGGGTAACATATTAGATATAGAAATAATGTCGATAATAAAACCCACCTTTTCTTTACTTTGAATTGGTTCCTAAAAAATGATTCTTTTCTAAGTAATAAAATTATACCACCTATGATTATTATTTTGGTATGTAAACTCCCCAAAACACAAATAAATAACAATAAAAAAGCGAGTAGTATTCGTCTTATTAATCTCATTTTTAAAATTACTTACAGCAAATTAATCAACTATAATTTAATGATGGTATGATAAATTGAACTCTTTCGAAATGCATTACAAAGCTTTTGAAGTACTTTTTTGAGATGATAAATGTGCCTCTGCATTATTCTTATCAAAATAAGTAATTTTCATTTCTACACCTTCAGCATCAATAAATAAAAATGCAATTCGGTTTTCAATACTAGAAGTTTTTAGGGAGTCTGTCATTTTATATAATTGATCAGCAATCACTTTGTCAGTAACTTCTTCAAATGGACTTTTTAATTTTATTTTCACTACACCATCATCCCATTTTGTAAACAGGACATCCGATTTATTTTGGAAAAATGCTTTCACCGTTTTGTTATACCACTGACTTCTACTCTGACTCAAAATGATGTCTTCATTCAGAATCTTAGGCTGACTGTTACTTTGTTTCCAGAATAAAAAAAGTGCACACATTGTTAGTAAGGCAAAGATGAATTTCTTCATGTTTTGTTGTTAATTTTAGAATGAATCAAATACGTTTGTAGGTATACATAGCTGTACTATACCTTAAAAAATCAAACAGAGTTTGGTTCATACAAATTAGTGATTTTCTAACTCATATGAACCATACTCATAACATTGTTAACTTATTATGTAAGTTTTTAATTAATTTTCATTAATGGATAAGTTCTCCAAAACTTTTTCAGTCTCTCTCTTTGTTATGGTGTTATATCTATGCAATAAAAAAAGACAAATAAATAACCCACCAATCATTCCTGACCAAGTAATATTAAAACCGATCTGATCAATAGACTGCATCCCTAAATTATGACCAATAAGGTGAGCTATTGAAAAGGAAATTGCATACAACGCCATATAATCACCTTGTTTTTTACCAGATGATCTTTTCATAGCTTCTGTATTTGAAAGGGGAAACATCAACATTTCTCCTACTGTCAAAAGCATCATTCCAATAATTAAAAGAACAATATTACCACCAAATATCAGCAATAAATAGCTAAGGATGATACATATAATGGCCAACATCATCACCTGCATATTCGACCATTTCTTTTGTTTCTCAACCCAATGCATTAGGGGCATTTCTGTTAGAAAAATAACAAATCCATTGCTCGAAAGAATCAATCCAATGGTTGCCTCATCCAATTGATGTACATCTTTATAAAATAAAGGAACCGTACTGAAATATTGAATGAAAATCAGCCCAAATAAAGTTAGTGATAAAATAAATATTAAATATGTAACATCTCTGTAAGGTGACATTTTAATATTTTCTTCATGTGTTTTCTTTTCTTTATTTACATGATGATAATTCCTTTTGGGTAAAGAAATAATAAATAGAGTCACAGCGACAAGACAACTTAACCCATCGATCCAAAATAATGATGCATAGCCTAATCCTGAGATCAAGATACCTCCTAATGCTGGACCAAAAGCAAAGCCTAAATTAATGGCCAAACGCAATAAAGTTATCGACCTTGTTTTCGTTTCAGGTTTACTGAATTTATCTAAGGCGACAAAGATGGCTGGACGAATAAGATCAGTGCAGACCGTTACTAAAAAAAAGCCTACACTTATACTCCATAAAGTGTCTAATTCTTTAAGTAAAATAAGTCCGATGCCTGACGTAAATAAACTCACAACAATCACAGGATAAAAACCGATTTTATCTGTCAGCTTACCTCCTAGCCATGAACCAACTAGAGAACCTACTCCAAAAGCAGACATCACCCATCCTACTTGAGTGAAAGTAAATCCCTTGCTATCAGATAAATAAAGTGACAAGAAGGGAATCACCATAGCACCTATTCTATTGATAAGTGATACAAATGAAAGAATCCATATTTCTCTTTGAATCCCCCGGTAAATATTTAAAAAGTTATTGAAAAAAGAGGATAGTGTGTTTAACATAGCTTATTTAAAATTGTAGTATGTGGATAATAATTATATCTATTTATTTATAAAAGACTAGGATTGGGCATAAAAAAATCCCTTTAGAATTAGCTCCTAAAGGGATTTGAATAAAGTGGTATTTAAAATTACTGATCTTTGTAATTACAGTTTTCTTCTACCATTTTTTTCGCCTCTTTATGGCCTAATTCTGCTGCCTTATTAAAGTCTTCACAAGATGACTGTTTATTATGCAATTCTTGTTGTAATAAACCTCTCTCGTAATAGATGACTGGATCTTTGTCGTATAAATTAATAGACGTTGTAAAATCTTGAATTGCACCTTTCTTATCATTATTGATCTTTTTCAAGTAAGCTCTCGCATCGTAAAACTCTGCTTTAGAAGAGTTCAATGAAATTGCTTTGTTATAATATTCCATTGCTTTTATGTAATCACCAGAATGATGATAACATTGTCCTATATTATAGCTCAAAGAAGCATTCGGTTCATCCACTCTTTTTTCTACTTTTAAGAAATATTTTAATGCATTTTCAGTATCTCCCATTTCCATATAAGAGTTCGCTAAATTATTTGTAAAGTCTAAAACTTCATCATTTAACTCAACGGCTTTGGTAAATGCATCTTTTGCTTTCTCATATTCTCCCAAACGGTATAAAGTAATACCGTAATGATTGTGGAAACCTGGCATTTCAGGATCTAATTCAGTTGCTTTTTTAAAGAAAGCCACAGAGGTTTCTAATTGATCTGCTTCTCTTAATATGTAAGCATAATTATAATAATCTTGTCCAATAGCATCTTCTTGTTCAGAGCAAAGTTTAAGATAAACCAAAGCACTATCTATTTCATTCATATGATAGTAACTCATCCCAACATAATTATAGTTAAGACGATTGATATTTTTTTTATCACCTTTCAATGCTTCTTTGAAGTCTATTACAGAAGATTTAAAATCCTTTAAATTATACTTCGCTAAACCTAAGTAGTAATAGTTAGCATAATCTACTTCTGTATGTAGTTGATTCGATTGATTATAATCTGAAATCGCTTCATAATAATTTTGTAATTCAAGATTTGCTCTTCCTCTATTAGCGAAGAATGTTGCATTATTTCTAGACTTACGAATGGCATTATCAAACTGTGCTTTTGCTTTTTCAAATTCACCATTTTTATAATGTTCGATACCTAAGTCATTAAAATAATCGGCTCCTTTTACTTGGTCAGCTACTTCTTCTTTTACATTTTCCAACATTTCTGCTGAAGGATAAAAAATTGTAGAATCAATTGTTTGGTTAAATTTAAATTCATCAAAAGTCATCTTTGTCTTACTATCCATTCCTACTTCCTCTACAGACTGAAGAATGAAAATGTCATCTTTGATATAACCTTTTGTAAATTCTAACCCATTATTAGACTCTTCTTTTACAATACGATAATGCTCTTTTGAAAAGTAATAACCTTTATAATCCATGCCTTTTTCAATGACAATTCTATAACAATCTTGACCATTGACTACACCTTCTCCAAAATTACGTACCTGAAAACCACTATCCAACATTGCATGAATATCACTTTCCCACATCGACATATCATCGTCTTTCTTATTAAGATCCTTAATATTCAATTTCTTATCGACTGTAGAATAGGTCCAACTTTCTTTCTCATTACGTCCTGAAATTACTTCAAATCCCATAATTTTTATGACCATATAGAAATTGTTTGGTAATTCAAATGTTCCTTCAAGTTCTCCTTTTAATTGAGGTCCTTGTGTCATACTTCCAGTGAAAGTAAGCGGCTTATTATAGATTGTATCTTTTAAAGAGTAATCTTTTATATTTTGAAGTACATCCGTTTGTAATTTTTCATCATTGATGATTGTAAACTTTTGCTCTCCATATTTTTCTTGGCTTGCTTTGATTGCTTTTTCAATCTTTACAAGTTCTTCTGAAGAATAATCACTCTCATGGACTATACGAAAAGAGGCATCTTTTTTACCTGTTTCATCATTTTCACTGTAGCCTGTGATTACATTATTTTCAACAGATTCAATGACATACTCTCCAAAATCCATGGCTTTACCATAGATCAAATTTGTTTCAATAAACTCTGGTTTTGATTTAGTTAAATCACCTTTAATTTTACATTTAGTATTAAAGTAATTGTACCAATATAAACTTCCTTCAAACCCTCCTTTTTTGGATTTTGTAATTTCTATAGTAATAGGAAAAGTAAAACCTGAATTATAAATAAATTCACCATGCCATAGTCCTTTCTTTACTGTGGCTTTACTCAAGTCAACTTTTTTTTGTGCAAAAGTAAAGGTAGATAATAGTGTAAAGACAGTCACCAATAGTAAGTATCGTCTGCTCATCAATGTTTTATTTAGTCTTTTGTATTAAATGTGATTCACAATATATAATAAATAAATAGAATTGGAATATATAAGTGTCAAGTAATATCCTCAAAACACCCATTTATTTTCAAAAAACTCTTTATAAACTTTGATTCGGGCTTAAAATCGAACAAAATCAAAAAACACACCCTACAAACCATAAATTTTAACACCTATTTAAATAGTGTATTTTTTACATATTTAAATATAAGATTATTACTACTTTTTAATCTTTTACACTACATATGAATTATTACTACAAGCTACTTTTGACAGTACTTTTTTACAGTATTGTCACACCTACTTTATTAGCTCAAACGTTTTCTGGTGGATCAGGAACTACAATGGATCCTTACCAAATTAATACCGTTGCCAATCTATTAGAATTGGATAATAACAAAACGTATTGGGGTTATCATTATCAATTGACAGCCGATATCGATATGTCAAGACAAATATTTCATCCTATTGGTATCAAACAAGCTGACAATGATTCTTCTGCTACTTTTACAGGTTCATTTGATGGAAATTTTCATACGATTGATAACTTAACTATAACAAAGCATCCTGATCAAGAAACTTTAGGAGTCGGGTTTATTGGCTATGGTCAAAACTGTACAGTTAAAAATCTAGGCATAACGAATATCTCTATCAATGTAAAAAGTGATAATACTTCTAGAGTCGGTGGCATCATTGGTGTAATGGAACAAAATACAACAGTTCAAGAAGGTTTTATAAATGGTGCTGTAAATGTAGATATTGTGAGTACTAAACTTTTCCTTCAAGGTTCTCCAAACTCAACGAATGCTGTCATTTATTTGGATGATATCAGTATGACAGAATATGATGTTACGCTTACTGCTGACTTAGGTGAAGATCTTATTACGACAAAAGATCAATCCATCACCTTAACTCCAACTCTAAATTCATCAAATGAATTTATCTATAATTGGAATGCGCCTGAAGTGTTAACACTCACCTCTACTAATCAAAAAACGATGAACATTACTTGTAGTGAAACACTAACTGAAGCAAAGACTTATACTGTTCAATTTACTGCAACAAGAGGAGATCAATATGCTTCCGATGAAATTAATATTACAGTTTATCCCAATGGAAATATCTACACATTTACAGGGGCAATAGATAATAATTGGGAAAATAAAGATAACTGGGACATTGATGGTTTGGGAATACCGACAAATTATCCTGGTGAGATTTCAGGTCATGAATCTTCTGCAATAATTGTAATTCCTGAAGGAAAATCAATTATTATTTCGAATTATAATACAATTTTAGCTTATTCTACTTATGTATCTTCTAATGCTTCAATTACTATTGATGGTAATGGAAATGATGTAAAAATAATGGGGGATTTCATTTTAAATGAAGGAAATCTAATTTATACAGAAGAAAAATTAATCATCAAAGGAAATGTATCTATTGGAGAAAATGCTATTTTCAGTAATAATTTCACTTTAGAATTCAACGGAAATACAACTCAACGTGTCAATATTAATAGAGCTATTCATTCTATTGCTTTCACTGGAACAGGTAATGTAGAATTGGAAGCTAATTTAGCTATCGAAGGAAATTGGCCTAATTTTAGCAATAACACTCTATAAACCAGTATATTTAAAGTTTATTTCATTGGTTCATCAAACCAAACTATAGAGGGTAATGTAACAGAATCCTTTTACCAATTAGAAATTAATAACCTTAATGGTGTTACATCAACTTCAGAAATTAGGATTGAAAATAACCTTTTATTGTCGAATGGTTTACTTACAGTTCCTCATTTAATACTAGAGGAAAATGTAGGTCAAATAAATTCTTCATCTAGTTCTTATGTTATTGGTAAAGTAACAAAAAAACAATTAGCACCGGCTGACGGGTTTTACATTTTCCCAATAGGCAGTACTTCTGAATATGCAAGAGCGGCAATTAAGGTAAGTCAAAACAGTGACATTGCTGATTATTATGTTGAATACTTAGGCAATTCACATGCAAGTTCAATTACTGACGACAATAGTGCTGAATTGTATGTTTCTAAAGTAAGTGGTTGGGATTTTCATACTGATGCTGTACTATCCAATGGTGTACAAATTCGAATGTACTTAGAAGATCCTTCTACCAACTTCACTTTATCTAGTGGAGATGAAAATTACTTAAGAGTTGGGCATTATGAATGCTAATTTTTGGCATAGTATCTCATCTTCTTGGAATCAAGAAAATGCTTCATCGGTTTATTATCTGGAAACAAGTGAAACAGATTTAATTAATTCTTTTTCAACGTTTGCACCAGCTTCTATAGAAAAAAGTATTATGGTTGACAGTAATAATGACCTACCTGTTGAGTTGATTTCATTCCGTGCTGAAGTAGATTATGAAAACCAAAATGTTCTTTTACAGTGGGAAACAGCCCAAGAAGTAAATGCTTCACATTTCATTTTAGAAAAATCAATGAATGGTAAAGACTTTAATGAAATAATTAGAAAAAAAGCTTCAGGAAATAGCTCTACACTAAAACAATATGAATATACAGATACTTATCAAAATACAACAAACTACTACAGATTAGTACAAGTTGATTTTGATGGATCATTCACAATATATGACCCCATAAAAGTAACTACTAAGATGAATTCAAAATTAAAAATAGTGCTGTCTGCCTATCCTACCCCTATCCAAGATGATGAAGTTTTTGTCAGAGTTAATGGATTAGATATTGGAGAATCATTCACAGCAGAAGTTATCACAATAAACGGTAAAGTTATTTTAGAGCTGGAAAATAATAATGATACCGAAAGAATTATTGAACATAAAATTAATACCACTCAATGGGAAGATGGATTATATATCTACAAAATAACCACTTCTTCCGGTGAATCTCATTTCATTAAACTAATCAAATAAACAAATTTTAGTTTTCTATACATCCCTTCATTTCGGTGAAGGGATTTTTTTTCACTTCAAATAATACAGAAATTCCATCAAACAATAATACATTAATACTCTGTATTTTAATAACTTAGCATTTACCTATTTTCAAATGAAGACATAACCAATTACACTATAATTTATGAATAGTAAAGCTCTAAAAATTTCAATTTCTCTCTTGTTAATTGGAATAGTATCGATAAGTGCTTTTGCTCAAAAAATTAAACCTAAAGAATATGAAGAAGCACTTTCGAAAGCTTATGAAAAATTCAAAGGTGTTAAAGAAGGAAAGAATGCTGATTATATTAAAGAATTAGCAACAGTACCCACAGATATTTTTGGAATTGTAATCGTGACAACGGATGGAAAAAGCTATTCAATCGGAGATATTGAATCTCAAGTTTCTATTCAAAGTGTTTCTAAAGCATTTGTAATGGCTAAGGTCATCGATAATATTGGCCCTGATAGCGTTGCTGATAAAGTGGGTGTAGAACCAACAGGTGAGATTTTTAATTCGATTACCGCTATTGAACGTTCAAAAGGAAAGAAAATTAATCCTTTGGTAAACCCAGGTGCAATTGCAACAACTAGTTTAATGACTGGAAAAGATTCCGTTGAAAAATGGATCAATATTAAAGGAACTTTAAGTGCTTTTGCTGGGCGAACTTTGACGATGAATTGGCCTGTTTATGTAAGTGAAGCAAATGACAATAAGAGAAATCAAGCCATTGCTATGTTATTACATTCTTACAACCGTATGTATTTTGATCCAATAGAAACTACGGATGTCTACACAAAACAATGTGCTTTAAATGTAAATGCAAAAGACCTTGCAGTAATGGGATCTACCTTAGCCAATGGAGGAACTAATCCGATGACAGGTGAAGAAGTAATTGCTCCTATTTCAGCTCAACATGCCTTGTCAGTCATGGCGACTTCAGGTTTATATGACGATGCTGGTAAATGGTTATTTAATACTGGTGCCCCTGCCAAATCTGGTGTGGGTGGTGGAATCGTTGCAGTGATTCCTGGAAAGTTCGGAATTGCAGCCATTTCTCCTCCTCTTGATGCTGCAGGTAATAGTGTAAAAGCTAGATTAGCTATTAAATATATCATTGAGCAATTGGGTGTCAATCCCTATTTGGTTGAACCAAAGAAATAAAAATAAACCCCTTCAATTTCAAAAGTTGGAGGGGTTTTTACTTTATATATTTTCTAAGAAATCTCTCAAATCAACATCTTCACCCGTTAATCCAAGTTTTTTTCGTAGTCTAAACCGAGCTTGCTCAATTGTTTTTACACTTTGCTTAGTAATGGATGAAATATCTTTTGACGTCATGTTTAATTTTAAGAAGGCACATAGCTTTCTCTCATTCGGTGTAAGATTAGGAAATTTTTCATTCAATGTTTTATAAAACTCCGTATGTACCTGATTAAATCTTAGTTCAAACTCTTTCCATAACTCTGAATTATCTGCATTTTGTAAATCATACAAAACAGATTTAATTGTTTTTCGTTCTTTTTCACCCACTGAACTATAGATAGAAAGGAGTTGTTCTGTTACTTCATTGATTAATTCATTTTTTTGAATCAAGTTCATTCCTGAAGTGGTCAATTCTTTATTTTTAAGTTCAATATCCTTTTGTAACAAAACCTCATTCTGCTGTAACTTCTGATTTTCTATTACCTTAATTTTTACTCTTTGACGAGAAAGGCGATATAATAAAAAGAAGATGATTAAAGCCGCAAAAAAGATAATCGCTACAACCCAAGCAATAAATAAATTCTTCTTATGCTGTTTTTCTTGAAGTAAAAATGATTTCTCTTTTTCAAACTTATCTTCAATTGAGGATACATAATCATTGTATTCTTTTGTAGTCATCTCCTTTTCTATAGCATGGGTAGTTTTTAGATATGTATAGGCTTTTTCATAATCCCCTTTGTAAGTATAATATCTTGATGCTGTTTCATTGGCATGTTTAGACATTGCGTCTGAATGAAGATCTTTAGCAATCGTTATAGCCTTATTGATATATTCATCTCCTTTAGAAAAATTCTTTTTCTGTCCATATAAAATAGCTACATCAACATACGTTCTGATACTACTTTCAATATCTTTTATTTCTAATTTCAATTGAAGTGCTTTTTCATAATTCTCAATAGCAAGATTGATTTTACCTAAAACTTCATAGGTATAAGCCAAATTATGATACGCTTTTGCTTCTATGTATTTGTTATTAATACTATGAGCAAATGAAATTAACTCCTTATTTCTATTAATTGATTCTTCATACTTTTTTTGTTCAAAAGCAATGACACCTAAGTTTGAAAGTACTGCAGGTTTGATTTTCAGAACCTTCACTTCCGGTAGAATTTCAGTGATTTTCAAGGCTCTATTCAAGTACTCTGAAGCTTTATTTAGCTGCCCCGTTTTGATATACACAATTCCTAAATTCCCAAGACAAGAACAAATCATTTCATCATTGTGATGTGCCTCAAAAATTTGCAAAGCTAGCAAATGATTATTTAAGGATTCCATGATGTTATCATTGATGATATCATATTTAGCTTTTTCAAATAAATACTTTCCATACTCTTCTGATTTTTTATCCTTGATCAAAAACTCGATTTGATCTAAATAACCAAAAGTTACGTCAATATCTTTAGTAGAAAACTCATTGACCAAAGAATATAATTCCTCGATCTTTTCTTGATCACTTTGACCCGAAGCCATAGAAAATTGTGAAGCTGTGAGCAGTATTAAAATTAGGTGTAGCAATTTCATTTTTATTGGAATTAATAACCAAATAGATGGTTATAGACATCAAGAGTTTATTTTAGTTTGTATTCAAACATCTACAAATATATTTGATTAACCTTAAACATTTAAAAAGTAACATCGTTCCATAAAATACATTAAACTTCGTTGATACTTATTAATACTATTCACATTCTATAGAGTGATTTTTCGTCAATACTTCATTTTAATTATACTTTAAACTTAGCTTTTTTTATTTGATTCCTTATAAAATCATTTAAAAAAATAAAAGCTCAAAATACTGACTATCAATTTATTAAAAAACCTATAGTGGTTGAGTAGAGGTTGATTCTTGATGATGTAGGAGTTGAATAGAGGTTGATTATTCTTATTCATTCTCATCAACTTATACAATTGTAAATAATTGAAAAGGATAATTTTTTCATCAAATGTCCAACAGTAAAAAAGACAAAGATATTGGTCAAGAGGATATCGAGAATAAAAAGATTATCCAAATGATCAGAGAAAGAGATAAGGAGATCGACGCTCTTAAAAAGCTCTATTCTGCTTTTAATAAAAAGTAGAGGACCATTCAAATTATTTATAACTTCTAATTAACATGACTAAAACACTACGAGGTGTTATGCTGGGAGCAATGTTAGGGGTATCATCATTGATGACCACTAGCCACTCAGCGATGGCACAGACTCCAACCACCTTTAGTCAAGGTGTAGGACAAGGTGTTCTTCGTATTAAGTTTACGGATGAAGGCCTACAACAAATTTCCAATGCTAGAACAAATTCTACTGGCACTCTATCTATCGGACTTTCAAAGTTTGACGCTGTTTCCTCACAATTTCATGCACATAACCTAAGGAGAGTATTCCCTTTTGATGCTAAAAATGAAGAAAAATTGCGTAAACATGGACTTCATTTATGGTATGAAATCGATGTAGACAATGGAAAGGCTGTTGCAGCTGTTCAAGCGTATGCTTCATTAGAAAATGTGAGCATTGCTGAACCAATTTTAGAAAAAACTTTAATTGATCCTGTAGGACAACCAAAAGTAGCTTCACCTGCAACATCGACTTATGGAATTAATGAACTTCCTACAGATGACCCTTATTTATCAAAACAATGGCATTATGAAAATGATGGTAGTGGTGATAATTGGGTAGAAAATGCAGATGTTAATTTATTTGATGCATGGGCTGTTACTACAGGTAAAAAGGAAGTGATCATCGCTATTCATGATGAAGGTGTAGACGTTGGTCACGAAGATTTAAAAGACAATGTATGGGTAAACGAAATCGAACTCAACGGTGAAGAAGGTGTTGATGACGATGGAAACGGATATGTTGATGATATTCATGGTTATGACTTCTCTTATGGACAAGGAGAAATCGTTCCTCAACCTCACGGTACACACGTAGCCGGTACTGTTGCTGCCACAAACAACAATGGAATCGGTGTAGCTGGCGTTGCTGGTGGTGATGGCTCTGGAAATGGAGTCCGCCTTATGGCTTTACCTATTTTAAGTGGTCCCAAAAACAACACAGCTGCTTCTTATGTCTATGCCGCAAACAACGGTGCAGTAATTTCTCAAAACTCATGGGGATATACTGCTGCTGGAGTTTATGAACAATCGGTTATGGACGCTATTGACTACTTTATTGAAGAAGCGGGTAACTATGAAGGTAGCCCAATGAAGGGAGGTATTGTCATCTTTGCAGCTGGTAATGACAATAACGATGATAAATACTACCCGGGCTACTACGATAGAATCATGACCGTAGCTTCTACTGGTCCTGCTAATCGTAGAGCATATTATTCAAACTATGGTGAATGGGTAGATATTACTGCTCCAGGTGGTGATGTGTCATTAAGTAACATTGATGGTGTATTGAGTACTTTACCTGGTGACCAATATGGCTATTTACAAGGTACCTCAATGGCTTGTCCTCACGTATCAGGTATTGCCGGTCTTGTGTTATCACAATTCGGAAATGCAGAATATACTTCTGAAGCACTTTGGGCTCAATTGACCAATTCAACAAGTGAAATCTATGATGCTAATCCTAATTTCCAAGGAATGATGGGTATTGGTATCATTGATGCCGGTCTTGCGATGCAAGTTAATGAAGGTGTAGCTCCAAATGCTGTTGCTGATCTATTGGTTGTCAATAGCTCACATGATTTCATTACACTTTCTTGGTCAGTACCTACGGATGAAGATGATTCAAGAGCAAGTGCATTTGATATATATTATTCTACAGAAGAAATCACTGCTGAAAACTATATGGAGGCAGCTTCAATGTATGTAAAATCAAATCTTGAAGCAGGTGAAACTGTAACTTATGAATTGCATGGTTTATCACAAACTACGGAATATCATATTGCAGTAGTTGCCAGAGATAGATGGACAAATGCTTCTGCATTATCAAACATCATCATCACAGCGACGAATAATGGTCCTGAAGTTTCATTAAGTACATCAGAGATAATCTCTGATATTGATACTGAAATGGGGACTTCAAATGAAGAAACTTTTACTATCGAAAATATTGGTGAAGGATTATTAAGATGGATGGCTTCAGTAGGTCAAAGTTGGTTCAACATTGATACAAATAATGCACTTTCACAAGCTAATCCTGGAACACATTCATCTACTATTCCTACTATGGGAAGAAAAATGGTTCCGAATAATAAAGTACTTTCTTCTGAAGAAGATTTAGCACCATTCGAATCAAGTTCTCTTTCTTATTTTGATGCTACTTGGGCACAATATGTAATTGGAGAAACGGATGAGACTTTACCAAATTCAGTAATTCAAGCATTTTATGTTGATCAAGATAAGGATTTCAATATTACAGATTTAGGTATTTATATCAATGGTATCACAGTGGGTGAACCAATTATTGAAATCAGAGTAGGTAATATCTTTACGCAAGCGGAGGTAATTTATAATGGTGTGATTCCAAATGCATCTTATGAAGGATATAAGCAATTGCATCCTGAAGAAAATATATTAGTTCCTGCTGGTTCTATTGTATGGTTAAATGCTCGTTTTGAAGCAGGAAATATCTTCCCTATTGGTGTCAATAGAGCTTGGAGTTTAACACCTGAGCAGATTGAAATTAACGAGAGTAATCAATGGTTTAGTTTTGATAATAACCAAACATTCACTTCTCTTGCAACTGCAATGGCTACTGAAGGACAAGGTTGGGCTTTCGTAACAGCTATTGCTTCTTTAAATGAACATGTTGGAGAGTATATAACACTTTCTCCTTACAGTGGTGATATCGATGTTGCAAGTTCTCAAGAAGTTAATGTAACATTAGATGCATCAAAATTAAGTAATGGTAGCTATGGTTCTAATATTGTTTTAGAAACAAATGACCAAACTCAAGAAGAAGTTCGTTTGCCTGTTACCTTCAATGTCTCTAACCAAAAGCCAAGTATCAAATCGGTAGAAATTGCCAACTTTGGTAGTGTTTTCGTTAATGCTGAAAAGGATATGGTCATTGAATTAGCCAATTATGGTTATGGTAATTTTGTTGTTGCAAGTGCTTCTGTCAATGATGATACTAATTTTTCAATCAAAGAATCACCTTCAGTTTTACCAACTAGAGCGAAATCAGATATTATTGTAACCTATCATCCAAAAACTCCTGGCAATACAAATACTGTATTGACATTAGTAGATGTAGAAGGTATGGAACATCATATCAATCTCTTTGGTGTAGCTGCTACTCCTTCGAAAATTGATGTATCTCCTGAAGAACAATTACATACTTTAGCTTATAACGAAACTACTCAAGGTAGTGTAACCATCAATAATACTGGAGATTATCCTCTACAATACTCTATCCCTAGATTCTCTGATCAAGTGGAAGAAGGTGTACATCGATTTGGTTATTCATGGGATAAAACAAATGAAACTGATGCTACTTTCTGGGAAGAAATTGAAGGAGAAGAAGGAACTATTGACATTGGTGAAGCATTTAAAATCAATGGTGATAATAAGTATTATGAATTGGATCTTGGTTTTGATTTTCCTTATTATGGTGAATATGCTGAGAACTTATATGCAACAACTTTTGGTATGATTACTTTAGACCAAAATGACCCATTGAATGGATCTACTCCTGGTCTTGGTAAATACTGGATGGCAAATGGATTTATTTCAGCATTATACTATGAATTAGATATTGCAAAAAATGGTGATATTTATTTTGCGAAGAGAGACACTTATGCTATTCTTGAATACAAAAATTGTTATGTAAAAGGAATAGATGGTGGTAATGTCACGTTCCAAATTGTTCTTTTTGATAATGGTAATATCGAATTCCGTTACTTAGATCTAAATGGCTTATTAGTTGAAGATCCTTGGAGTCCTAGTGGGTATTATAGTTATGCAGAAAGTGTATTCTTAGCTCTTGAAAATCCAGATAAACAAGATGGTATCACATTATTAGATCCTTGGTATGTACAGGGAAGAACAATTTTCTTTGATCAATTTGAAAATGTTCGTGTGAAATTTAATAATCCTGGTCTTGATTTAATCAGTAACTTAAGTTCTACAAATGGATTAGTTCCTGTGGGTGAATCTATAGATATTACTTTTGATGTCATTACAGACTATGCTATTGAAGGACAAAATGTTCAAAATATTTCTATCAGCAGTAATGATCCACAAACACCTTTATCTCACTTTACTGTAAAATTAGATATAACTTCTGGTGCTGAAGAAGTACTTGAGTTAACTAGAAACGAGTTTGATTTCGGTACTGTATTTATTGGTGGAGCACAATCAATTACATTAGGAATTGAAAATAAAGGTGCTAAAACAGCCAATATTGTAAGTGCTGTCTTAGAAAATGATCACTATACACTAGATAAAACTTCATTTGAAATCACACCTAGACACACTACAGACTTAAAGATTACTTTAGAAGGAAGTACATTAGGTGATAAAACAGACGTATTGACGTTAACGAATGCAGAAGGTGAAGAGTTTATTGTTAATCTTTCGGGTACAGTTGCAGAAGCTCCTGCCATTGCGTTAGATACTACTCCTCTATCATTTGCTTTAAATTCTGGTGAGTCATTAACAACATCAATTGAAATTTCAAATGTTGATGGTCCTGTAGATTTAGAAGTTTCTCCTGTTGTAAATGGTTGGATGTATAGAGCAGAAGAAGCGGCTCCTGCAAATGAAATTCCAGATTTTGTTTATTCATGGAGAGATAATAAGAAAGTATTAAGTGGTGAAGGAGATGCTTCAGCACCAACTTTTGCTTGGATTGATGCAACAAGAGAAGGTGAAAAAATTGAAATGGAAGAAGGTAAATTTACTAAAGCGTATGAACTTCCTTTTACTTTCAATTATTTCGGAAATGATTACAATACAATCTATGTAGCAGATAATGGCTATATGTCATTTGATGATTTAAAATTTGGTTCATTTAGTGAAAGAATGGGTATCGATGATGACATAAACAACATTATCGCTCCATTATGGATGCTAGGTGGATGGGATTACTATGATGAAGATCCTACAAAAGGTCCTTGGTACTATGCTGATGAAGAAAAAGTAGTAATTTCTTACAACAGATACTTACACTTCCAAGCTATCTTCGGTGGCAAAGTTTCTGCTCAAGTTGTTCTTTACAAAAATGGAAAAATTAAATTCCAATATACTACAGAGAATCAGTCAGGAGTAGATTCTTGGGCAGATAGAATGGTTATTGGTATTGAAAACCATGATGCGTCAAACTTTGTAGAAGTTGCTGGTTATACAAGTTTTGTTGAAGATAGAGCAGTGGTTGAATTTGTTCCCTCTCAAAAAATTACAATTCCTGCAGGTGAATCAAAAACAATCGACTTTGTTGTAGATGCTACTGAAATGCCAGGTGGAGAATATATGTCTGATTTAATCTTTAGAAATGTAACACCAAACAAAGAGGCTATTTCAATTCCTGTGACTTTAAATGTAACGGGTGTTCCGGAGGCCACTTTCAACAAAGATTCATTAGACTATGGTCGTCGCATGGCAGATGGTCAAGCCATCGTAAAAGATTTCTACTTGACAAACAAAGGAACAGATGACTTTGATATTGCTGAGTTAGTGATGAATAATGCAGGTAACGTAGATGTTACTTTCAAATATGAAGAAGCTGGATTCTGGGGACCAATGATTTATTGGGTACCGATTTCAGATTTCCAATTGTATGTTGATTATGGAGTTGTATCGACAACAATTCAACCTGGTCAAGTATTTGAAATGAAAGCGACTGTAACACCTAATGAGAATTCATTATCATTCATTGATTCACTTCATATGGTCTCAGCTATTGGTGATACTGCAAGTATTGCATTTGGATTAGACGCTTTCTTGCCTCCTGTACTAAATGTTGTTTCAGAAGATATCATGGTATATGCTGATGATGCCTCTCATGAATCAAACTATACATTTACTGTAGACAATAAAGCAGGTAATTCTGTATTGGATTACAATGTTGTGATTGATTACAAGAGAGATGCTGATCATATCATGACTTCTCCAATGAGCACTGAAAAGAATACACTAGAAAATGTTATTGAAAATGCTCCAAATCAATCTGTAACTGAAGAAGGTGAAGAAGAAATGTATCATGCAATCTTAAAACATGATGATGAAACTTCAGCAAATAACTTCTTAGGATTTGGTGGTAATGTATTCCATGCAGCCACTAAGTTTATTGCTCCAGTAGATGGATTTGAATTATCTCATGTTCAAACTTGGTACAGACCTTATGGTTTAGAAAATGGTAAAATTACTGTTACGGTGATGGTCGGTAATGAAATCAACACTTCTAATATTATTTATCAAGAAGAAATGAGACCAGAATCAAATGGTTTTGATAACATTGGTGATTTATTTACACTACCATTAGAGGAAACACAAAGTATCTATCCAAACGAAGCTTTCTATGTCGTATTCTCATATGATCTAGGTCTTACACACCCTCAAGGTTATGTAAATAGTGAAGAGTCTATGAAAAATATTTTCTTCTACTTAACAGAAGATGGATGGATGGACATAACTTCAGCTGGTTATAACTTTAGAACTGTACAGTGGATGACAAGAGCATTAGCAAAAGAGGAAGCTGGTGAATACTGGTTAACACTTGATGCTTTAAATGGTTCATTAGAAGAAGGTGCTGAGCAAACAATTACAGCTACTGTAAAATCTTCAGTTGAAACATTACCAGAAGTAAGTGCTACAGTAAATGTTATCTCAAATGATCCTTTCGCTGCTCCTGCTTCATTTGAAGTTGCATTATTCAATAACCAAGCACCTACATTTATGGAAATCCCTACAATGTTAACGTACAATGAGGGCACTAAAAATGTATTGGAATTGAAAGCTTCAGATAAAGAAGATGACATGATTTCATTCGAAGTAGAAGGATTAGAAGCTATCAATGCAGAAATTACTTCTAGCAATAATGGAATGTTGAACATCAGTATCAACCCTGACTATGATATGGCAGGTGAGCATACTTTAAACATTAAAGTAATGGATGAGCATGGTGTTGAAGCAATACATGAAATAAAAGTAATGATCAATAATGTCAATAGAGCTCCAATTGCTGCTGAAGTAGAAACTATTCAAATGACAATTGGTGATGAGGCATTCTATCAAATCATTGATGAAGTATTCGAAGATGAAGACTTAGATATGATGGAATACTCAATTGCAGCTACAAACTCAAGCGTAGTATTAGTAGGTATGGCAGACGATAGCTTTGTATTTGCTCCATTAAAAGCAGGTACTACAGAAGTAGCCTTAATGGCAACGGATAGTCATGGCGCTTCTACATTGAAAATTGTAAATGTTGAAGTAATTGATGAAGAAGTAACGAGTGTTTTTGATGATGCAATTAATACTTCTTCATTGAAAAACTTCCCAAATCCAGTAGTGAATGGAACAACATTCTCTTTTACTTCGGAAGTTTCAGCAACGGCAACTATCAATGTATTCAATATCAATGGTGTTTTAGTAGACAGAATTGTTATTGAAAGAACTACAATCGGTGAAAATAAAATTCAAAAAGATTTCAGTCATTTACAAAATGGCTTATACATTTATACGCTTACCGTTGGTAATAAAATGGTAGGATTTAATAAAATGAAAATCGATTAGTTTTAGTTAAGTAGAACTTTACCTACTACCCTCAGCTTTGGTCTTTGACTAAAGCTGAGGGTTTTTATTTTTCTTTAATTTATTGGTTCTGGTAGAGTTGAAGACATTGTTTTCTTAGACTTCACAATTAAGTAATCTAAACCCAATTTACCAGAGCCAACTACCATCAAGTAGATAGATATCCATAGGAATCCTGCTGCAGGCAACAAAGGCCAACTACTTCCATATTCCATAGCATCAGGCCATTTTTGAAGGAAAATAGCAGTAAACATCGTCATCGATAATAAGAAACTCCAAATACGAGTTCCTAATCCGAGTACTAAAAATAAACCACCAATCGCCTCGGTTGCAGCTCCTAACCAAGCAAATAATAAAGGAGATATATTAAATGGGAATCCAAATTTTGCAACATCTTCAGGAAACCAAGATGCCACTTGAAACAGTCCCATTTCTTCAGTGGTAGACCATGGCATTCCAAACTTACTTGCCCCAAATTCAAGGCACAAAAGTAGCCCTCCTATTATTCTTGGAAAGGCGATCATGATATTCGCCAGCCAATTGTCAAATACAACCGGTGAAATGATTTTTTTGAGAGAGTATAGCATTAGAGATTAGTTTTGATTCTTTCATTTAACCCATAAAAGTCTTTTTTGTTTAAAAAAGAAAACCTCTAGAGAATAATTCAAATCTCTAGATGTTTTAGAAAAAGGTCAAACGAATAGTTATTTTTTCTTTTTCAATAAGTACATGTATAATCCTGAAATAGGTAGAGAACAAGAAAATATACAGACTATAAATGCAAAAATTTGAGAGGGAAGTCCATAAATACTTCCTTTATGTATTGGATAGATATAGCGGTAAATATAATCTCCGAGATATACCTCGCTAAACATTTTTTTCTTTAAAAGCTCTCCTGAATACTTATCAAAATACAAAGAATGATAAGCGTTTTCATGATCTCCAGGCATTGTAATATTAGCAGAAATAGTACCTTCCGCTTTGGAAGAAATTCGTACAGTACTTCTGTGTGGAGTACCTAATATTTGATTGATATTCCCATAGATAGTATCCCAGTTCAATGTTTCTTTACCTTCAATAACAGTTGAAATCGGTCTTTCTTCTTTTACCTCGGGCTTTTCAATTGACTTAATTCCTTTACGAATAAAAGAATAGGACCATACTAAACCTGTAGCACTAAAAATGATTACGCCAATGACTAAGTACATACCAATATTAGCGTGAACATCATAAAGAACTCTACGAATATTTGCCTTGGTTTTTATTCCAAATTTACCTTTGAATTTGTTTCTTTTAGGCCACCAAAGGTAAAGTCCAGAAATAGCCAAGAATAAGAAAATCAATGTAGAAGCTCCTACAATTTGTTTTCCAATATCTCCTAAAAGTAAATTCCTGTGTAGCATTTCTATTGTCTTAAAAATGCTTTCTTTGGGAATGCCAATATCCAATAATTCTCCTGAATAAGGATCTACATACCCTACTTTAGATGTTTTTCCTTCTCGGATAAATAGTTGAATAGGTACTTCCATATCTTCAAAAATACGGAAGCCTGTAATGTTATATTGCCCTTGATATTGTTGACGGATTTGTTCCAAAGAAACTCTAGAGTCACCTTCTGCAAATGCAAATCGCTGTGGATATACAAATGGCTCTAACTCATGTTCGAAAGTTAAGATCGACCCTGTAAGGCAAGTATTGAATACTACAATACCACTGATCAATCCCAACCACAAATGGAGTTTATACCAAATCGTATTTCGCTTTATGACTTTATTAGGTTTCTTTGTTTGCGTCAACATATTACATCCACTCTATATCAGGAATTGGGAAATACTGATTTTGTCTTTCAGTAAATGAAGGTGACGTTTTCTCACCATCCCATTGTAATCTTCTTAGGTCTAACATTCTTGTACCTCGCCAAGATAGATAAATTCTACGATACTCGATGACCTCATTAAATGTTATTCCAGAAACTGTTTCAGCACTTGTATCAAAATAAGTAAGGATTTCATTAATGTATTGATCTACATTCTCTCCTTTTTTGGCAGCTACTTCTGCTAGAATCAAATTATTTTCAACAAAGTCCGTCAAAACTGTTCTATCATACAATTCATAAAGCCCTTGTACTTGACGATCTTGTTCTGTATGCTTGACAATTGGACATCTTGTCTTTGAAGCTTCTGTTGTTAAGATGTTTTCAAAATATGAAGGTACTGAAAGCTCTCTTCCGTAAATTCCGGCAGCATCGCCAATACCATTATTCATTACACCATTTTGGTAATCAAAACCAAAATTCGCATCACTTGCTGTTAAACCTGAAGCAGCTGCAGTTTCAGCTTCTGATAAGTTACCCCAAACCAAATACGATTTTGCTAATAATGTATATGCTATTTTCTTTTGATAATCATCTCCAAATGAAATTGCTTGATTAAAATTCTCAATTGCCAATTCCATTACATATTCTACAGATTGCTCCTCACCATTCAAATAAATAGTACCATTACCGTGACCATCAGTATTAAAATAATAAGTCAAGTTCGCTAGTGCATTTGCATGATGTAAATGAGTATACCAAAGTGCATTTTGACGAATTGTCATTTCTTCATCAGAAGAAGAATTCCATGAAGTTTCTTCTATTCTAGTGATATTTTCTAAGGCTCTTGCTCTATAATTATGAGCGTCTGACCAAAATCCTTTGATACTACTGTTTTGTGGTGTAAGATCATCTTCTTCGATCTCTCTATAAACAATAACGTTTCCACCTTCTACCCAGATAAACTCATCTGTCATTACACCTGCGTAAGTATAAACTGATTGGTAATATTCTGCTCCTGCATGTAAAATAGATGATAGATTAGGACCAACTGAAAAGTTTCCTTGGTCATCAATTTTACCAAAAGCTTCTGGTTTATTCATTTCTTCATAGTCCAAAATATCATTTGGAGTCAATGCATCACTCACCCATCCTGAGCATGATGTTAGTGAAATAAATAAAGCAAAAATTAATATATGTTTCATGTCGTAATTTCTTTTTTTTATAAATGGTTTTCGATAAAGTAGAAAGATTAAATTCCTAAGTGAACAGTAAACATATACGTCTTTGGAGGAGGAACACTCGTCCAATCTGAACCGATATGTGACATACCTCTACTTGCACTTGAACCACCTTCTCCAGCAACTAATGGATCAGGACCACTATACTTTGTAATCATCCATAAATTGCTTCCTGAGAAAGAAACTCTTAAACTATTGATTCCATTTTGACCGATAAATGACTTTGTAAGGTCTGTTAAATCGTAAGATAATGTTACATTACTTAATCGTAAGAAATCACCATCTTCTACGAAGTTACCTCTTGAAGATTCATACGTTGATAATTCATTTGCCCATTGGATATATTCGGGTGAGCCGATTGGGTAGCTCGTCATATTTTCATAAGCATATTCTTTAGCATATAAGTTATCACCTTGACGAGCAACATTTCTACTTGAAATATTATACACTTGGAATCCCGTTGCATACGTAAATAATGCAGATGCTGTTAAGTTCTTGAATAAAGTAACGTTTACTCCAAATGATCCTTGATAATCAGGGAAAGGTTTTCCTAAATATTGATAATCACTTACGATCTCTCCAGCATATTCACCGTTCTCATCAAACTTTGCTCCATCTGATTTAGGATTATAGAAAGCATACGCTGGGTAACCTTCTTGGATAGTTGAAGCAAAATAAGTGAACTCCTCACCTCCTGTATCAATCACTTCATTTTGTTGCCAATTGACATTACCAAATAAGTCTATCGCAAATCGTCTGTTTTGAGTTTCCCAAACTCTATAGTTGACACTCAATTCAATACCTGAACCTTTAATCTCACCCGCATTTTGAGCATACTTTGCACTCGAAGTTACCCAACCTTCTGATGGTGGCAAATCCGTATAAATAATAGCGTCTACAGTATGTTGTTGGTAATATGTAAATGAAACATCTAATTTTTTATATGTGAAATCCGTTCCTAATTCTAATTCTTTAGTTCTTTCTGGTTTGATATCAGGATTTCCTAGTACATATGCTTCATAACTTGGCCCTGTTGCAGTTTGTGTTGCTAAGTAGGAAGTTTGTGCATCTAATGGATGAGGCAAACGACCTGACTCGCCATAAGCCACTCTTACTTTCCAAGCATCAAAGATATCTTCTGCCCAGTTTTCTTTGTCTAAGTTATAAGCTACTGACACCTGTGGATATAAAATGCTACTTACATTACTACCCATTAAGTTGGACATATCTCTTCTCAAACCAGTTGTAACAAACAATTTTTCATCGTAAGCATATGTTGCTTCACCATAAATACCAAATGAACGTTTTTCAAATTGATTTTCACCTGCATTTGTAATAATCCCTGCTGCTCCAATATTGTCAATTTCTGCTGAAGGGAAATTTTGACCTGTAACTGAATTACTAATTGATAATTCTTGGTTCAATTGTGTAATCCCTGCCACACTCAATTGATGCTTTTCATTGATTTTCCAATCGTAGCGAATTGAGTTTTCCCAGTTTAAGTTCGTATTTCTTCTATTGGAAAGTGTCTTTTGTCCTTCTTTAATGTCACCGTATGTTTGACCATAAGGCTTATAATTAACACCATCTACATCATTTTGATCCAAACCAACCAATGACTTAATCGTCAAATTTTCAATGGGATTAAAACCTAAATAAGCGCTACCCATAAAACGGTTATTGTTGTACTGGACTTGTTGAGCAGCCCATGCTTCTTCCGTTAAATAAGGCCAAGGTGTTTGGTCTTTTACTAAGTTCCAAGTGGCATCATACTTTCCACTACCTGTTGGAGGCATGATCACTTCACCTATAGAATATTGTCCAGAGAAACCAAAGTTGAATTTCTCTTTTGTATAATCATAAGTACCATTGAAAGTACTTCTTAATTCTTTGTTACCAGGAACGTGGCTTTCATTGTTTCTTTGATCAAATCCCATATGGAAACGACCATTTTCACCTGATTTACCACTTACTGATGCATAATAGTTTTGTACTTTTCCTTTTTGATAGAAGTCGTTGATAGGATCATTGTTTACATACTGATCATAGTCATTCGCTAACTGATTAACCCCTTGAGAGTATTTTAAATCAACTTTTAATTTATCAGAAGTCCCTCTTTTTGTCTTAATAATAATAACACCATTGGCAGCTTCAGCACCATAAGAAGCACTTGCCGCTGGTCCTTTTAAGATTTCAATTGATTCAATATCATTAGGATTCAAGTCATTTAATCCACCTAAAGATTCTTGTGCAGATGAAACATCAGAAATATTAGAAGTACTCATTCTTACTCCATCTACAAATACTAATGGATCTCTTTGTAAACTAAATGTCGCACTTGAACGAATATTGAAACGTGGTGAAGTACCAACTTTACCATTTGAATTAAACACTTGCATACTTCCACTACGACCATTTAATAGATCTGACATAGAAGTAAAAGATTGATCCTCTGTTAATCCTTCCGAATCAATTTTATTATAAGAAGTAGCTAATTGTTCTAGGGGTTTTGAACCAACAATACTTGCTTGTACGGTCACTTCTTCCAATACAACATCTTCTTCTAAGAAGATTTTCTTGTTTTTACCTTCTGATAAAGTAATTGTTTTTGTTGTAAAACCTACATAGGAAACTTCAAATTCAGCGGAAGTCTCTTTGTATGATTTTGGTAACTGTAAGATAAACTCACCATTGGTATCAGTGATTGTACCGATGTTTAATGTCTTTGAGTAAATGTTTACTCCGATTAAACTTTCGTTTGTCGATTGATTAACGACAGTTCCAGATATGTTTTGACCAAAAGCTTGCGTTACGAACATTAAGTTCAATAAAACCAGGTAGTACTTGTTTAGCGTCATCTCTTATTTAGACTAATTTCAAATAGTGACGCGAAAATGCTTAAATTATTAATACATAGCAATGACGGTACTCACTTTATTTAGACTTAATATAAATAACAGACCAAAGTGACGATATATCGTATTTACAATCAAACACTTACAGCTAATTTTCATCGATTGTGAATATTCCTAAACAAATAAATCCTTGTTTAAACGACTATTATTCAGTGATCTGTAAGAGAAAAATGATACTACCTAAAAAGTGAACTTTTATTTATGAACCAAAAACATCCATTAAAAAACAATAATTAGATCTTCGACATAACTGACCTAATTTTGAACATTAATTCTCAAAACGGTCATGGGTAATATTACATCTCTATATTTTCCTCGTACATAAACATTTCTAAGACAGTCGTATAAAATCGACCAAATTAAGGATACGATTTTGTTGTGGGAAGAATGGTTCATATCTATATATCTATTGTATTTTTTGGCTTGTTATATAGGTTTATGAAGATAGTATAAAAACAATAAAAACTGTATTTCAATTATTTTTTTTAGTGCTGTTTTCTTGGTTTTTAAGCGTT
Source organism: Flammeovirga sp. AWQ4_249 (assembly GCF_056161045.1). Classification (NCBI taxonomy): domain Bacteria; kingdom Pseudomonadati; phylum Bacteroidota; class Cytophagia; order Cytophagales; family Flammeovirgaceae; genus Flammeovirga; species Flammeovirga sp. AWQ4_249. Next base: position 166,019 of record NZ_JBSWYJ010000002.1, read on the forward strand.
TTTCAAAGAAAACGGATCAGATGTATGTGGTGTTAGTAGTTTGCTTTGAAAAAATAGAAGTTTGTAAAAAGGTTACACTTTCTTTTTCTAATCTTCATTACCTAAGTTCAATCCTCGTTCTAATTCTTCAATAGTAGGTAAATCACTTTTCAGATTATCTGGAACAACTTCGGTAAATTGAAATTCACTTATTCCCATTGGCTTATTGATGCCTCTTAATGCAAACTCTGCTTCAAGGTTATTCTTATCTCTACAAAGAAGAATACCAATGGTAGGATTGTCATCAGTTACTTTTACCAAGCTATCAACTGCTGAAAGATAAAAATTCATCTTTCCTGCATATTCAGGGATAAACTTCGTGTTTTTTAACTCGACTACAACATAAGCTTTCAGTTTCACATGATAAAACAATAAATCTAAGTAATAGTCATTCTCAGCTATTTCTAGATGGTATTGCCTTCCCATAAATGCAAAACCTTTACCCAATTCCAATAAGAATTTTGAAATATGACTCACCAATTGGTTTTCAATATCTCTTTCTACATAAGGGTCACTTAAAGTAACAAAATCAAATAGATAAGGATCTTTAATAGTTTGTTTCGCTAAATCAGATTGAGGAGCAGGTAAGGTAGTTGAAAAATTGGTAATTGCTTTACCTTTACGTTGGTATAAGTTGGATTTTAATTGAAGCTCAAAAGTATCTCTACTCCAATGATTTTCAATAATTTCATTTACATAAAAAATCATTTCGTTAGGAGATTTAATTTTTGAAATGATTACTTTAATATGCCCCCAAGGTAACTGACATATTAATTGTTTGACTAATTGTCCCCCAGACTGAGGGACAATTTCTTGACTTTTATTTTGTCCCTCAAGTTGGGGGACAATTATATTATTAAAGTAAGTATAAAATTGACGTATGTAATAAAGGTTTGTTCGAGAGAACCCTTTGAGGTTTGGAAATTCATTTTTTAAGTCATTCGCTAACTGGGTTAAAGCTTTATCACCCCATGCTGATGACTCTATTTTTTTAAAAATAATTTCACCAAGGTATAATAGAAAATAATAAGCTCCTTATTTGCTGCCAAAATAGCCCTTATTTGAGCATTTTGAATTTGAGTTTTTACTTCTTTATACCAGTTTAAATACTCTTTATTAGATACTAAATCCATTACTTTTCAATCTTAAATTTATCTTCTATGAAGGTAACACTTTTTCTCAACAGTATAATTAGTGAAGAAAGTGTAGGTAAAAACAAACTTTATTAAAATGAAGCTACCCCCAATTTTTGATAGTAGCCTCCTATGAATTAATCATCAAAATTTTTCATCGTTTCCATTTTCTTATCCAGAAGAAGATGAGCATAAATCAAAGTACTTCTATAATCTTTATGACCTAAAAGCTCTTACAGTTCCTTTAGCACCCTTGGAAATTATAGTTAGTAAGAGTAGTAGTGACACCTTTTTTCTTTTCTGAAGTAGATATCATAATAGGATCATACGCTTTCGTTTTATCCCAGTACTTTGGTTCAATCTCCAATTTCGAATTTAATCGTTTTACCTTCCTTTTGTGTGTTAAACGTAAAAGGATAGGACATTTATCATATACTTAATATAAAAAGTGTAAACATAGAAAGTCCATAAATAAGAAAAACCGCCTTCTTCAGTAGAAAAAGCGGTTATGATAAAATGAAGGGGGTATTTATTTTAATACCAAGTAGCCCCACCGGGAATCGAACCCAGATCTTAAGCGCCGGAAGCTTACGTACTAATCCGTTGTACTATGGAGCCATATTATTTTATTTTGCGAATATACTATCTCTAAGTTGCTCAAACAACCAAGTTTTTTTCAAATTCTATTCAAAATGATGTATTTTTAATTAGTACTTTTTTCTCTAAAGCAATCAAAAATCTGAATTACCTCGTTATCAATGAGATTCTCTCTTAAACTATATACCTTCGTTACTCTCTTTTTTTTATTAATAAGCAATAATAACATTTTTGCTCAATGGATGACTGCTGAAGTCAAACAACAAACTTTTATGCGTGATGGTTATGGAAGTGATGAACATGTTATCATGACCTTGAAAAAAGGGAGACAGATTCTTGCTCTTCCACTAGAAAATAAAAATAATTACATACGAGTTTGGGATTATCAAAGTGGAAAAAGAGGATTTGCCTATAAAGGGAATATCACCTTATTTGATACTTTGACAAAAGTAAATCTGGAAGAATTAAAAAACCAAGGGACATTAGGTAGAGGCGGCACTACTTTACATCTAGAAAACCTATACAATAAAGATATTCACTTTGAATTAGATCAAATCCCTTATGCTCTTCAACCTTTAGAAGAATTGACTTTAAGGGTAAAAAAAGGAGAACATGGTATTTGGATCAGTAGAGATGGTGCATTTCCTTTTTGGGGTAGTTTAGTATTAGCAGATAGTGCAGAATATGTATTAAAAATCGATGAAACAGAAGAAGTTTTAATTGGAGAACTAGACCCTGTCTACTCTATTCAAGATACATTGCGGATGGAATATCATCATGTTGACACGATAAATGTAACGCCAAAAGTCAAAGTTGATACTGCCAGAATTGTAACCAATAAACACCCCCAAGATTTAGAAAAGTCAAAATCAACTGTAGGTATTCGTGGTTATGTAAAATTAAACATGATCTATGATTTTAATGGTCTTTCGGATGTTGACCGTTTTGTTCCTGTCGAAATTCCAGTAGGTGAAAGAAATACTGTAGACCGTGGATTTTATATGGGAGCTCGTCAAACTCGTTTGGCCTTTTCTTCTAATATTAAAGCGAAAACTGGGTATTTAAAAATATACGTCGAAGCTGATTTTGCCGGTGGTTCTACTAGTAATATGTATTTTAGACTAAGGCAAGCTTATGCGGAATATGGCTTTCTTACCGTGGGTCAAACGTGGACGACATTTTCGAACATTGAAGCCTTGCCATTAACTGTCGATAGAGAAGGTCCTAACAGTTCTATTGCCATAAGACAAGGTATGATTCGATATGAGAAAAAAGTAGGTACTCAAGATAATGAATTTGGTATTGCTGTTGAAACGCCAACGCTTACTTTTTCAGACTCCGTCGCTATTGATCAAAGACAAAAATTCCCTGATATCGCTTCCCGATTTAAGATTAAACATGATAAAGGACAGGTTCAGCTTTCAGGTTTATTCAGATTATTATCCTACTCAGACCAAGCTTCTAATGACACGAAAAATACACCAGGGTATGGTGTGATGATCAGTGGAAAAAATATTCTGAACAATAAAAATAATCTACTCTACTATCAAGTAGTTTACGGTAAAGGAATTAGCCGTTATGTTAGGGCTTTTAGAAATTATTCTATGGATGCTTTCGTCAACCCTGATGATAATAGTGTATTCGTTCCACGTACAGCTGGTGGATATATTTCTTTCGAACATCATTGGACAGACAAGTTCTTTAGTAACATAACAGGAGGTGTAACATGGTTGGAAAATGATTCTTGGCAAGCTGCTGATAGTTATAAAAGTAGTTATTATGGTAGCGTGAATTCCTATTGGAATGCTTTCGATAGAATGCAATTAGGCGTCGGGTATATCTATGGTATTCGACGAAATAAAGATAATAATACGGGATATGCCTCTCGTTTTCAAATGTATGTAAGGTATGATATTTAAACATTGGAGAAACATGAAGAATATCTATACTTTACAAAGAATACTGCTAATAATGGGAATACTTTCCTTCCCATCTCACCTTTTTGCACAATGGATGCGATCAACAGTTGAGCATACGACTTACCTTAGAGATCACCGAAGTATCAATAGTCCAATTTTAATGCGTCTTGATAAAGGAAGAGATATTCTTTCTTTACCCCTTGATGAAAAAAGTAATTTCGTTAGAGTATGGGATTACCAAACAGGTAAAAGAGGTTTTGTTGAAAAAAGAGAACTTGTACATATCGACACATTAGCAAAAGCTGACTTATTCGTTCCTAATTTTCAAGGACATATCCAACGAAACGAAGCCATTCTTCAACTCGAAAATATTGAAGAACACACCATTATTGTAGAAATCGATCAAGTCCCTTATGAAATCGGACCATACAATGAAATTAGTCTTACACTTCAAGAAGGAACCCATGGTATGTGGTGTTATAGAGATGGAGCTTTACCATTTTGGGGTGATATTCAATTAAAAGATAGTTCTGAATATATTATTCAAATCAAAACTACGGAAGATGAAGATGTCATTACAGCTAATATTGAACCTATTCCTCATGTTAAAGACAAACTCATCATAGAGTCTCATTATCAAAATACAGTAAAGTTTTTTCCTAATATTAATATAGATACGACCAAAATTGTAGACAATAAACACCCTCAAGACCTTGAAATGGCACAAACCCCTTTTGATATTAGAGGCTATATAAAACTAAATGGTTTGTATGATGGAAAAGGTTTAACAAGTACAGGTGGTTTCGTTCCCTATCGTATTCCAGTGGGAGATGCCAACGAAAGAGAAGGAGGATTTTTCTTGGATGCTCGACAAACTAGATTGGGTATTTCCTCTAATATTACTTCTGAAAAAGGATATATTAAATTTTACTTCGAAGCTGATTTTGCTGGAGGGGGGACTTCTGTAGATTACTTTAGATTAAGGCATGCTTATGTACAGTACGGCTACCTTACTGTTGGTCAATCTTGGACCACATTTACTGATTTATATTCCACTCCTCTAACTGTAGATAATGAAGGACCAAGTAGTTCATCAACTACTCGACAAGGGATTATACGATTCGAGAAAAAAGTTGGAACCAATGATAATGAGTTTGCGGTCAGTATAGAGACTCCCACAAGAACTTTTACAGACAGTGTTGCTGTAGATCAACGTCAACTGTATCCTGATATTTCCTCTAGAATTAAGTTTATTTTACCTACAGGTCAATTTCAGATCGCAGGTTTATTTAGAGTCCTTTCTCAACATAATCCTAATGATGAAGTAATTTCTAAAATCGGATATGGACTAATGCTTTCTGGTAAAAATACTTTTCGTGAAAAACATAAAATTTATTATCAATTTACAGGTGGTAGAGGTACGACAAGATATATTAATGCATTTTCATCCTACAATCTAGATGCTGTTCCTAGCCCTGAAAATGATATTTATGTTCCATTCTTTAGTGGTGGTTACTTTGCTTATGAATATTATTTCAAAAAGAACTTATTTATCAATTTTGTAAATGGTGCTTCATGGATTGATAATTCTGATTGGCAACCTGATGATACATTTGAGAGCAGTTATTATACTAGTGCTAATTTATTTTGGTTTCCTTTTGATCGTTGTAGAACAGGGATTAGTTTAGTTTATGGAGCAAGAACGAATAAAGATGCTCAAAGAGGTGATGCAGGAAGGATTCAGATGTATATTCGTTATGACATTTAAAAATACAATTATAGTTTAATTTCAAAACGCTCTCTCATTCTTTTAATGTTTTCTTTAGGTACATTATGTACTGACTCACTTTGATGACGATTTTCTACGATAAGTGAAGAAACACGATACCCAAATTCTTTAGCTAAATTTTGATAGGGTTTTAATTCTTTTTCAGTTGTAAAGGAATTAGAGACAACAATCTTATCCTGCCCTCTTTGCATACACATTTTCACCATAGCTTCACACTGCCTATGCGCAAAAGTTAGTAAATTAGTATTGAATTCATATACTCCTTTCTCATTGATCATAAAATCATCTGCTTCGATTGAACCTCCCATCATTTGTGCAATAGTTGACTTACCTGCTCCAGGTAATCCTCTAAGTAATATTAATTCCTTCATATGTTAACAAAAATAAATGCAAATAGTAATTATATATTTGAGATAACTACTAACTTTAAGGATAAGACTTAACAACCATCTCAATTGTACTAATGATACGACTCCAACACATAACTTTCAACAAATTAAGCCTTATACAAAAGGCTGAAATCGTCCAATACTTCTCTGACTTTTTAACATCAATGTATAAAATGGGTAAAAAGTTCGAATTGTATAATTATGACGGTACATACATTCAAGTCAATTACAAAGGTAATAATGCTTGTGAAAATGAGATTGAATCCATTACAGAAATCGATCGAATTTCACAGTTTTGCCCTACCATTGAATGGAAAAAAATATTAAAATAAAAAAAGACCTAATAGCATACACCATTAAGTCTTTTCTATTATGATTACCCATTGATTAGCGAGTACCTACAATTTCAGCAATTTTTACAATAACTTTTGTTGCCGCTTCCATCGTTGGAACAGGTACATATTCATAGCGAGCATGCATATTATGTCCACCTGCAAAGATATTTGGACAAGGTAACCCCATAAAAGATAATCTTGCACCATCTGTACCTCCACGAATTGCTTTAACGTCAGGTTCAATTTCTAATGCTTTCATTGCTTCCAAAGCAACCTCTACGATGTGCATATTAGGTTCAACCTTTTCTTTCATATTATAGTATTGATCTACCATAGAAAGTTGAACTTTATCTTCACCGTATTCTCTTTGGAAATCTTTGACTAAGCTTTCCATATGATCCTTTCTAGATTGGAATAATTTCCCATCATGGTCACGGATGATATATTGTAATTTTGATTCTTCAACACTTCCTGACATTGTCAATAAGTGGAAGAAACCTTCGTATTTATCTGTTGTCTCAGGCGTTTCATTATCTGGGAATTTTGTAGCAAACTTAGCTGCAATATTCATTGAATTCACCATTTTTCCTTTGGCTGTACCTGGGTGAACATTTTGTCCTTTAAATGTTACTTCAGCATAAGCTGCATTAAAGTTTTCATATTCAAATTCTCCCATTGGGCCACCATCCATAGTGTATGCCCACTCAGCACCAAACTTTTCAACATCAAATAAATCAGCACCTTTACCTACTTCTTCGTCTGGAGTAAAGCAGATTCTAATTTTACCGTGCTTAATCTCTGGATGTTGTATTAGGTAATCCATAGCAGAAACAATCTCAGCAACCCCTGCCTTATCATCTGCTCCTAATAAAGTTGTTCCATCTGTAGTGACAATCTGCTGTCCTTTATACTTTTTGATTTCAGGAAATTCCTCTGTTGACAATACGATATTTTTGTCTTTATTTAAAACAATATCATTACCATCATAATTATTCCAAACAATTGGGTTTACATTTGCTCCAGTTAAATCAGGAGTAGTATCTACGTGTGCTACAAAACCAATTGTAGGTACTTCTTTATCAATATTCGAAGGAAGCGTTGCCATTACATAGCAGTTGTCATCAATAGTGACATCTTCCATACCTATTTCATTTAATTCTTCAACTAGTAAGTTTGCTAAATTGAATTGTTTTTTTGTACTCGGAATTTGCTCAATACCAGGAACAGACTCCGTATCGATTTTCACATAGCGTAAAAATCTTTCTAATAGTTTTTCCATGAATCTTTTTGTAATAAATATGTCTATATCTCTACATTCTAACGTAATGTAGGCATTTATGGTAAGCTGAATTTACAATAGTTGATAAAACTTTAAAAAAAAATGAGCTTTTATGAAGGATAAATAAGATTTAAACTAGAAGATATTGACTTTTTTGTAACTTGCGACCTGAATTTATTCTATCAACTTAGAAATACACACACCATGAAACTGCTAGAAGGCAAAAACGTTTTGATTACAGGTGCGTCTAAAGGTATTGGACGTGCAATCGCAATTCGTTGCGCGGAGCATGGCGCAAATATAGGTTTCACTTACCTTTCAAGTGTTGAAAAAGGTGAAGCATTAGTAGCTGAGCTTGAAGCTTATGGCATTAAAGCAAAAGGTTACCGCTCAGATGCATCTCAAATGGAAGCAGCTGAAAAGTTAGTCGCTGATTTCAACTCAGATTTTGATTCTTTAGATGCGCTGATCAACAACGCAGGTATCACAAGAGATACACTTTTAATGCGTATGTCTGAAGAACAGTTCAACGATGTAATCAGAGTAAACTTGAATTCTGTTTTCAACATGACGAAAGCAGCTACAAAAACTTTCTTAAAGCAACGTAGCGGTTCTATCATCAATATGAGTTCTGTTGTTGGTGTATATGGTAATGCTGGTCAAGCAAACTATGCAGCTTCAAAAGCAGGTATCATTGGTTTCACTCAATCAGTAGCTAAAGAATTAGCACCTCGTAACATTCGTGTTAATGCTGTTGCTCCAGGTTTCATCGAAACTGAAATGACAGCTACTTTAGATCAAAAAGTAAAAGACGAGTGGTTAGCAGATATCCCTATGAAACGTGGTGGTAAGCCAGAAGAAGTAGCAGATCTTTGCGTATTCTTAGCTTCAGATATGTCAACATATATCACTAGACAAACAATTCAATTGACTGGTGCAATGAAGAGCTAATTCGATACTTTGTTATCAAAAGGTCAAAAAGGTGGAAGGTTAAATATATTTAATCTTCCATTTTTTTTGGACTAATATTTAATATTGTACCCAATGAAACTATTCCGTAATTAGATATATTTTGTTGAATAATTGACTCATATTCTACTCTTATATTAATTCTTTTCATCAATGCATAATCTACCCCCACCCCATAAATAAGGTCTTGAGAATTACTCTTTTGACGATATGTTTTATTATAATTATACGTTAAAGTATAATTATTTCGATTACTAATAAATAGCATTCCAGCTTTTCCATAGGTTGTAATTTTGCCAAATCCATATTTTCCTTTTAAAGACATTTCCCAACCTTTTTTATCTGAATTTAAAACATATACATCTGTAGATTGGCGAAGTGTACCTAACAATCTATGCCCAAACTCAATATCAAAATATTTTGTTTGATACCCTAAAACCATTTTTCTAGTAAATGATCTTCCTTCCATCGAATAATTCTGTTTCAGAAACTCAATGTTATTTTGTTGAATATATGCCATTCCTCCACCCACACCTAAATAGATTTGACCTTGAGTGTGAGAGGAGATAGAAAGAGAAATAATTGAGAAAAATAAGAGGTATTGAATTATTTTCATAGTATAATGTAATGATGAGTTCAAAGGTCTACAACAGAATACTACTTCATTAAAAACATTTACTTTATTCTTTCAAATCTTTACTAAAATTGTACAATAAAAAAACCCCTAGATTGGTATAACAACCTAGGGGTACTCACGGATTTGGTAATTGCGAGTTTTTAGTAGAATAAGCTAGTGAAATAACTTATCCTGATATATAAATCTTAAAAGATTATTCACAATCTTCACAATCGTCTACGTATGCAACTTCAGTATCCACATTTTCAGCAGTGAATAAAGAAACTGTAGTTTCATTGCTAATTACATTATTGATTGTCACATCGTTGTGTACATCAAAACCTTTTTTAGCATCAACAACTTTCACATTCAAGAAAGTACCCTTAGCACCTTCTCTAACTCTAAATGCAGTAGTTTCACTAGCTACACCCATTACTGTAACATTTTCTACACGCGCATTAGTGTAAGGTTCTGCAGAGTTTGCCTTTGAGTTATTGTCAATTTCAAAGCCTTTGTCAAATGGTCTTGAAGCATCATGGATTACCCATAAGTTCTCTAATTGACCATTAAAACCATGAGCCCAATCAAATGAATCATCTTCACAACCTACTGATACCAAGTTTGATCCATTTACAGTTCCACCAAACCACTCTAAACCATCATCAGTTCCTTTGAAAGCTTGTAAGTAAGAAAGCTCTGTAGAAGAACCTACTGCTGAGAAAGTAAAACCATTATGTTCTGACTCATCATTATATTTATAACCAGAGAATTCAACACGAACATATGAAAGTACACCTGAATCGTCTGCATCATTTGTACCACCATATTTTACACCTGAATCTACTTCTGGTGAAGCTTCTCCAGCACTATCTCCATTATTAATTGTAGCACGTCCATTGACAAGGATACCACCCCATGCACCTGGATTTTTATCTTTTGCAGTGAAAACAATCATGTTATCAGCAGTACCTCTTGCTTCAATTTTAGCATCTTGCAATACCATTAAAAAAGCATCTTCAGTTTGTGCCTCTACAACAGTACCTGCAGCAATTGTCAATGTTTTTCCTGCTGGAACTTTTACTGCACCAGAAATTGATACGTTACCAGACCAGTTTAATTCATTATCTGATAAATCACCTGCAGAGATAACTAAATCAAATTCACCATCAACATTTGTACCTGCGTATTCTATACCTTTAGCCCATGAAGGAAGGTCACCTGCTCCAGTACCTGTACCGTTAGCAACAATTTTATTTTCAGCATAAGCTTGATCTTGAAGTCTATCGCTAGTACCTCCATTACCATTTCCATCAGGATCTTCGATATCAACAACTGGTCCTGTAGGGTCCTCAGAATCACATGAAACTGTAAATAATCCGACTAGAGCGATAAATGCTGCTGTTTTAAATTGCTTTTTCATAATTAAAAGTTGTAAATTTGTTGCGAGAATAAAATTATTTAATTTTATGAGGAGGTCGTAAGTCGCATTTACGTCCTCTTTTTTTTTATTAGAAATTATACTTGAATCCTAATTTAGCATCGATACCTCTTTGGTAAGTTTCTACTACACCTGTTGTACCATTTGTAAATTCTTGCTCAAGTGTAATATCTGGGTTTAAGATATTTTTCACTGATAGATCTAAGCTGATATTTTCTCCAATTCTGTTTTTCCAGATGAAGTTTAATGTACCATAAGATCTTTCGTAGATATCACCAGCTCCTTGAGAACCTGCTGCAATGATTCTATCTCCGAATGTGTTATAAGTAACTGTGAAAATCGAAGTTACATTGTCACTAAAAATATTTGCTTCATGAGATACATTTGCATTGATCATATATGGAGATGCTCCATACATTGCTCTTTGCTCATTTGTAAATAATCCATTAGAACCTGATAAATCTGTTTCTGAAGCTAACAATGTAGTATTGAAACCAACATTTGATCTTTCTAACCATGATCCACCACTTTGAAAGATGTTTGATAATCTTTTGTTTACTTCAATTTCAATACCTGCAACTTTTGAAGTACCTGCATTTACATAAGTAAATTCTGTAATTGCTGATGCTTTAGTCACTAATTCGATTGTATTATTAATTTGCTTAGCAAAAACACCTACTGAAATTAATTCGCCTGCATTAGGGAAGATTTCATATTTTAAATCGAAGTTAAACACCTGTGAGTTCTCTAAGTCTGGGTTACCAACGATTTTTTGACCATTTGCGAATGTGAAACGGAATGGAATCAACTCTGACATCATTGGACGAATTAGTGTGCTTGAAGCTGCTAATCTTAAGTTTGACTTCTCATTCATTGAATATTTTAAGCTAAATGAAGGAAGTGCATTAAAAGTATCCTTTACCTCTGTTTTAAATTCAGCATTTGGATCAGTTGTACCTTCTTCTTTATAACTTACCTCTTGATGACCGTTTTCAAATCTAACTCCTGCATTTAATTTTAATACTTCAGGAATAATTTGGAATCCGTAATCTGCATAAACAGCATTTACATTCATCACTGCATTAAACTCTGTATCATATCTTACGATTGGTTTATAAACCAATGTACCATCTGCAAAATTTGAATTTAAATCTGGTTGAGGATTATCAATATCGATTCTTGGAGGTACTCCTTGAATACTAATTGTAGACATCCACCATTCGAAAGTTCTGTCTTTAAATGAACCGTTGTAACCAAAAGATAAGTTATGTCTGTATGAATCACTGTTGTCATAGTATTGCCCTAAACCATAGTTTACTCCAATTCTAGCTGACCAAGTATTTTCATTCATATCTGACCAGAATCTATGTGAATCATCAGGAGCATTAGCAAATAATTTACCTGAAAACTCATTGTCACTGTATTCTAAATCTCTGTATGTTAACTGACGTCTATCTGGCTCTTGAGAATGAGACTTAGAGTAACCAGCACCCCAAGATAATTTTAATCTATCATTTTCAAGAAACTTATGATCACCAATTAGCTGATGAATATTTACTGTATTTTGAGTATATGTATTACGCTCTCTGAAAATTGGCTCTTCTCTACCTAATTCTTCATGTTTACCTTGTAAGTCTAAAACACTATTTGCTGACTCATTGATAAAAATGTTGTTGAATGAGATCTCATTTCTATTATTTATTTTGTAGAACATATTACCCATTGCAGTAGTATTTGTTGAGTAAATATATTCTTTAGAGTCATAATTATTGATTGTTGAACCTTCTGCTCTGTATGTTCTCTTTACACCTTCTCTAATTTGATAGTCATTATCAAATGAAGCTGAAGCAATAAAACCAAATGCACTTTCAGCACCAAATTCATATAAATTACCTCCCGCGGCATTGAAGCTCATATTAGGTCCTGCTGTTTTGTAAGTTGGAGAGAATGAATTATCATAAGCGTTTGGAACTTGTCTATCATTCATTTCAGATGGTAAAGCTCTTCCTCCACCAGTGAAACCAAATGTTTCCATATCTCCATCTTCAAAAGTTTTGAAACCATTACCAGTTGCTAAAGAGTTATAAGCTCCTGATAAACCTATAGTAAAGAAGGCTTCATCTGGATAATCCTTTGTTACGATGTCAACTGTAGCACCTGCGAAGTCACCATATAATGTAGGGTTGAAAGTTTTATTGATATCAATGTTTCTCACCACATCTGTAGAGAATAAACCTAAGTCAATTACTTTCTTATTTGGATCTGTAGATGGTACTACTAATCCGTTTACAGTAGCATTATTATATCTATCACCTAAACCTCTTACAAATAATCCACCTTTCTCTGCTTTAGTTACACCTGTAACATTTGCAACTGCATCTTCAGCATCTGAAATCCCTTTTACTGACATCTCCTCAGCACCAATCGCTTGGATCATTACGTCAGCATTTTGTCTTTCTACCATTAAAGCACCTGCTGATTCTGTATTTGCTTTAGCTACAATTTCTACTGCTTCAAGCTCTTGTGCATCTGTTGCTAATAAAAAGTTGATAACTGTTTCTTCACCTGCAACAACCGTAATTTCCTGTGTTGTTTTCTTATAACCAATAAATGAAGAAACTAATGTATAAGTACCTGCATCAGCATTGAATTGGAAGTTACCAAATATATCTGTTGAAGCACCTGTTGTTGTTCCTTGAAGAGAAACACTTGCACCAATTACATCTTCTCCTGTATCGGCGTCTTTTACATTACCTTTGACGATACCTTTTTGTGCAAAAGCAACAAATGATGTTAAAATTAATGCGAACGAAATGAAATAATGTTTCATTGTATAGTTTAAATCTTTTAATACTAAAACTGTGTTAACCAAATCACATCACAAATGTACAGGTCGTATATGTTGTAGTATTTTAGAAATCTTAAACTTGATGTTAAATAAACAAGGGGTAAAATGAACGCAATGTTACAAAGGGTAGTAATAAATGTTTGTGAAAAATATCAACCCATTCATTTTTTTTAATTTTCTTTGCTCTGTGATCTATAAATGAACTTTTTATAAGAAATAAGGTAATGTTAAGTCAGTATAAACTCAAATTATTTCTATTTTTTCTAGGTTTTATCCTTTTATCATGCGAAGGCAATAAAAATGAGTCTAATCAGAAAAAAGAGAAGGTTACAGTAAAAAAAGTTAAAAGGAAGATACCAAAGTTAACAGAGGAGAACTCAGCTCAAGAATTAGCATGGTATGGACCTGAAAACCCTGAAACGGTTGTAGAAATAGAAACTAAATTCGGTAATATCAGAATTCGTCTATATAAAGACACACCGAAACATAGAGCGAGTTTTATAATGCTAGCAAAAAGAGGATACTTTACAGATGCTCAATTTTATAGAGTTGTGAAGAATTTTATTGCTCAAGGTGGAGATTCTGATGATCCTGATTTTAGAAAGAAAAAGAGAGCAATTGGTAAATACTATGTGCCTAATGAAATTGATCCAAGAAGATTCTATCATAAAAGAGGTGCTTTATCTGCCGCAAGGTCTTACCAAAACAACCCTACTAGAAGGTCCACTCCTTTTGACTTTTTTATTGTTCAAGGTCGTGAAGTGACAGAAGGTGATATGGTACAGTCAGAATTAGATAATGGACTTACCTATACTGATGCTCAAAAAAATGAATATAGAAAAAATGGTGGTGATCCACATTTAGATGGTCAACATACTGTTTTTGGAGAAGTAATATCTGGTATGGATGTAGTGGACAAAATATGTGATGTTCCTGTAGACGATGGCGATTGGCCTATTGATGCGATATATATGAAAGTAAAAGTGATAGAATAATCAATTCGCTTTACTTCTTCTTTAAATCAAGCATAATAGTTTTTTACTGTTATGCTTTTTTATTTTTTTGCTTTTCTAAATATTCCAATATTACCTTGGATTAATTCAAAATAAATCGATAACTTCAATTAAGTCTATTTAAAATACACACACTACTCTACACTAGGATTTCAAATTACTACTTACTACAAAATGAAAATTATCACTTTTATTGCTGTTCTACTGCTCATTCAGAATGTTTCTTTTGGACTTGAAAAAAAGGCAGATTACCGTATCTATGAATTAAATAATGTTGTTCGTGACAAAGATCAGATATATGATGTATTAGGTAATTGGTACAAGAAAAAAGAACTCTATAAAGACAAAAAAGATGACACCTTTTTTATAATAGGGATGTATTATTATTTACATGGTAAATATGATAGTGCCATAAATTATATCGATCCCATTATATCAATGAAGAAAAATGACAATGTATACTTAGAAGCTGTAAGATATAAAGGTATAATTCAAGATCGATCGGGAGACACACACACTGCACTTACAACTTTAAAAAGTATCGAAAATAATCCGGCACTTATCAATAACAATCCATATTCACACCTTATCTATTTAAATACCATTGGGATAGTTTATGAAAATCTATCCATGTATGATTCCAGTATTGCTATTTATGATAGAGCACTTTCTTTTGTTGATGATATTGAGAACCCAGTTTTCAAGATGAATCTTTTTTATTCAATTGCTTGTGCACAAACAAAAAAGTTTGACTATGGTAAAGCAATGAGTTATGCCGATAGTTGTTTATCTATTTCATTATCCTTTGAAAAGAAAACAATGATGACATATAAGGCTTTATTATTGATGTCTGATATTAGTAAACTAGTCAACACTCCTGAAGAAACTTTAAAAATCTACAATGAAGTACTAACATATGAAGGTGAAATAGAACATAACTATATCATTGGGCAAGCCTATTATCATAAATACAATTTATTAAGGCTTCAATTAAATAGAGATGAAGTTGATTTATTGTATAAAAGTAAAGATTACCTC
Organism: Flammeovirga sp. AWQ4_249; assembly: GCF_056161045.1. Lineage (NCBI taxonomy): Bacteria > Pseudomonadati > Bacteroidota > Cytophagia > Cytophagales > Flammeovirgaceae > Flammeovirga > Flammeovirga sp. AWQ4_249. The sequence continues at coordinate 181,421 of NZ_JBSWYJ010000002.1, forward strand.
ACAAAATCCGGCGATAAAATAATTCTCTCATTAACACTGATAGAATTATCAAATAAATATATAAGAGATCAAGCACTAGATTCTGCAAATTATTATGCAGATAAAGCTATTTCTCTTTTATATCGCCCAAAGATGAATAAATATCTCGCTGCTGCTTACTCTATTAAAGCTAAAGTTCTACTAGCAGAAAATAATACGAAGGATGCATTAAAATATTCTTTAGAGGCTTATAGATATATCAGTAATAATGACAAAGATGATGCACTTTCAAATTATAAAACACACTTAGAGGTTTTTAAAAAAGAAGGTAAAAAAGATGAAGCATTGGCAGTAGCTGAATACATTATTAATAATAGATCCAATTACATCAAAAATAATGATGTCAAAAAGCTAGCACAACAACAATTTGTGATGGATAAAAAATATTCAGATCGTCTCTTTGAAGAAAAGAAACTCCAAGAACAACAAAAAAGAGAGAAATATATTTATCTGAGTGTATTCTTATTTATCGTTGTTATTGGATTAATATATTTCAGCTACATTATAAAAAAAGCAAAAGATAAGACTGCGGCCTCTTTATTAGAAATTGAAAAGCAAAAAGCATTTATCGCTGAGCAAAACGAAAAATTAGCTTCTTTAGATGAAATGAAAAACAAATTCTTTGCTCAAATTTCTCATGAGTTTAGAACACCACTTACGCTTATCAAAGGTCCTGCTCAAGATCTAGAAAGAGAATTGGAAGGCCATCAAAAAGAAAGTATGGGAATCATCATTAAGCATTCTAATAGATTGCTCACATTGATCAATAAAATATTAAACCTAGCCTCTATTCGTAATCGTAAAAATGCACTTCAATTATCACAAATAACCTACAGTGAGTATTTGAAAAAATTTAAGTCTAATTATGAATCACTTGTAAAAGGTAAGAACTTAGGATTTACAATTAAACAAGAAGGAAATGTAGATGTAGGTTACTTTGACTTAGAGCACCTTGAAACAATATTAAATAATTTAGTACATAATGCAGTAAAATATACCCATACCGGAGGTATTAAAATCACATTCCAAAGTAGTATTGATCATCTTACAATTAAAGTACTTGATACAGGTGAAGGTATTTTAAAAGAAAAATTAAAACATATTTTTGATGAATTTTATAATGACAAGAATAAGAGTACTTCTATCGGATTAGGATTAGCGATCTGTAAAGAACTTTGTAATGAAATGGGAGGTAGTATTTCAGTGGAAAGTGAAGTGAATTTTGGTACTGAATTTACCATTATTCTTCCTTCAAACCCTTCTATTTTTAAGGAAAAAGAAATAGAATATGTAATGGCTAATGATGTTGTTTCAACTACTCTGATATCAAATATTGTTGATGAAAAACAGGAAGAGACAGTTACCGATTTGTCAAATAATGATGCTATAAGAGATGTGGTTCTTGTCATTGATGACAATGCGGATATTCGAAATTACCTTAAGCATATATTAAATGATCATTACAAACTTCATTTTGCGATCAACGGTCAAGAAGGCCTAGATAAGGCGATCAAATACCAACCTGATATTATTCTAACGGATTTGATGATGCCTAAAATGGATGGACATGAATTATTGCTTCGCATAAAAGAAAATGAATTGGTATCTCATATCCCTGTCATTATGCTCACAGCAAAAGGAGATGATGTGACTCGTCTTGAGTCTTTAAAATTACAAGCTGATAACTTTATTAATAAGCCATTCAGTAGTGAAGAAATTCTACATAATATCAAGAATAAACTCAACTTCAAGAAAAGGTTGTTTAGGAAGTTTGCCAATTTCGCTCTTAATCAAGAAGCAGCAGTTGAATTACCATCAGTAGAACAACAATTTATTGAAAGAGTCAATAAAGCTATTGATGGAAATATAGATCAGCCAGATTTTGGTGTTGAAGAACTAGCACAAGAAGTAGGAGTCAGTAGAAGTCAACTACACAGAAAATTAAAGGGGTTGATCAATGAAAGTACGAGTGCTTATCTAAGAAAATATAGATTAAATAAAGCCTATAAAGAAGTGAAAGAAAGTGATCTTCCAATAAGTGAAATAGCTGATAAGTATGGTTTCAATAGTTTGAGTTACTTTACAAAGACTTTTAAAGACGAATATTCACTTTCTCCATCAGAAGTAAGGAATCAAAATGCAAAAGCATTATAAGTAAGACAAAATTAATAGTGATATAAAAAACAAAATCCCCTTAAAAATTTTTTAAGGGGATTTTCAGTTTCATTTACAGCCTGTTTGTAAATCCTACAAATTCCTAGTAATCTATTTAGTTACCTTTCTATTATTCTATGTATTTTCTGTTTTGATAAAGCAGTCATTGTAAGTAAATATCTTATGAGTTTTCCGATAAGTAATCCTATCATAAAAAATGATAGCCCAATGTATTTGTTGGAAGAATGTTTATTAACAGTTCAAATATTTTGAGCAATTTCTAAAAAGTATAGGATCACTTTACGGGAATAACTCTATTTTATAATTGAACTGGCGGTTATTAATAGTGACATAAAAAATTAGTAATCTAGTTTAAAATGACTCGCCTATTCAAAGACTTTTCTTTTTGTATCAGTGTTTGTGTTGCTGATAATGTAAAGGTGCATCATTGCTTAAAATAAGGCTTTAAATTATGTTTCAATGATTATAAAATATGTTTCAAAATTCACAAAACATTAATTTACAATTATTTACAAATCCAATTTTTATACATTTTATTTAAAGGATAAATAAGATTTTCTCTTTTTTATATTGTGGTGAACCTTTATAAAGTCACTTTTATCTAATTATTTTTAACCAATCTTCTATCTTAATGATAAGTATAGTTACTTTGTATATCGAAAAATAAATAAGGAATAAATCATAGCGTTTTGATTTTAAGTATAGATACTTCCACTACTGTTTGTTCAGTAGCATTACATACATTAGAAGGAGAATTAGTTTCCTATTATGAACAACATATCGACAAATCGCATTCTGAATATTTGGCAGTTATGATTCAAAATATTACCGAAAATGCAGGTATAGAAATGTCTATGTTAAAAGGTATAGCCGTATCTGAAGGACCGGGTTCTTATACAGGATTAAGAATTGGTGCTTCTACCGCAAAAGGATTGTGTTATACGTTGGACATTCCATTAATGGGTGTAAGTACTTTGGAGTCGATGGCTCTTCAGATTTCATTTACTGTGGATAAAGAAGATATTATTTGCCCAATGTTAGATGCTAGAAGAATGGAAGTCTATACAGCACTTTATTCTTCAGACATGGTTGAGCAATTGGCACCTCAGCCGATGGTCATGGATGAAAACAGCTTAAAAGATGTCACCAATCGACTAGTTTACTTTGGAAATGGTGCTGAAAAATGTACTCCATTATTTGAAGGAAGACAAACTAAATTGATTAAAAATATTGTACCTTCAGCACAGTTTATTGGGGAGTTAGCTTTAAAACTTTTTAAAAAAGAAGATTTTAAAGATGTAGCCTATTGGGAACCAGAATATTTAAAGGAATTCCAAGCGACTACTCCTCGTAAAAGGTTATAATCACTACTTACTTCGTAATATTTATTCATGTCTTTATTTGAAGAGCAACATCAATTTGCTGAAATCATTCTTCCTGTTCCTGTTCCTAAGACATTTTGCTATTTTATTTCTCCTGCTTGGGATTTAGAAGTAGTAGTAGGACAACGCGTCCTTGTGGAATTTGGTAATAGAAAGATTTACACCGGTATTGTTGCTCAAATACATCAAAAAAGACCCGAAGATTACGATCCTAAACCCATATTAGAGGTATTAGAAGAAAATCCATCTGTAACAGCTGATCAAATTAAGCTTTGGAAATGGGTTGCTGATTACTACATGTGTTCTATCGGTGAAGTAATGAATATTGCCTTACCATCAGGACTAAAATTAAGTAGTCAATCACAAGTTCAGCTCCATCCCAATTTTATTATAGATGATCACTTAGAATTACTTTCTGACCGTGAATTTTCTTTCTTAAAATTATTAGAGAAAGAACAGACTATCCCCTACAGTCAGATTGGTTCAATATTAAAATTAAAAAACCCTTATAAAGCGATTAAAGACCTAATTGCCAAAGATGCGGTTTTATTAATCGAAAAAATTAAAGAAAAGTATAAGCCAAAGATGGAAAAACGTATTCGCCTCCATCAAAGTTTGGTTGATAATACTTCTCTACTCGATGGTGTTTTTGATATCATTGCAAAAAAAGCGAAACAGGAAGATGCCTTATTGAAATACTTATCAATGGTACCTGTTTATGAAAATCACATGACAAATTATCATGGTGTCAGCAAAAGAGACTTTATTCATGAAGGAAAAGCCCTTTCACCAAGTTCAGTAGGCACCATGACCAAAAATGGTATTTTTGAAGAATTTGAACGACAAGTTCCTCGATTTGAACTGAGTATTGCTGATAAAATGATGCCTACGCCAGAACTTTCAGAAGCTCAAAATGACTGCCTTCAGAAAGTAGTACAAGGCTTAACTGATAAAGGTACCTGTTTGCTACATGGTGTAACGGGTAGTGGTAAAACAGAGATTTATCTTAAGCTCATCAAAAATGTGATTGATAATGGAGGACAGGCCTTGTTTATGATTCCTGAAATTGCATTGACAAGTCAATTGGTTCGCCGTTTGAAAGTTTATTTTGGTGATGTATTGGGAATTTATCATTCTAAGTTTTCTGATAATGAAAGAGTAGAAACATGGAAAGGTGTACAAGAAGGGGAATTTCAGGTCATTGTGGGCACTCGTTCTTCTCTCTTTTTACCCTTTTCTGATTTAGAATTAATTGTCGTGGATGAAGAACATGATTCATCCTATAAAGCACAAGACCCTGCCCCACGTTATCAAGGTAGAGATGTCGCACTTGTGTTGGCACATCTTCACCATGCAAAAGTAGTATTAGGGTCTGCTACACCATCACTTGAATCATTTTATTTAGCGGTAAAAAAGAAATATGCTTACGCAGGATTAACGGAAAGATATGGAAATGCTAAACTTCCGGAAATCAAGATTATTGACATAAAATCAATGCGTAAGCAAAAGAAAATGAAAGATGATTTTTCGGATGATCTTTTGCAAGCAGTACATAAAACTACAGAAGATGGTTATCAAGCTATATTATTTCAAAATCGTAGAGGATACTCTCCTTATGTAAGTTGTGAAGTCTGTAGTTGGGTCCCTGAATGTCCTGATTGTGCTGTAAATCTTACTTATCATATTTATAAAAATGAATTAAGATGTCATTATTGTGGACATAAAGAGCATGTACCTAAAACGTGTGTTTCTTGTGGCAGTACACACCTTAAAACAGTAGGACTTGGTACACAAAAAGTAGAAGAAGGTCTGAAAACTTATCTTACCGATTTAAGAGTTGGTCGACTTGATTTAGATACCACACGAAAAAAGCATAGCTACGAGCAAATTCTAACGGATTTCGAACAAGGTCATGTTGATGTATTAGTGGGTACTCAAATGGTTACAAAAGGTTTAGACTTTGGTAATGTTCGAGTTGTTGGAATTTTGGATGCGGATCGTCTATTATTTTTCCCTGACTTTAGAGCACATGAACGTGCCTTTCAATTATTGACACAAGTTAGTGGTCGAGCAGGAAGAAGAGGTGAAGAAGGTATGGTTATTTTACAAACAACAATGCCTAAGGAAACGCTTTTTGCAAAAGTAGTAAATCATGATTATGCTAATTTTTATCGAAAAGAGATCCAAGAACGTCAACAATACCATTATCCTCCATTTACACGATTGATAAAGTTAACTATTCGAAGTGAAAAACAAGATCTCACTCGAGAATCTGCAGAATGGTTAGCTCAACGACTAGTACATTGGATTGGTGAAAAAAGAATATTAGGGCCTCAAGAACCTGTCATCAATAAGATCAGGAATTATTATTTATCAGAGATCATGATCAAGTTAGAACGTGAAAACTTTGATTTGAAAAAGGCAAAACTTTACATCCAACATGCTATTCAAAATTTAAGAGAAGAAAAACCATTCAAAAGAGTTTGGGTAAGTGTGGATGTTGATCCAAATTAAAAAAGAAAAGCCACCTCAACTTGAGATGGCTTTAGCTACTAATTTATCATTTTATTCTAATTTACTAACTACTAGGTAAGAAGGTTATTCTACAATAAACTTCTTGGTTTGTGTCTCAAGTTCATTACTTACTTTCAATAAATAAATCCCTTTATTAAATCCTTCTAGAGGTATAGATATTTTATTCTCGTCTACTGTTTGAGTAAACATCAATCGCCCATTAATATTGAAGATTGAAATTGATCCATTTTCAACGAATGAAGCTGCATTGACATTAATAAATGCTCTAGTAGGGTTAGGATAAACATTCATTTCAGGACTAACTAATTCATCGTGTAATGATTCTCCTCGAATATTTGAAAGCGTTTGAAGTGGAGCATTTAAGCTAGCACTATTTGCAATATTGATTGTGTAATCTTCAACTTCACCATAAGTGAATGATTCACATGGAGTAGAAGCACTTCCATATTTCATTGAAACTCTCATTCTCGTTAATCCACTTAAAGCTGAAGTTGGTATTGTTTGCGTACCTGATAATAGGTTTGCACTTCTTGAAGAACCTTGAACAAACAATTCTCCACTATCTTCGAAATCTCCATCTTGGTTATAATCAATCCATACTGACCAATAAACAGTATATCTTGTACCACTGTAACCTGCACTAAATGAGATTGTTTCGCTATTTCCTTTTACTAAAGTTCCTGCTGTAAGTGAGGTATAATCTCCATATCCACCGTCTGCTGCACTTGTATTATTTTGCCCTCCTGCTTGTACTCTATCAATCCAGAAGAAGTTGACATTATTACCATTTGTAGCACAGTAGTTTGCAGGTATTCCTCCTCCAGCTTCTGTTGTGAATGAAACTGTTGATGAGAATGCCGAACTTCCTGAAGTACAGTTTGAAGCTACTTGAACCTCATAAGTGGTAGCTGCTGCTAAACCAGTAAATGAAGCTCCATTTGTTGTAGCAGTGTAAGTTCCCCAAGCACTTCCTTGCTCTCTTAATCTTAAAGTGAAATCATTTGCAGCACTTACATCATCCCATGATAAATCTACCGTTGATGAAGTAATTGTTCCTACTGCTAATCCAGTTGGTACAGAACATACCTCTGGTGCTCCACTTGTAATTTCTACAGCATAATCTTCTACTTCACCATAGCTAAATGTTTCACAAACAGTTTGTTCACCGTTGTATTTCATTGAAACTCTCATACGAGTAGTTGTAGCAGCTGTTCCTGCTGGAATTGTGATACTTCCAGTTTCAGTAGCAGAAGTAAGTCCACCACCATCAAATACTAATTCATTAGCATCTTCAAAATCACCGTCAGCATTTAAATCAATCCAGATTTTCCAATACTCGTTATATGTTTGACCTGAAAAGGCAGGAGATAATGATACATTATAAGTACCACCAGCTTCCATAGTTACTGATTGAGAACCAGAGAAATCAAAGTATCCACCATTTGTTCCTGTTGTGTTGTTTAAGTCTCCAACAGTAACATTTGCAATCCATTCATAGGAAGCATCACTACCTCTTGAATCACAATAAGCTGAAGCTTCACCATATTTTGCTCCAACACCTACTGCATGCCATGCATTTGTAGTTTGGATCACTTCATTTGATCCTGCTCCATATAAATCCTCAGCTGACTGAATAGAGAAAGTTCTTGCATTCGCAAATGTAGAATTTGATGATAAATAAACTGCTTCAGTTCTGTAAGCTATTTTACCTGCTTTATCTATACCGATACCTGCTATATTAAATACTCCACCAACATCATTTGTTCCAGAACCTCCATCAGTTAAAAGGTAGAACCAATAGTTTAATACACCACTATTGATATGTACTCCACAGTAATCATTATTTTGTGTAGGTGTTCCACAATTTGGATTATACCAGAATGAACCACCATATGTATCAGGTTGATCTTCTGCGTTTGGATTACTCATTGAACGTAAAGATTGACTAGTAGATCTTCTTTCAATATCTTCTCCGATTAACCAAATATCTTTTTCAGGAGCAGCATAAGCTTCAACACAAGCTCCCCAGATATCTGAGAAACCTTCATTTAAAGCACCTGACTCTCTTTGATAAACTAAGTTCGCTGTTCTTTCACATACAGCGTGTCCGATTTCATGGGCTGCTACATCTAACGAAGTTAATGCATCAAAGTAAGTACCACTACCATCACCGTATGTCATTACTGAACCATTCCAGAATGCATTGTCATAAGCACTGCTATAATGAACATAACTACGGATTGCAGCACCATTTCCATCCCAGCTATCTCGACTATGCTCAGCCAAGAAGTAATCATATGTCATCTGAGCACCCCAATGAGCATCTAATGCTGCATTATCTTTATTTCCATTGTTCCATTCTGCAGAAGTCCAATTGTTATCATTGTCTACAAAATCAACTGCAGAATTGTAATTAGTACCTTCATTCATATCGTAAGTTTCGATACCATTACCTCTTGAGTAATCTCTTAATCTGTAACTGCCGTTGTATGAATCTGTGTTACTTGCTCTTGACCCTGAATAACGAGTAGCAAATGTTCCTTCAGAAGTAGCATGCTTAATAATTGGATTGATATGAACTACCTCACCAGAAGTTGCATCAACATAGATATAAGCTCTGCTTAATGGTTCTTCAGCATAAATATCAAACTTATATGCTAGAACAAAATTGAAGCGATTATCTTTTTCTTTAGCTTCATAATTGGGAACTATTACTACTTCTCCTTTAGGAAAAAATGTAGTTTGTTCTCCATGTGACATCTTAGAGGCAATTTCTTTTTCATCGCTTCTTTGCCACATATACTTAGTAGCACCAACATTCTGTAAAGCCTTATTTAAAGCTTCATTTTCAGATAATTGAGGCTGTACAGAAGGAAGATTAATAGCTCTTGCATGGTGTACAATAGACAAAGGGCTTTGCCCTTTAAAGTTTAAAGTATATCCACTATACTCCACTTTTACATTGTTGTAATACTCTTGGAATCTTCTGTGACTAATTCCAAGTTCATCTGTTTTGGTTTCAATTTGTCTAAAACTAATTGGTGTCCCCAATTTTAACTGGTCTCGGAGTACACTTTCAGCTTGTTGAATAGTGATTTTTTGTTTTCGATCATTACTAGACTCATCTAGACGTATTAGCTCCTGAGCTGTTAAGTTAGTTGTGCTGAATAATCCTAAGAGAAAGACAGCGAGTAGAACTTTTTTCATTCTTGTTTATTTATTGAATTGGATTGAATTTAAACCCTTTGGACAAGGGCGTTACTTATTAGTAGTTAGTAATTAGAATATTTTGATTTACTTAATAGCTGTTTACAAATATATTGAAGTTGATTTTTAAATCACAACTTTAATTGTCTAATAATCAACAGGTACAGGCTAAACAATCTACCTAAAATACAATTTTAAAATATCATTATTTTTACAAAATTTATTACGTAGATGTTATAACAAATACAAGTAAAACGTTACTCCATGTCATTTAATCGAATAACGCTCCATACACATTTTAAAAAATAAGTACTCCTATTTTCTCTATAAAAAAACTAGAGAATATACAATCGCATTTTTTTTCAAAAAATTGAATAAAAGTTCATTATTAATAAAAAAGCCATAGAAATGTATCTCTATGGCTATCTATTACTTATTATTTTTATTGTAATTTCACGATTTTGCAATTACATTTTTTCTTAGTTGATGCTGAAATTCCAACATACATGCAGCACATAAACAATCATCATATTGTTCTCTCATTTTCTGTGTCTCTTCATATGTCATTTTGACTTCATAACATTGACATTGAGTAATGTTACCTACTTTACATTCAAATGAGTTACCGCATTTTTGACAAGTTTTGATTTCATGTTTTGGCATAACTAATATATCTTTTAGTGACATTTCATTTCAACCTGATCTGCAGGTTTATCATCGATTCCTTGTGAAGATTGTTGGATATTATAAGCTCTCCAAATTAATAATCCTCCCATAGCAAGGAAAAGAATTGGATAAATTTTTCGAACATTATTTCTCACTTTTGTTTCTACAAATTTACCTGCTACTGCTACTGCAAACATCATTGGTATGGTTCCTAAACCAAAAGCAAACATATACCCCATCCCTTCAGTAACATTTCCTGTAGAAAGAGCTGTTAACATAGCCATGTATACCAAACCACATGGAAGAAATCCATTCATTATTCCAATACTAAAAAAGGTATGCCATTTCGCTTGACGCATATACTTTCCTAGTTGTTTACGTACAAATTGAAACCATTCTCCAAGAAAAGGCACTAATTTTAATAGTCGATCAGGGTTCACCGTAAAGATTCCGAAAGCGATCATCATCGCTCCTAAAAACAAAGTTAAATACACTTGATAGCCTATTAACCAAGATAAACCATGTCCTATTAATCCTGCAAATGCACCTAATAATCCATACGTAAATGCTCTACCTAAATTATACAATAAACGATCAAAAACTAACTGAGATCCAGATGATTTTCCTCCTTGTATTGCCAATGCTATAGGTCCGCACATTCCTAAACAGTGAAAACTTCCTGCAAATCCTAACCCTAATGCTGTAAGATACAACTGTGTCATTTTTTAAATGATTAAAGGTTTTTCAAAAAGATAGTCTTTTCCTTCACTAGAAAAGTTCACTTGCAAGATCCATCTACCTCTAATTACTCGACTAACATCAATTTGTTGTTCATTTTCATTTGTCAATTTAAGATCAACATTAAAATCTAATCTTGAATCAGCAGGTCTGAAAAAACGAACTCCACCAGTAACATTTTTTAATTCTGGCGGTAATATTAAATCTACATTTCCTGTTTCTTTATTTAAAATCAAAACAGGCTGAGCAGATAATGTTTTTAAATTTTCTTTCTTCGCTAATGTTTCTTCAAAACGTTGCTCCTCGGCATAGTAATCTTTTGATACCATATTAACAGGTACTGTAAACATTTTAATCACTAAGCTGATCATTGTAATCCCAAAAATAGTGAAGGTGATCACAACTCCCCATCCCCAATTTATTTTCATAGCAGTCTAATTTATTAGTTTATTTTTTCTTCATTGGTCCCATAAAATTGGTGCTCACCTCATCGATAAGTTTGTCACCATTCATGATTTTTAAGGTAATTTCATTTTTTAAACCCTCTAATTCATTCGGTGGGATTTCAACAAAGAAAGCACCATCTAAATGCCCTCCTTTTTTAAGTGTCATCGTTCCACCTGCAATGGTCAATTTACCTTTAGGAGCGACCAAAATCACTTCTAGATTATTGTAATCTTCATTTGTTTTGTTGACCAATTGAATCGTATATAAGTTTCGAATATCACCATTATCAGACTTTTGATAAAGCATACCTGGAGCTCTTAGAACAGTTACTTCTACATCACTTCTCTTTACTAAAGCGAAGGAAATTGCCATGACTAACACCAATAAAACTACAGTATAGGCTTTTATTCTTGTTGTAAATTTAAAAGGTTGTCCTTTCTCGATATCATTGGCAGAAGCGAAACGAATTAATCCTCTAGGTTTGTCAATTTTATCCATTACTTCGTCACATGCATCTATACAAGCTGTGCAATTGACGCATTCCAACTGTGTACCATTTCGAATGTCAATGCCTGTTGGACAAACGTGAACACAAAGTTTACAATCAATACAATCACCTAAAGGTTTTTCATCAGAAACAGAAGAGTTTAAATCTGATAAAGTCATTTTCTTTACTTCCTCATTAGGTTCTTCATTGATTGGCTCCACCTCTTTCTTTTTTATTTCTGGTAATGGAGTTGGATCTTTCTTTATTGGTTTGGGTTTACCAACAATTGGCTTCACAGAAGCACCTTCTCCACAACCTCCACATCCAGAAGGCTGAGCTCTTTTTTGTTTTTTCAATTTTCCCCTTGGCTCACCTCTAACATGATCATAAGAAATTACGATAGAATCTTTATCTAAAAATACTCCTTGAAGACGACCATAGGGACAGACTTGGGTACATGCCTGCTCTCTAAATTTTGCAAATACATAATAGAAAATACCTGCAAAGCCAACATGTGCTAGGAAGACAGGCCAATTTTCTTTAGGTCGATGTGTGATCATTTCTACCAAAGCATCACCTCCAACAATATAGCCTAATACCATATTGGCAATTGCTAAGGAGAAAATGATAAAAATTGTATGTTTTGCTCCTTTCTTAAGGATTTTTTCTTTTGTCCAAGGAGCTTGATCTAGTTTTCTTTTTTGGTTTGCATCGCCTTCAATCCAATATTCAATTCTTCGGAAAACCATTTCCATAAATACGGTTTGAGGACACGTCCATCCACACCATACCCTACCATAGACCACAGTAAAGAGTACAATAAAGATGATTAAAGCAATCATTATCAATACAAAAACAAAGAAATCTTGCGGAACGAAAAGCCTACCGAAGATTACAAATTGCCTTTCTAATATGTTCATCATAAAGAAAGGCTGACCATTTATTTTAATAAAAGGTCCAATAAAGAAAAAAGCAATAAGGATATAAGCTACCCATTTACGTGCATTGTAATGTCTACCGCTTGGCTTTTTGGGATAGAGCCAAACCCTTTTTCCATCTGCATCAACTGTCGATATACTATCTCTAAACGAATCAGGTGCTTGTGAATGTAGGTCTTTTTTCATGACTACTTTGTGTTAATGATGCTCAGTATTTGGATAATTCTGAACGAAGAAAATATCATCTATTAACTATAGTATATATGATGATATTTTAATATATAATTAGGTTAAAAAGGGTAACCTTTTGGCTACCCTTCCTATATTCTAAAGCAATATTACATTGCTACTTTTTCACCTTGAGGTGCTTTCGCATTTGGTGGATTGCTGCCTTGAAGTGACAAGATATAACTTGATACTTCTTGCATTTTTAATGGAGTAAGTTTAGCTTCCCAAGCTACCATACCTTTGGCTGTAATACCATATTTAATAGTTTTAAAGATATCTTTTACATCTCCTCCGTGTAGCCAATATTCATCTGTTAAATTAGGACCAATTCCACCTTCACCTTGAGCACCATGACATGCTTTACAGTTTGTATCAAATGTTGCTTTACCTGCTGCGAGACTACCTGCATCAGTTACTGCCTCAACATTTGTTTCATCTATTGCATTTGCCATTGAAGCTAAATATTCTTTTTTAGCGATTTCAGCTTCTCTCATTGTATCGTTATATTCAGCAATTGATACTGGCTCATCATAATCTTCTGTCCACCAATGGTAGTAGCCTAAATACATAAATGATAAAACAATACAACCATAGAATAATGCTTTCCACCAAGGCGGAAGATCATTGTCTAACTCTTGAATACCATCATAATTATGATCCATGATGATATCACTTTCTAATGCAATTGGTTTTGCAGCATTAATTCTTGCCAATAACGCTTGCCATCCTGTTTCTCCTGATTTCTCATAGGCTTCTTCTTCAGAAGTTTTAGGAGCTTTCGCTAAGCTTTCTTTGACAATAAATAGTAGACCTAAAGCTACTATCATAATGGCAACAAATAATAGGATTAACGCAGCTCCTAAGACATAGATCAAAACATCAAAGTTATCCAAACCATGAATTAATTGATCAGAAGCCCAAGCTGCATTGCCCGTAAGAGTAAGCGATAAAAACGCTAGTAATTTTTTATTTGCAGATTTCATGACCTTGTTCAGTTTTTGACGAATAGAAAACTATTCAGCCGAATTTTTTTTTGTAACTACTACAGTATAAAAGACCAATGCCAATACTAGGAAGATTAAGAAAAAAACTATAATCGCAAAACCTAACAATGTTACTGCCCATTCACTAGCATTCATCGTATTGATAGAATCCTGTAATGAAGATTCTGCAAATGATGAAGTTGCGTTTAATACAATTGCTCCAATTGTCAAGACAAATGACAATAAAGACTTTGAAAGTTTACTTAAATTCATTTGTGCTGCTATTTTCTTGCTCTTCTTCTAAGTCTAAAGGTAAATTCGAAATTTCTGATACTGTTTCTTTTTTCATATTCATAGCATAGAGGCTCCATACTATGAAAAAGGTAAAGAAAATCAGAAATCCAATCACTGGAAATATATCGATTCCTTCTATAGACCTAAGTACATCTTTATACATAACTAAATGTTATTCAGAATGTTTACTCTGAAAAATTAATTCCAGAGTAAACATAACTGTAATTATTTTAATGGTAGATTACTTGCTTTTCCTGCATCAACACCAAGACGCTGTAAGTAAGCAATTAAGGCTACAATTTCTTTACGAGGAGCAGTTTCAGATCCATCTTTTTGTAAACTTTCCACAATTTCTTGTGCTTGTTTATCAAGATCACCTACTGCTTTATCTTCATAACCTTTTTCATATGGAACTCCTAAGTTTCTCATCAATGCAATTTGAGCTGGAACTTCATCCACAGAATATTCATCTTCCAATAACCAAGAATATTTTGGCATAATTGAACCTGGTGATACTAATTCAGGATCTAACATATGATTGTAGTGCCATGAATCCGGATATTTTTTACCTACTCTCGCTAAATCTGGACCTGTACGTTTTGAACCCCATTGGAATGGATGATCATATACAAATTCTCCTGACTTAGAATAATCACCATATCTTTCAGTCTCTGAACGGAAAGGACGGATCATTTGAGAGTGACATAAGTAACATCCTTCTCTGATATATATATCACGACCTTTTAATTCAAGAGGTGTATATGGTTTTACAGTTGAAATAGTAGGTGTATTTTCTTTTACAAAATAGGTTGGTAAGAATTCTACTAAACCACCAATTGAAATTGCAATAAATGATAAAATTGTCATTTGGATAGGACGAGCCTCAATCCATTCATGCCATCTCTTAACAGTATGAGATCCTTGTAATGCTGGAGCACTTGCCTCTTCTTCTCTTAATAAATTACCAGAAGATGCAGTCATATAATAGTTATAAACACCCACTAAAGCACCTACAACATATAATGCTCCACCTACAGATCTCAACATATACATCGGAACTATCTGCGTTACGGTATCTAGGAAATTAGAATACTTCAAGAAACCATCAGGTGTAAATTCTTTCCACATTAAAGATTGTGTCAAACCTGCCCAATACATAGGTACTACATAGAATACGATACCTAAAGTACCCAACCAGAAGTGCACATTTGCTAACTTCAATGAATAAAGTTTTGTTCTGTACATCTTAGGGAAGAGCCAATATAACATACCGAATGTCAAGAATCCATTCCATCCTAGTGCACCAACGTGAACGTGAGCAATAGTCCAATCTGTATAGTGAGTAATTGCATTGACATTTTTGAACGATAACATTGGTCCTTCAAATGTCGCCATACCATAAGCGGTAAGTGCAACTACCATGAATTTTAAAACTGGTTCTGTTCTTACTTTATCCCAAACACCACGAAGTGTCAATAAACCATTCAACATACCACCCCAAGATGGTGCAATCAACATCACTGAGAATACTGTTCCTAAAGATTGAGCCCAATCTGGTAACGCTGTATATAACAAGTGGTGAGGTCCAGCCCAGATATAGATAAATATCAACGACCAGAAGTGAATGATAGATAATCGGTAAGAGTATACCGGTCTGTTTGCTGCCTTAGGAACGAAATAATACATTAAGCCTAAGTAAGGTGTTGTCAAGAAGAAGGCTACGGCATTGTGACCGTACCACCATTGAACTAATGCATCTTGAACACCTGCAAAAACAGAGTAAGAATTTAAGAATGATAATGGTAATGATAAACTGTTTACAATATGTAAAACAGCTACAGTTACAAAAGTTGCTAAGTAAAACCAAATCGCAACATATAAGTGTCTTTCACGTCTTTTGACCAATGTCATGATCATATTAAGACCAAAAACTACCCAAATTACCGCAATTGCAATATCGATTGGCCATTCTAACTCTGCATATTCTTTACCTTGCGTAAAACCAAGAGGTAAAGTGATTAATGCTGACAAAATAATTAACTGCCAACCCCAGAAATGAATTTTTCCAAGTAAGTCACTGTACATTCTAGCCTTTACCAAACGAGGTAATGAATAATAAATACCGGCAAACATACCATTACCCACAAATGCAAAAATCACTGCATTTGTATGAAGTGGTCTAAGTCTACCGAAAGTCAACCAGGCTTGTTCACCTATGTTGAAAATTGGGTTTGCCAACTGCAAAGCCACGATAAGTCCAACGACCATACCGGCTACGCCCCAAAACATTGTTGCAATTGCAAAATTCTTTACAATCACATTATCATACGAGAAATGCTCTAAATTAGCGCTCGTCGTCCCTTGATTGTGTTGCTGTTCGTTGTCGATCATCTTCTTCGAATAATATTCGGATACTTGGAGTGTAGGTATCTTCATACTGATTGGATTTGACAGACCAAATGAAGATGCCTAAGAAAATTAAGGCAACGATTAAGCTGATTCCGATCAATACGATGATTGCACTCATAAGGTATTAAAATATAAAAGAGTCCTTTACTAATATGACACAAATATAATTGACCTCCGAAACGGTATTTCATGACAATGATCAACGAAAACATTGACTTTCGTCAACTTTTTATTGAACCTTAAAATCCTGATCAATAAAGAATCAAAGATCAAATATGACTTATCTCACATTTTCCTATATCTTGCGTGATATACATTCAATTTAACTTTTTTTTCGATTGAAAAAGGTGACAAAAACTAGATATGATATTTTTTTTAAAGCAGTATAAATTTCGCATTTTTGGACTATTTGGAGTGATATTATCACAAATCGGTACTTTACCTGAAAGTGTTTTTCCAACTGCAATTTTTTGGGCCTTAATTACATCTTTTATTAGTATTTTATTTCTTCCACTTATCATTGAGGAATTAATATTCAGAAAAAGATACTACCTACATTTTATTACGTTATACTTTTTGTTTTTCTTTTTGATCCTCAATAAAACATTTCAATGGAGCACTACAAATGATCAAAAAAGTGATTTTTCAATTATGAGTTATAATGTATCTGTATTTAATATCTACAAATACATGCATCATGATTGGAAAGAATGCATTGAACTAATAGATTGGATCAAAAACACTGATAATGATATTTATTGTTTTCAAGAATATTATAATAATGATATTAGTAGCCCTAAACATAACCCTAATGGAATTCATAAAACAAAAGATATTTTAGGAAATTCAAAGGGGTATAATGTTTATGCACCTCCTTTTCTAACAAATCATATTAACGCCACATTTGGTCTCGCAATTTTCTCTAAGTTTCCAATACTCCATAAAGAAGCTATATCTTTTAAAAAAATAGGTGGTTCTGCTACCAATGGAATCTTAATTGCAGATCTCAAAGTAAAACAAGATACCATAAGAGTCATTAATTGTCATCTTCAATCTATCATCTTGGATAACGGAGAAAAACAGTATAAAAATCGATTTGATCGATGGACTCAAACACTTTTAAAAATTCATAGAGGAGCTGTAGTAAGAGAAAAACAAATTGATATACTAACTGATATCATCAAAAAAAGTCCCTATCCTACTTTACTTTGTGGTGACTTTAATGAACCTCCTTATGGCTATGGTTATTTTACATTAAAAACCTTATTGAGTAATGCATTTGAAGCAAAAGGAAAAGGTTTTGGCATTTCATTAAGAGACCTTCCTTTTAGAATAGATCAGCTATTTTATGATAATGATTATTTTAAAATCAATAGCTTTAAAACAGATAGATCCATAAAAGCTTCTGATCATTACCCTATCATTTCTGAAATTTCAATCGGAAACTGATAGTTAAGTATGCTTTTTTGATATGTTTGTATTAAAAAAGTAGATAAATTCGAATAATTAAAATTAAACACATTATACAAATGAAAAAGTCTTTGATTATTGGTGCTTCTTTATGTGCTTCCCTACTTATAGGATGTGCTGAGCAACCACATAAACAAGAAACAAAGCAAGCGATTGCCGCACAAAAAGTTAATCATCTTGTCGACTACACTGATTTTACACTTACTACAGATCTAAGTAATATGAGTAGTGATCAGAAACTTATGATTATTAAAATGATCGAGGTTTCTAAAATCATGGATAATATCTTCTGGAAGCAAGCTTATGGTGATAAAGTATCTCTTATGGAAAGCTTACCTACTGAAGAATTAAAGAGATATGCTGCTATCAATTATGGACCTTGGGATAGATTACAAGACAATAAACCTTTTGTTGATAATACTCCTAACAAACCACTGGGGGCCAATTTCTATCCTCAGGATATGACAAAAGAAGAATTTAGTAGTCTTAATAACGAAGAAAAAACGAGTTTATACACTGTTATAAGAAGAGATCAAAGGGGTGAATTAAAAGTAGTTCCTTATTCAAAAGAATACGAAGCAGAATTAGACAGAGCATCGTCTTTACTTTTAGAATGTTCTAGATTAGCAGATGACCCAGGTCTTAAAAAATACCTTGAACTACGTTCTAAAGCTTTAATCTCAAATGATTATTTCACTTCTGATTTGGCTTGGATGGATATGAAAACGAATCCAATCGATTTCGTCGTTGGGCCAATTGAAAATTATGAAGATAAATTATTTGGGTATAAAACTTCTTTTGAGGCTTATGTCTTAGTAAAAGACATGAATTGGTCGAAAAAGTTAGAAAAATATGCATCATTTTTACCTGAACTACAAAAAGGCTTACCTGTAGAAAACAAGTACAAGGATGAAATGCCAGGTACAGATTCTCAATTAAATGCATATGACGTAGTTTATTATGCTGGTGACTGTAATGCAGGTAGTAAAACAATTGCTATCAATCTTCCTAATGATGAAAGAGTTCAAGACCAAAAAGGTTCAAGACGTCTTCAGCTAAAAAATGCCATGCGTGCAAAGTTCGATAAAATCTTAGTACCAATTTCAGAAGTATTAATTGACCCTTCACAACGTCAACATATCACTTTTGATGCATTCTTTGCCAATACAATGTTCCATGAAGTAGCACATGGTTTGGGTATTAAAGAAACAATAAATGGAAAAGGAACAGTAAGAAAAGCATTAAAAGAACATGCTTCAGCTTTAGAAGAAGGTAAAGCTGATATTTTAGGTCTTTATATGGTTTCTCAGTTACATATAAAAGGAGAAATTCAAGGAGACATGAAAGATTATTATACAACTTTCTTAGCTGGTATTTTCAGATCGGTTCGTTTTGGTGCTGCCTCTGCACATGGTGTGGCTAATATGATTCGTTTCAACTTCTTCAAAGAATATGGTGCTTTTGAACAAGATCTTTCTACAGGATATTATAAAGTCAACTATGAAAAGATGGAAGAAGCGATGAATGCCTTATCTGCTAAAATTTTAGAACTTCAAGGAAATGGAGATTATGAAGGTGTTACTGAATTGGTAAAAGCCCAAGGTAAAATCACATTTGATCTTCAAAAAGATTTGGATAAAATTGATGATGCAAATATTCCTACAGATGTTGTCTTTAATCAAGGTATTCAAGTTTTAGGATTAAAATAATTCCAATTTCTGAGTTAAAAACAGAATTATATTTTATAAATAGGTGTTAATTTCGAATAGCACCTATTTTTTTCTTCCTCAAAATGAATTATTTAAAATTTTATTATAAAAATTATCCTATTTAGGATTTGTATTAGAATAAAATTACCCTTAATATTGTAACGTCTTAAAGAGAAAGACACACGGGCATAGCTCAGCTGGTAGAGTTACGGTCTCCAAAACCGCAGGTCGTGGGTTCGAATCCTACTGCCCGTGCAACAACCGCAAGTTCTGAATAGAATTTGCGGTTTTTTTTGTTTATAATGTATTGTATTATAAATCCTGAAAGAGTACGAAAATGAGATATTTTGCTGAAATTGCCTATTTAGGTACAAATTATCATGGTTGGCAAGTACAACCTAATGCTGAGACAGCACAAGGACATTTGGACTATGTTTTAAGCACACTTTTAGGTCAAGAGATAAATACAATAGGAAGTGGTAGAACCGACACTGGAGTACACTGCTCACAACAATATGCACAATTTGACTTTGATGGAGAATTAAATGGAAAGAATATGTTACATCGTATTAATTCTTTTCTATCAAATGATGTCGCAGTAAATAGCCTATGGCAAGTCAAGGAAGATGCTCATGCCAGGTTTGATGCAACTAAGCGTAGCTATAGATATGATATAGTTCTTGGAAAATCTCCTTTTCAACAAGGTTTAGTTTGGCAATACTTTAGAACTCCTGATTTTGATAAATTACAGGAAGCTGCTAAGGTCTTATTGGAATTTGAGGATTTTACTGCATTTTCAAAAAAACATGCAGATGTTCATACACATATTTGTGATATCATGCAGTCTTTTTGGGTAAAAGATGGAAATAAGCTTTCATTTCATATACAAGCCAATCGTTTTCTTAGAGGGATGATTAGAATAATTGTAGGTAATATGATGGAAGTAGGAATGGGTAGAATGACAGTGGATTACATGAGAGAAACTTTACGTTTAATGAGTAGAGAAAGAGCAGCTAAATTTTTAGCACCTGCTCAAGGCTTATTCCTATCTGAAGTTTTGTACCCAGAAGAAACATTTATCAAAAAAATTGAGAATTAATTCTGTCCACGCAAAATGACTATATAAATAAAGCCTCAAGTTTATACTTAAAACTTGAGGCTTTTATTTATGTAAAATAATCAAATAGATTACTTTCTATACATTACTTTTTTAACTGCATCTACAGTACGCTCTACGTTTGGCAAGATCTCTTCGATCAATGTAGGAGCATATGGAAGAGGAACATCTTTAGAAGCTACTCTAACTACTGGAGAATCTAAGTGATCAAACGCGTGTAATTGGATATGGTGAGAAATCTCAGAAGAGATTGACGCTAATGGCCATGCCTCCTCAACAACAACTAAACGGTTTGTTTTCTTAACAGAATTGATGATTGCATCATAGTCAATTGGTCTTACTGTACGCAAGTCAATTACTTCACATGAAATACCTTCTTTTTCTAATTCTGCTGCAGCTTTAGTGATTACGTGTACCATTTTACCAAAAGATACTAAAGTAACATCAGTACCCTCTTGAATAGTATTTGCAACACCTAGAGGAATAATATATTCGCTCTCTGGTACTTCACCTTTATCAGCATACATTACTTCAGACTCCATAAAGATAACTGGATCATTATCTCTGATGGAAGCTTTTAATAATCCTTTTGCATCATAAGGGTTTGAAGGAACAACTACTTTAAGACCTGGAGTATTTGCATACCAGTTTTCAAAGTTTTGTGAGTGCTGAGCACCTAATTGTCCTGCATTACCAGTTGGACCACGGAATACCATTGGTGCTGAATATTGTCCTCCTGACATAGAAAGGATTTTCGCTGCACTGTTGATAACTTGGTCAATTGCTACAAGTGAGAAGTTGAATGTCATGAACTCAACGATAGGACGAGTACCGTTCATTGCTGCACCTACTCCGATACCAGCAAATCCAAGTTCTGCAATTGGTGTATCGATCACTCTATCTGGACCGAATTCATCTAACATACCTTGAGTTACTTTGTAAGCACCATTGTACTCTGCAACTTCCTCACCCATGATGAAGACATCCTTATCACGACGCATTTCTTCTTGCATCGCCTCTCTAAGAGCTTCTCTGAATTGAATTTCTCTCATTACTTATTAAAAGTTCTGCTAATAATATCAGTATTTTCGTTTTCGGATGCCAAGATAAGAAGATTTACGCTATTTTTTTAGTTAAACAATAAAAGGTTTGTATAAAAAAGAACATTCATCACTACGTACTAGTAAGTATGATGATTTTTTATCATCTCTTCACAAAATTCTACAAATAAAAAAGCGCCTAACCTTTTTCAAGGTTAGGCGCTTTATATTTTTATCTGTTACAAATTACTTTGTAGCAGCTTGGAAATCTGCATCATTCCAAAGACCATAGAATTCTAAGTCTTGAGCAGCTTTAGTGTTTAAGTCACCAGCAGCTTTGATTTCTTTTACAGCAGTAGCTGTATCAGATTTCTTAGCAGCGATGATTGCTAAACCGTAGTGAGCCCAAGCGTTGTCTTTTTTAGAGATAGACTCGTTGAATGCTCCTTCAGCTTGACCGAAGTCAGTAGCACCAGTTTTTTCAGCTTTTAATAAGTAAGCTAAACCTTTGTTGTAAAGAACAGTTGCATCATCTCCAGCAGAAGATAAGTATTGGATAGCACTGTCATAGTCACCAGCAGTAATCGCAACATAACCTTTAACAGCGTTAGTAGTTGCAGCTACTTGAGGATTGCTAGAAGCAGAAGCTTTCTCTAACTCAGCTTGAGCACCTTCAACGTCACCTTTCATTAACTTCGCACCAGCAAGGTTAGCAGAAGCTTCAGGAACGTTTCCAGACTTAGCAGCAGTCTCAAAGTGAGGGATTGCTTTGTCGATTAATGCCATCGCAGCGTCAGCATCACCTTCTTTCGCTTGAGCGAAGTAAGTTGCACCTAAGTTGTTGTGAGCGATTGCAGAATCATCCTTACGGATAGCAGCCTCATAAATTTTAACTTTAGCATCTAAATCAGATGATAAGTTAGCAGCATATAATAACTCTTCAGTTGATAATGAGTCTAAGCCCATTTGACCTTCTGAAATAGAAGCTGCACGTGATTGTATTTCAGCATCAGTAAGCTTCGCTTTGATCTGTAAGATCTCAGATTTAGCATTACGTAATGGAGGATAAACGTAACGGAATAACTTCTTGTAAGAAGCTAATGACTGTAATTTCAATTGCTTTGAAACGAAGTCACCAGAACCGTTTACTACTGACATGATTTCATCTTTCTCAGCATCAGTAAATTTATCTGAATCTTTCAAGATTGCTTTGAAAGCTGTCCAGTTTTCAACTACTGGCTTAGTTACAAATTGAGGAGCATCACCCTCTTCAACCTTATATTTCTTTAATAAGTACTCATAGTACTTTTGAACAGCCTCAGGACGCTTGTTCGCTAATTTTGTGTTAACCTCAGTAGAACCTTCTGGCGAGTGAGAACCAGTGATTGTTACAGTTCTAGTAGGGTTAGATGCAGAAACGTAGTTTGCTAATTCTTTACCTTCAGCACCTCTCTTCTCAGAAGAACGTAATACTGATGATCCTTGTAAGAAGAAGAAATCTACATTTGTTGGAATATATTCTTCAGAATTGTTGTAACCGTGATCAGCAAAGTTTGCGATGAAAGTTGGTTGAACATTCTGAGCAGTAGTAACAACACCTTGACCGATACCGTTTGGTAAACCAGCAAATGCACCGTCATTACTTTCTTTAATTTTTTGTGATTTTACTTTAGTCACACGACCTAAGTACTCTAACTGACCTCTTTTATACTTATCTCTATAAGCAAAAGCCATATGCTCTTTGATTTGAGGAGTAGCGTTTTCAGCATCAGCATAGTCATCACCGTTAAAGCTAACAACACCAACTTCGATTGGTTCAGCTTCTTTAGGGTTAAACTGAATTACTAAATCATAAGTGTAACCTTCGTGTAATAAGTCTGCTGGAAGTTTTGTGTCAATATCAAAAACAACAGAGTCACCGTGTAATTGTAGTGGTGATGGGTTAACCGTAAGATTCTGCTCTTCTGCAGCTCTATTTACGTCAACATTTTTACAGTTTGTGAAGCACAATGTACCCGCAGCAAGAACTGTAGATAAAACTTTAGTGTATTTGTTCATAATCGTCATCCAATTTTTCTATTTCTAGATCTCGCAATTTACTTGCCTATACTCAATTGTTCACCTTTGCAGTACAAATCTTAACTTTTTTTAGAAGTTTAAATCCATTTTTAGTATAACATCAAATGAATATTGCATTATAATCACGTGAATTTTCAGTTTCCAAAGATAACTGAATACAAATAAGTAACTTCTTCTGCTAATTTTAATTATCAAAGATTAACAAAAATTAAGAATTAAGATAGGTGTGAAGTTGATTAAAGTAAGATAATTAGTGGAACTAACTATTTACAAAACCTTTCAGAGCTGAAAAAATTGTTCTTTTTTCTAAAAAAAACTCCTTAACAATCAATTTTTGATAAACTTCAGGGAAGTCTATTCTATGTTTTTTCACTTTCTTTCTGGCACGAATTAAATAAGGAAAGGCTAGATAAAAATCTCTATGAGCCTTTAGTACAGCTAAAAGATTTTCACTTTCACCTTTTAATAAAAAACGTATCCCTGCTACCCCATCTAAGACCATTCTAAAAAAGATCACATTTAATAGTTTCGATGATGGTAAATTTTTAAATAAAAGAAATAGTCCATTTCTAAAATTCAGGTAAGTTTTTTTAGGGTTTTCTCTACTCAATGTACCTCCCCCTACATGATAAACTTCAGCATTACCAACTGCCTTGATCTTGTAACCTTCACTTTTTAATCGCCAGCACAAATCAATTTCCTCCATATGAGCAAAAAAGCGATCATCTAACCCTTCAAATTTGTGATATAAATCTGCTCGAATAAATAAGCACGCTCCTGTAGCCCAAAAAATATCAATTGTATCATCATATTGGCCATGATCCATTTCCAATTCATGCATTATTCTACCTCTACAAAAAGGATAACCCATATAATCTATAAACCCTCCTGCCGCTCCAGCATGTTCAAATGATTCTTTATTGGCATGTAGTTTTATTTTAGGCTGGCAAGCTGCTATTTGTTCATCACTTTCCATCAATTGAAGTAGTGGAGTCAACCAATCTTTGGGACATTCAATATCTGAATTCAGTAAGACATAATACTTTGCATCTACTTGTTTCAATGCATTATTGTATCCTCCTGTAAATCCAAAGTTCTCAGAAAGCTTTATTATTTCAGTAGAAGGAAAATTTTCTTCCAAGTAATTGACAGAATCATCCGTAGAGGCATTGTCAGCAACAATTACTCTAGCTCCTTTACTGCTATCAATTACACTTTGTAAAAATTGTTCTAAAAATCTTTTGCCATTATAATTTAGGATTACAATAGCTACTTCCTCAAAGGGAAGTTCACTTGTTGGCTTCATGTCAACAATAATAACATATAAAAAATAAAAAAGAGAGCTGCAGTTCTAATCAACAACTCTCTTTAATGATTAACCTAAGTTTCCAAAATCCATTCCTGGAATATTTGGCATCATGCCTTTCGTTGTCTTCATCAATCTTTCCTGACCTTTTTCGTCAGCAGCTTTGATTGCTTGATTGACAGCAGCTACAACTAAATCTTGAAGCATCTCTCTGTCTTCTTCTTTACAAAGTAATGGGTCAATTTCAAGTTTAATTACTTGTTTCTTACCATTTGCAACAGCTCTAACCATTCCACCGCCAGCATCTCCCTCAGCAGTTACGTTTACAAGGTCTTCTTGTGCTTGTTTTAATTTTTCTTGGACTTCTTTCAGTTGTCCAAACATATTACTGAAATCCATAATAGTATGTTTATATGAAATTTGAAACACAAACAGCAAAGCACTTCATGAAGAACTTTGCTGTTTGTTAGAAATTATCATTAGTCTGAAATTATGCTACGCGTAAATTTTTAGCGTGTGAAGAACTTTCGAATTTCATTTTCGCATAAGCTCTATCGATAATAAATTCAGTTACTTTCTCTTCAGAAGAAGGTAATTCATACATAGCATCCAACATAATAGCTTCTAAGATACTACGTAAACCTCTAGCTCCTAAGTCATATTCTAATGCTTTTTCAACAATATAATCTAAAGCATCATCTTGGAAAATCAAATTGATATCTTCCATTGAGAAAAGCTTTTTGTATTGCTTCGTTAAAGCATTTTTAGGCTCTGTAAGAATATTTCTTAATGCAGCTTTGTCTAATGGCTTTAAATAAGTCACTAGTGGTAAACGTCCGATTAATTCTGGAATAATACCAAAACGTTTTAGATCTTGAGCAGTTACGAATTCTAATAACTCTTCCTTATCTAATTCAGGAAGGTCTTCTTCTTTACCTGCAAAACCAATTGGACGTGTATTTAAACGAGAAGCGATCATATCAGCAATTCCTGCAAAAGCTCCACCACAGATAAATAAGATGTTTTCTGTATTCACTGAGATTAATTTTTGCTCTGGATGCTTTCTACCTCCTTGTGGCGGCACATTTACGATAGATCCTTCTAATAATTTTAATAATGCTTGCTGAACACCCTCACCACTTACATCTCTTGTAATTGAAGGGTTATCAGATTTTCTTGCGATTTTATCGATTTCATCAATGTATACAATACCTCTTTCGGCTTGTTCTACATTATAATCTGCAGCTTGTAATAAACGTGTAAGGATTGTTTCAACATCCTCACCTACATAACCTGCTTCAGTAATTACAGTGGCATCTGCGATACAGAATGGTACTTGTAATGCTTTTGCTAAAGTTTTTGCTAGTAAAGTTTTACCTGTACCTGTATTACCCGTCATAATGATATTTGATTTTTCAATCACGATATCATCTGAAGTTTGTTTTTGATTAAGTCGTTTATAGTGATTATATACAGCAACCGATAGTACTCGTTTTGCTTTATCCTGCCCTATGATATATTCATCAAGATGTTTTTTCATCTCAGCAGGTGTTTTCAAATCAAATGAAGAAGTCTCCATATCCTTTTTACGAGGTTTTCTTTCCTCCATAAGGATTTGGTGTACTTGTTCAATACAATTGTTACAGATCTGAGCATTCTGACCTGAAACCATTAATTCCACCGTATCTTTAGGTGCTCCACAAAACGAACAGAAATTTCCTTTCATTTATTCTCTCCTTGCCTTTACTCTTCTTTCTTAAATCTAGAAGTATTGTACTTCTGAACCGTATTTTTACGTTGTTCTACTATTTTAAGTTTCACAACTAAATACTAGAGTTGCAAGTTACATTAATTTTTGCACTTTATTATATAGTTGAGAGGGAAATGTAGATTCATTTCCCTCTCAATGTCAATGTTTTACAGAATGAAGCGATTTTTGATCGTAATTTCACAATCATTAGATAAATCTAACTTCAAAATAGAATCATCCTATAAAAATTATTTCTCGTTTGTAGGGTTTCTAGTTAATACTTCATCAACTAAACCATATTCTTTTGCTTCTTGTGCTCTCATCCAGTAATCTCTGTCAGAGTCTTGCCATACTTTATCGTAAGGTTGACCAGAGTGGCTTGCAAGAATTTCATAAAGTTCCTTTTTCAACTTCTGAATCTCTCTTGCAGTGATTTCAATATCAGATGCTTGACCTTGTGCTCCTCCTAATGGTTGGTGAATCATAATTCTAGAGTGAGGTAAAGCAGCTCTTTTTCCTTCTGCACCACCTGCTAAAAGAACAGCACCCATTGAAGCTGCAAGACCTGTACAAATTGTAGCTACATCAGGACGTACATATTGCATTGTATCATACATCCCTAAACCTGCATATACAGATCCTCCTGGGCTATTGATGTACATCAAAATATCTTTTTTAGCATCGATTGATTCTAAAAATAATAGCTGAGCAATAACGATGTTAGAGATATTGTCATCTACTTGCGTACCCATGAAAATAATTCTGTCAGCAATTAATCTTGAAAATACATCGATTTCAGCAAATCTACGATCACGTTCTTCAATTACTGTACGTGTCATATTTTCAAAATTACCAATATAGCTATCCATATGAAGGCTAGAGATACCCTGATCCTTCATGGCAAATTTTTTAAATTCGTTCTTTAAATCCATAGTTTATCAATTTTATGAGTTAACGCCTATTAGTATTTAGACTATATATTATAAAGAAGAGCAGTGTTTTCAATCAATCACACTGCTCTCCTATACAAATATAAAATAATACTGTTACGAAAGAAGAAAAATCGTCTTCAATTTTCGTTTTTTTTCGTCTAATTCCTTTAATATGTAATACGACCAAAGGCTTTACCAACTTTTATGGATAAAGACACAAAAGTGATTTTTGGATTTCCGTTTCTTTCAATATAATAAAAGGCATCATTAAAGCTCTTTACTAACTCCGGTAAGTTCTTTTCTGTAAGTACTTTTGCGAAGTTATTGACAAAGTCACGTGTTTCTTCATCTAAACGGATGACTGCTTCAGCATTGTTTTTTATTAACATTGCCTCTCGGAAAAGGGTCAGTCCAAATTTGAAGAAGTTCTTTTGTCCTTCTTTTCCCAATTTATTGAATTCTTCAGACCATTGGGTGATGATTTCAGTAAAACTACTTTTAAAACATGAACGCATCCATTGCTTGAACAGTTCTTCACTTTGATCTGGTACATCAGAAGCAATCCTTAAAGCTTCTCTAACATTACCATCAGCCAGAAATGCGACCTTTTGAGCTTTAGAAGGCTCCACCCCTTGATTTTCTAACAAAACTGTTAATTCTTCATCATTTGGAGCAGGTACGTATACTTTCTGTGCTCTAGAAAGAATAGTGATTAATAACTTTTCTGGATCATTGCTTACCATGAAAAACAATGTCTTTTCTGGTGGTTCTTCCAAGATTTTCAAAACTGCATTTGCTGCTGGCGCCTGCATTACTTCTGGCATCCAAATCAATACAATTTTGTAACCTCCTTGATGTGATTTAATAGACATGCTTTTAATAATTTCTCTACTTTCTTGTCTAGAGATCATAGCTTGTTTATTTTCTCCACCAATGAAATTTACCCAATCACTGATATTTTTATAGCCACCGTTTTCTTCTAATAAAAAGCTCCTCCAATCTGGAAGGAATTTTTCTGTAACGGCATCCTCTCTCTTACTTACTTTCTTTGTTGTAACCGTTGGCACCACAAAATGGAGATCTGGATAAATTAGTTTAGCTGCATTTTTACATGATTTACAGCGTCCACAAGCATCTGTAGGTGTAGGTGCTTCACAATTTAAATAAGTTGCATACGCCAAAGCTAAGGGTAATTGAACACCACCTTCTTTTCCAATAAATAATTGTGCATGTGCTACCTGATTTTTCTGAGCAGCTTTTAATAATACCTCTTTTACATCTGAGGCTCCTGGTACTTGTGCAAAAAGCATGTATATCTGTTTAATTGAATCAACAGCAAATTTCTATTTTTCAACCTTTAAAGCAAATGAAATGTGAATAAAGTAAGAAGATTTAAAATGATTTGCTGTTTTAATCACGTTAATAACACTTCTGATGTTCTTTTAAAAAATCTATTAATTTTTTTAGTATGAGTACATCTAATAAAAATGCTATTATAGTTGGTTATGGAAGAGCTGTCGGTAATGTGGTTTTAGAGGCATTATTAGACGCTGACTTCGCTGTTGGATTAATTGCAAGAAATCAAACTAAATTAAACCAAGAAGTTGAAAAATACACTTCAAAAGGGTACGATGTAAAAGGATACTCTTATGATTTATCCTCTCTGGATGGAATTCCTGATTTATATCAAAAGATAAAAAAGGAAATGGGTGGAGAAATTGATTTATGCTACAATAATGTCGCTTTATTCTCCTTACCTTTTACACAAGATACGAAAGCAATTCAAGCAGGCCTCAATATTAATTTCGGATCAATATGGACTTTCTTTTCTTGCTGCCTTGAAGATTGGCAAAAAACTGAAAAAGGTATTTTCATGATGTCAGGAGGTAGTTTTGCAGATAATGGTGCTTACGCCGTTGATTTTAATGCTCAATTTGGGTCAACTGCCAAAGCCTTTATACGAAATTTTGCTGAGGGTGCAAATGCCTCTTTTAATCAAAAGGGAATACATATCGTAGACCTAAAAATTAGCAATCTTGTCTTTGGAGGTGATAATATTCCCGATGAATTTAATCAAAATCCTGAAGAAGCTACAGCATTTAGACAAAGGTTACATGAGGCTATTGTTGCAATAATTAATGAAAAACAGGAAAATTGGAAAAGCACTTATCCAGTTGAATAAACAAAAAGTCAGTAACATTCATCTTGTTACTTACTTTTTTTATTCGTAGATCTTTTCATAAATACTAGCTTTGTTTTGTTGTGCTTGTATCATATCTTTTTGAGTAGCACATGATGACATAAAAAGGGTGATAGTCAAGACAATTAAATAAAGTATCTTTTTCATCTTCGTAAAAATTTTAAATTTATAATTAGGTTACTTATTACTAAAAACGGGAACAAATCTTTTTCAGACAAAACTTAAAATTATCACTTATAACAACTTTTTATAACGTACAAAAAAAGACCTTCCCAATTAGGAAAGGCCTACATTTCAATTCATTTCATACTAAAATATCTTTATATCTTACTCGTGAACGAGATGATAAACGTTGTCATTGTCATTAGGGTTATAACCGGCTTTAACATGGCTTTTATAAGAGACACAACTTGTCAATGATAGTAAGAAAACTCCGGCTAAGAAGAGTTTAAAATATTTCATGTTCGTGTTATTTTTTTAATAGTATGTAGAGCGTGACCAACTACAATTGTAAAGTTAACATTTATTTACCAAATTATCAAGAATACAAATAGTTGTGAATGTCATTCAAATTATAAAAAGGAAATCAGATCATAGTTTGTATCTTTGTTCAAACCACAAAATGTAAAGCAATTTTCATTTCATAAGCTTATTAATTTATGCGTATAGATATCATATCATGTGTTCCAAAACTTTTGGATAGTCCTTTCTCCCACTCTATTTTACAGAGAGCAAATGATAAAGCTTTATCAGAAGTACATGTACATGATTTAAGAGAATATAAAGTCAATAAACATGGTCATATTGATGATTATGCTTACGGGCATGGTGCGGGAATGGTCTTAATGGCAGATCCTATCTATAATTGCATTAATGATTTAAAGAAAGAAAGAGATTATCAAGAAGTTATTTACATGACTCCTGATGGTGAAGTTTTTGATCAACAAATAGCCAATCATCTTTCAATCAGCTGTGAGAATATTATCATTTTGTGTGGGCATTACAAAGGCATCGACCAACGAGTAAGAGATGAAGTAATTACACGTGAAATTTCAATTGGTGATTTTGTTTTATCAGGTGGTGAATTAGCGGCTGCAGTTGTTGCTGATGCAATTATTCGTCTAATTCCAGGTGTACTGGGAGATGAAACTTCTGCATTGACAGATTCTTTTCAAGATGGATTATTAGCTCCTCCAGTTTATACAAGACCTAGAGAATGGAAGGGGCAAGAAGTTCCTGATATACTACTTTCAGGACATGAATCTAAAATAGACGAATGGAGATTAGAACAATCCATGCAAAGAACACAGGAAAGAAGACCTGACCTTTGGGATAAATATTTAAAAGCTCACCCTGAAGTCACAAGTAAAAAGAAAAAGAAGAAAAAATAATCATAAAGAAACCCCTCAAAATCATGATAAATTTGAGGGGTTTCTTTTTTTATCATTAACTGATTACAAATGTAAATCAATTGATGCTCCAAAATCAATTGAACTACCATTGATATTATTTCCACCAGATACAGCTGTAGCATAAGTTGTTTTCATACTATTATACCTTAAGAATGGAATAAGTTTAAACTTCTTAGAAAAATGAATAGGCATTCCTACCTCAACATAATATCCAAAGTTTGACTCAAAATCAATTGTACCATAGTCTTCACTATCTACGGTCATGCTATATCCTCCTGGATTTTCAAATAAGAAACCAGTTCCAATTCTGAATCCTTTCATTTTTGCATTTTGGTTTGTGATGATTTCATACTGTAAACCGCCACGTAAACCTAATTTCGCAAAAGAGGTAGAATTCGTTGAAGAACCTCCATATGTAGAAGTATGAGAATTGTAAGAAAACTTTACTGCATAACCAATATTGGCTACAGCAGAGAGATTTTCAGCCAAATAATAGCCTAATCCAATTTCAATCACAAAACCACCACCATAAGGCTCTGTTACTGTATATTCGTCAAATGGTAGTTCAACACTACCAAGGCCAACGCCAAGACCAATTTTTGCATTAAAAAACATTGGTGAGTCGTAGTTCTCACTTTTTTGTTGTGCATAGGAAGTTAAACCAAATAGATAACATAGTGTACCTAGAAAGAGTAGTTTGCTAAAATTCATTTGTTTGTTTTTTAAGTTAAGTCACAAAAAAATTCTATATCGTGATCTAACGAATAGAAATAAAGTTTAAATATAAAAAAAGCACTTATAAAATGTATTACAAGTGCTTTGGAATTTAGATTAATATTTTCACTAGATTTTGTAAGTCCAACCTCTAGAATCCTCGATTTCTCCTTTTTGGATTCCTTGGAATCTTGCTTTTAACTCTTGAGCAAAAACATAGTTTTCAGGAAGATCAAAATCTTCGCCATCATTGGAAATAGTAGCAAATGGAGCAAGTGTAACGGCAGTACCGATACCAAATGCACCTTGTAATCTACCTTCTTTGATTGCAGTGATCACTTCTTCAACAGAAATATGACGCTCTTCCACCTTCTTACCCATCTCCTCTAATAGCTCAATTACAGTTAAACGTGTAACTGAACGCAAGATTGTATCTTCAACAGGAATTGTAGGCGCTGTAACGAATGTTCCATCAATTTCGAACATTACATTCATTGTACCTGACTCTTCAATGTACTTATGCTCTTTAGCATCCGTCCAAAGTAATTGGTCATATCCTTGTTGAGCAGCTAATTTTGCTGGTAATAATGATGCTGCGTAATTTCCTGCCACTTTAGCGAAACCTGTTCCACCTGGAGCTGTTCTAGAGAATTCTTTCTCTACTTTAACTCTAAGTGCTTTAGAATAATATTTTCCTGCAGGTGCTGTAATGATGGCAAAAGTATAAGTTTCTGAAGGACGCATCCCTAAAAACTCATCAGTAGCAAACATAAATGGACGAATATATAACGAACTATCTGGTGTGTTAGGAACCCAATCTCTATCGATATCAATTAATGTCTTAAGTCCTTCCATGAAGATTTCTTCAGGGATAGAAGGCATGCAAATACGTTCCGCAGATACGTTCATACGTTTTGCATTTTCATTAGGACGGAAAACTAATACTTCCTCTGGATTTTGGGCGTTTCTAAAACCTTTTAAACCTTCGAATATTGCTTGTCCATAGTGCAATGATGACGTTGCAGGACTTAATTGGAATGAATCGTAAGGGACGACTCTTAAGTCTTGCCATTTACCATCGCGGTAGTCAGCCACAAACATATGGTCAGACATAGTCTTACCAAATTGGATATTATTGAAATCAACTGAGCTTAAACGAGAGTTTTTCGTCTTCTCTATTCTAATGTCTAATGTCAAATTCTTCATAATAATGCACTAACAATTTTTTGCGATGTAAAAATGTATCAGTAAATATAGATACATTTGTACTATTGTGAGTTATTATTTCGAAAATTGTGCAACTCTTAAGGACTTTTTTTGATATTTGTTAAAAATTCGGAGCTAATTATGAATGAAAACCTGATTTATATTGGTCTTTGTCTTTTGTTCTCTGCCTTCTTTTCTGCGACAGAAATTGCATTTGTTTCTGCTAATCGTTTACATATTGAAGTACAGCGTCAGAAGGATTCTCTAGTGGGAAGATTGATCAATAAATTCTTTGAAAATAAATCTACTTTTATCACGACGATTTTAATCGGGAATACAACAGCACTTGTCATGTATGGTGTTTTTGTATCCAACGTTTTGGATCCTGTGTTACAAGCTTTTTACCTTAACAATTTTCCATCATTAGACGCTGGGTCATTAGAAATTGCCGTTTTACTTTCACAAACCATTATTTCTACTGTAGTTGTCTTAATTACTGCTGAGTTTTTACCTAAGAGTTTAACAATGTTGAATCCTGATTTATTTTTCAACATTGCAGCTCCACCGATGAATGTTATCTACATGTTGATGTACCCTATTACTTGGACGGTAGAAAAATTATCTCAGTTTTCTATTCGTTACCTCATGGGCATAAAAACGGAGGAAAAAGAAACACCATTTAACCTAACAGATTTAAGTCAATATATTAATGATATTGAGCTTGCTTCCACTAATGATGATGATGCGGACAATGATAGTTTAGATAAAAAGTATTTTGAAAATGCACTTCAATTTAAAGATGCTAAAGCTCGTGATGTAATGATTCCACGTAAAGAAATTGTAGCCTTAGATATTGAAGAAGATATAGATGCTTTAAAGACTCTTTTTATTGAAAGTGGTCATTCTAAAATCCCTATTTACAGAGATGATTTAGATGATATTGTTGGTTATTGTCATGCTCGACAATTATTCAAAAAACCACAAACTATTCAGGAGATTATTCGTGAAATGCCTTCAAAACCAGAAACTGCAGCGGCAGATGAAATGATGCATTTTATGATGGCAGAACAAAAAAGTATGGTTTGTATTATCGATGAATATGGAGGTACAGCAGGTATAGCTACATTAGAAGATGTCACTGAAGAAATTGTTGGGGAGATCGAAGATGAGCATGATGAAGATGACCTTCCATTCTTTAAAGAAGATGAGTTTACTTACCTTCTAACAGCACGCCATGAAGTAGATTCTTTAAATGAAAAATACAATTGGGAAATTGATGAAGAGGGTGAATATGATACCCTAGGTGGCTTTATTTTATATCATCATAGAAACATACCTTCTACAGAAGAAATCATTGAAATTGATCATATGAGTTTTGAAATTGTAACCATGGATGGTGCTAGAATTGACATGGTGAGGTTACATTTTAAACAGGAAGAAGAAGATCAAAATGAGGACAACTAATTCTATTCAATATATTTTATAAAATTTTAACGATATTATAAAATATTACCTTAACTTGGTAATACGAAAAAAGAAAACCTTTCCACTCAAGCTCTCTCTTAAACTTGTGGAAAGGTTTCTTTTTATATTAAAATCCTTAATTATAAGGCAGCAATAGCAGCGTCATAATTTGGTTCATCTACTGTTTCTTTCACTTGTTCAGTGTAAGTAACTTTTCCTTCCTCATCAATCACAACTACACTTCTTGAGCATAATCCTTGTAATGGTCCAGTTGTAATTTTTAAACCGTAAGCATCTTCGAAGTCAGTACTTCTGAATGCTGATCCAGTAATTACATCTTCGATTCCTTCAGCACCACAGAAACGGCCAAAAGCGAATGGTAAATCTTTAGATACACATACTACTACAGTATTTTCTAAGCCTGAAGCTTTTTGATTAAAAGTTCTAGTTGATGTTGCACAAGTACCTGTATCAACACTTGGGAAGATGTTTAAGATTACTTTTTTTCCTTTTAAATCAGCAAGAGAAACCTCTGATAAATCTGCTTTTACTAGTGTAAATGCTGGTGCTACTGAACCTACAGCTGGTAATTCACCTGAAGTTTGAATTGGGTTTCCTTTTAAAGTAATTTCTGCCATTTTTTTTAGCGTTTAAAAGTTTTGATAAATTCGTGAAATTTTCAATACAACTACAATTTAATAGTTCCATCGTAAATGAAATCACATCAGATAGAAATTGTTCAAAAAACAGCAGATTTTATTCAAAAAAAATTTGAAGGAGAAGGTACAGGTCACGATTGGCATCATATCTATAGGGTTTGGAAATCTGCAGAAAATATTGCCAAAACTGAAGATTGTGACCCCTATATTGTTGCGTTAGCTGCATTACTTCATGACATTGCTGATCATAAATTTTATGATGGTGATTTATTAGAAGGAAGTAGACAAACCAAAACTTGGCTTGAAGAGGTTGGAGCTGATGAAGACACTATTGAAAAAGTGGCAGAAATTGTCAAAAGAGTTTCTTTCAAAGGCGCAAATGTAAAAGATGACATGCCTACAATTGAAGGGCAAGTAGTACAAGATGCAGATCGTTTAGATGCTATTGGTGCAATTGGCATTGCGAGAGCTTTCGCCTATGGAGGAAGTAAACATCGTGCTCTATATGAACCAAAAGAAAAATATGAAATGCATGACTCCTTTGATGCTTATCATAAAAGTGAATCTTCTACAGTTGCTCATTTTTATGAAAAATTACTTCTTTTAAAAGATAGAATTCATACCGTAACAGCAAAGAAAATTGCTGAAGAACGACATCAATATATGGAAGATTTCTTAACTCAGTTTTATGGTGAGTGGGAAGGTAAAAAATAATTTTAGAGGCATTGATGTTAAAATTCAATGCCTTAAATTTTTATAAAGCTATGAGACTGTTTTTTAAAGCATACTTTACCAAATCTGCAGTGGTGTATAGTTCCAGCTTCTTTTTCTTTTGAATAAAAAACCAGTTTAATGTAAATAATTAGATTGCTTGTACCCTGTTATAGAGACATTTTTTTATATACAACAAAAACATACCACTTGGAATGTTTTTAAATATTATATACATTTGTGAAAACAACAACAGCTATTACATCAACTTTACTTTAAGTTTTTTCCTGTTGTAACCTATTATTTCAATAACAAATTATTAATCAAATAACTTCCAAACTGATGAAAAAGATCTTATTATTAACCTTAGCATCTTTCCTATTATTTTCTTTTAAAGAGACACGACCAAATACAGAAGAACCTAAAGTAAAAGTGATTTTCTTAGATGTAAATGAGACTATTCTTGATCTGAATAACATGAGATCTTCTGTCACTCAGGCATTGGGTGGACGAAGTGATTTATTAGAATTATGGTTTTCAAAGATGTTACATTATTCATTAGTTGCCACTGACATCAATCGCTATGAACACTTCGGAACGATTGGAACAGCTACATTACTAATGGTCGCAGAAAATCATAATATTGAATTATCAAAAGAAGATGCGAAAAAAGCAATCGTAACTCCACTTCGTTCATTACCTGCACATAAGGATGTAGAAGAAGGATTAAGAATCTTAAAAGCTAAAGGTTATAAAGTAATTACTTTTACCAATTCATCATATACCGGTGTAAAAACTCAAATGGCCAACGCTGGCTTAACTTCTTACATCGATGAAATGTTAAGCGTTGAAACCATTAAAATATATAAACCACATGTAGACAGTTATAAATGGGCGTTAGAAAAAGCAGGAGTTTCTGCTGATCAGACTTTAATGGTAGCTGCACATGGTTGGGATGTCGCTGGAGCAAAAGAAGCGGGATTAAATACTGCATTTATTGCAAGACCAGGAAAAGCATTATATCCATTAGTAGAAAAGCCAGATTATATCGTTAATGACTTAATTGAATTAGCAAATCAACTAGAAGATTTAACTCAAAGCTCTAAATAAATTTCACATAACTAACTTAATTACACATGAAAATACGTATTGGTATTTTAGGTATGGGAGGAGTAGGTAGCTTTATTGCTACTCAACTTCTTCGTAATGCTGACGATGATATAGAAGTAATCTGTATCAGCAGAGGTCAAACCAAAAAACAACTACTAGTACATGGTTTAACATTAAAAACGAGTGATGAAATTATCAATGTAACTCCTCACCTCGTTTCAGATAATCCAGAGGAAATAGGAAAATTAGATTTCTTATTTGTCACTGTAAAATCGTGTGATCTCTCTGAAGCCTTAACCCAATATAAATCCTGTTTAAAACAAAATTCATTGGTTATTCCATTATTAAATGGAGTAAATATTAAAGAACTAATTTTTAAATATACCCAGCATCCAGTTTCTAATATTTTTGATGGTAGTATTTATATCATTTCAAATATTGAAGAAGCAGGAGTTGCTAGACATTTAGGAGGACCTGGAAATATTATTATTGGCAATACCTATCAACAAGATTTAAATTGGGTTGTAGACCTTTTACAAGATAATGGTTTGAACATTTCTTACTGTGAAAATATTAAAGAAGTAATCTGGAGAAAGTTTCTTTTTGTTTCTGCTGTCAGTCAAGTGACGTACAACTTAGGAGTAACTATGGGACAACTTCGAGAAAATGAAAGTTCTATGGATATGCTTCGTGTTACCATGTCTGAGATTGTTTCAATTGCCAACTCCAAAAATGTTAAGCTTACACATCAAGACATTGAAAATGCATGTAAAATGTTAGATAACTTTCCTTTCCATGCTAAACCTTCTCTACAAATTGATCTAGAGAAAGGCAAAATTAGAAATGAAAAAGCAACCTTAATAGACTATATTCAAGAACAAAAACTTCCAATTTGATTATTTGAACACCCTAAGGATCTAGGTCTTTAGGGTTTCATTTAAAATATACGATGTGTGACTCTTTTTTCTCATTGTCATACAAAATACATTACAAATCATCTTCTACATTTCTATTTCTAATAAATAAATACAACGGAAATCCCCCTGCCAAACCAAATAATATAGTTACTAACCAAAGTGTAAAAAGACTCTTGTTTACTATTCTTTTTTCGTTGAACGTCCAATAAAAAAATGCTAATACTGTTATCAATAAGTCTAAGGAAAATATAGTATTTATTCTACTTGAAAACATTGTTTTCATAGTAAAAATTGGATCTGTATAAAGTAAAATATTACCCGTTTCTATGCTCTCTAACAAGACAAAATAGTTAGGTACTAAAAAACCTACAATCGAAAAAATCAATAATACATTTTTCATGTTCTGATGTTTTAAAATGACAAAAATTGACTACTTTAAAATTCATCAGAAAGCTCTTTTTTTCTATTGACTTTAGTTAAGATTATGATGCCATTTGTCGTTTTTTGATTCTACTTAATGACTCAGGTTTTACACCTAAATGAGAAGCAATCATATGTTGAGGAACACGTTGAAAAAGATCAGGAGTTTTGTGTAATAATTCGTTGTAGCGTTCTTCTGGTTTCAACATTAATAAAGAAGCGATAATTTCTTGGTGCTTCATCAGTTCCTCTTCCATTGCTACTCTTGCTAAAAATTCGAATTTATGATGGTATTGCAATAAAGCAATTGAAGCTTCAAGTGAAATTTCGACACAAGTAGTACCTTCTAAAGCTTGAAGATTAAATTGACAAGCTTCTTTTTTAATAAAGCTTGCATAAGCACTAACAAAGTAATCTTTATTGTAAAAATAGGCTGTTTTTTCCTCACCATCGTGATTATAAAATAGTCGAACAAGCCCTTTCTCAATAAAGAAAAACTTTGTGGAAACATCTCCTTCTTTCAAGAGATATTCACTTTTTTGGAAACTTCTAATGTTTAATGTATTAATTAGAAAATCGACATCCTTTTCATCAAGGTCGACATAGTTAGTAAGGAAGTTTAAAAACTTGTACATAGTATGCGTGTTGTTATCCGGTGTAAAATTCTAAATCATATTTTTCAACAATATCTTTTTGTAACATTAATGAGGGGAGAATTTTAAATTTTTCATGATATTCAAAAAGCTTTAAAAGGTTCTCTAAAGAAAGTTCTACATATATTAGGTCTTCAATAGACTGAATAGTAAAATGTTGTTTTTCAACTCGTTTATACTGATAGGTACTAATAAAAGATCCCTTATTTATAATCTGATTTTCAGTTTGGTCACTCCATTTCGATTCTATAAATACCTTTCCATTTTCTATAAAATAAAAACTCTTTATATGGCTTTCATTTTTTAAGATAAAAGCATTTTTAGAGAGTGACTTAGTGGGTAATAGTTGATGAAGTACAGCAACATCTTCAAGTGTGATGTTAATGAATTTAGAGCAATGAGATAAAAATTCAATCATGTAGTAAAATAAAAAGTCCCTTTTCCAGAAACTTGGAAAAGGGAACTGATAAAAATCGAAAAGTTATTTTAATTCTTGAGCATAAACCATAAGTTTTCTCTGTAATCTAGCCTTAGTCTTCATATCTACTTTAGTAATATCAATTAATAAAGCTTCTTGATATGTTGCATAAGCTTTTTCAACATTACCCACCTTGAGATAATAATCTCCCATAACTTCCAATGTATGAGGATTTACACTTATAGAATGTGCGTGATCGATCCACTCTTTCGCCATCTCAAGATCTGTATCCCAATTGATTGACAATTGAGCTGCTTTCATGTAAGTCTTCCAATCGTTTTTGTCTGCTTTCTTTACAATTGCAGCTAATTTTGAAGCTTCATCACTTTTTAATCCATCTAAAGGATTAACAGCAAAAACGTTTAAAGTCAATAACGATACAATAAGAGTAGTAAGTAAAGTTTTCATCTTGGTAAATGTAATTAATTTGAACACTAGTTAATATGCCAATAGTAATTCCATAGTTATGCCATAATTTCATAAAAAGCTGATTACCAATATCATAAGTTAATATCAATTCGTTTAATAATATTAACTAATGTTCACTTACGAACATATATTAGCCAAATGAACAATTTTAGCGTTTTTTACCACAGTTCTAATTTTATTTACCATTTAAAGATTTGATAGTTAGGTACTTTTGTAAAACATCAACATTGAATCAATATGAATAAAGAATATAAATCTCTAAGTCTACTGTATATTTTCATTGTAATTACCTTGCTCGTAATTCAATATTATTTCCAATTACCACATCCTGAGTGGGGATTATTAACTTTACCTTTAATATTTTCACCTACAAAATCGCATTTCATTCAAAAAAGCATACATAGAGTCTTGGCGACAGTTGTAGGAGCTATAATGTTGATAAGTATCTCATTTATAGAAAATCCTTTTATTTATTATGCTGCATTAGTTTCGTTGGTCTTAGGCACAGGGCATTTGTCCATCAAGTATAAGCAACATTTCTACTTCTTCTTTATTATCATCATTACCATAGGCATCTTTGGTTTAGGCAATTTCATTAATGCAGATAGTAGTCATTTAAAATTAGGAATTGCACAAAGGATTGGTGAAACAATTTTGGGATGTATTGCAGTAATTTTACCAACTATAGCTTATTTGTATTTTAGAAAACATGTTGCATTTCCAGAGCAAAAAGAACGTAAAATAGAGGAAGTCACTCATTTACAGTTCTTTCTTAGAGGAGTATTTTCTTATTTATTATTTCTATTAATTTATATTTATGTCAATGATAAGTTGTTCCAAGGAGCGGCAACTATGCTTACTATTTTAATTGGAGCCACTAGTATTCATAAAAATCCTATGAAAGATATCATGATGACGATAAGAGTTGTTTTCTTGTCAACTTTAGGCGTTTTTATTACTAAATGGATAGGAAATCATACTTCAAGTTTCATTTCTCCTTACCTCTATATACTTGTCATTGGCGTTCTTTTTGGAATACTAATGTATTGTTCATTTAGATTTCCTAGCAAAAGTTTTTACTTCAGAATGCTCATGGTCATTGGGCCTGTTATTTATTCATTAACACCTTCCACTGTACAACATCCAGATATTTTCGCAAAGATTTTAGGTCTCTTTTTATTTGGAGGGCTACTTTCAATAATTGGACATCATCTATCACATCAAATTCATAAGAAAG
The DNA here is from genome assembly GCF_056161045.1 of Flammeovirga sp. AWQ4_249. Taxonomy (NCBI): domain Bacteria; kingdom Pseudomonadati; phylum Bacteroidota; class Cytophagia; order Cytophagales; family Flammeovirgaceae; genus Flammeovirga; species Flammeovirga sp. AWQ4_249. The sequence continues at coordinate 222,962 of NZ_JBSWYJ010000002.1, forward strand.
TAAAAGTAAATTAGGTTTAGCGTCTATACTCCATTATGTAGAATTGAATTCATAAAAAATCTACTTTACTAGAATGATATATGGGTAAAAAATTAGCCCGTGAAGAAATGTCCTCACGGGCTTTTGTCATTTAAACTGTTTACACTCTATTTTTTGATTATCTTTTTAATCACTCTTTGATCTCCAATCATAATATTGACTAAATACATGCCTGAAGCCAGATCTAAATGATCAATAATGATTTCTCTTCTACCTGCTTTGATAGGTTTATTTTGAGTAGGCATCATCGATTTTCCATTCAGATTATATAAATCAATCCTTAAATTTTGATCCGTTTCTGTACTTACTCTCAAGACAAAATGATGATCAACTAAAGTTGGATATAGTGTTATATCTTTTTCTATATTTAATGATTCGTTTATCAATCGAGATCCACTAGATTCTGGATTTTCATCATACCATTGACCATCCATGTACCATCCATTTCCTGAACGTGAAAGATCTGAAGTTTGATTACCATTTCCGTCATGGAATAATAAATTGGTAGAATTTGCATTCGGTATTGTATAGCTATACCAACCATTGCCATCATTTTGCATATTGACTCCCGGCCAATTACTACTACTTCCATCCGAAGCATTCCAGTAATGTAATTTAGGATTAGTCCATGTTGATTTTAAATGAATCGTTAGACCTGTTGGTTGAGGTTGGTTCTCTTCTGGATTCGTATCATACCATTGTCCATCTTTAAACCATCCCTCACGATCTCTTGAAAGATCAGCTGTTTGTCCACCTCCATTATTACTAAATATAATATTCGATGATTGTACAGCTTCGGGGAATGTAAACATATACCATCCATTATTACTGGTCATACTGACTCCCGGCCAAGAAGCATTCGCTTGGCTTCCTGAAGGAGAAGCATTCCAATGGTAAATTGTTGAATATCCTTTCACATAAACTGTAAAGCCTCCTGAAGGTTCTGATACAGTAAAACTAGCAGTTGTAACTGTTGATTCATTTCCTGCTTCATCTACAGCCATAGCTGTCACCGTAGTATTTTCTGAAATGGTCAAAGAAACATTGTTTATACCCGAAGAGGATGCTGTAGTTGGTGTAGATCCATCTATTGTATAATAAATAGTTACTGCTCCTCCTCTATCATCTGAGGCTTGAATTGAAATATTTCCTGATCCAATAAAATTACTTCCATCGGGTGAAATAGATACCGTTGGTGGTGTTGTATCAGGAGTGTTGACAGGTTCATTAATCCATCCATTGTCGTACCACACATCACCGCAAACATTCATTTCATCACCAGTGATTTTTGTATCTCCACATAGTAAAATTAGGTTTGTACAAGTTCCATCAATCGTATATTCATAGAACCCTGGATAAGCTGTTGAAGCAACCATTGATTCTCCAGGCCATGAAGTTGTCATCGCTCCGTTCTGAACATTCCAATAATAAATACTAGGATTACTACAACCTGCTTTAAAATAAACTGTCATACCACCTTCAACAGGTTCTGGAATTGTATAGCTTACTAATTCAACAGATGAACTCCCTACTTCATTAACCGCAATTGCTTTAAAAGTTACTGTTTCTCCTGCTGTCCCAGTCAATAATACAGTACCCGAATACATTGTATCATTTGGTGTAGGTGTAGTTCCATCTAAAGTATAATAAATCACACCATTTTCAGTCGCTGATGCTTCCACTTGATTTCCAGATTGTGATAACATAAGAGTTGGAGCTGAAGGTTGTACAACTTCACAATCAGGGCATTCATTATGCCATGTATTACCATCAAACCATCCATTTGAGTTTCTTGAAAGATCTATTGTTTTGTTGCTTCCATTATCACTGAAAAGTAGATTGACACTTTCTGTATCTTCAAAAGTATACTTGTACCAATCTCCTTCGTATAGTGTCATATTTGGACCAGGCCATGTACTTGGCGTTAATGTTCCTGCTGGTGTTTCTTGCCAATAATGTACATTGACATTATTCCAATTGGAAGGTTTTTTGAAATAAACATCAAGACCTTCCACTTCCCCAATTCTGTAAGAGAAGGTTGTTACAGAAGAGGTATTACCATCTGTATCTACAGCGTACGCTTTAATGTCTGTATCCTCAGTTATTGAGATTTTTGTATTGTTATATTGAGCACTTGATCCATTCGGTTGTGAACCGTCAGTTGTATAATAAATAGTATAGGGGCCTCCTGCACCAAGAGAAGCCGAAAGATTAACTTCAACTGGATTATCATAACGACGTGGTGCTGGAGAAGCACTAACAAAAGGAAGACTTGGACCGCCTTCTCCTGCTTGGAAAAAACCTACGCCATTGCCACCGATCATTCCTGGACCATTAAGTACAAATATTGCTGCAGAGCCTGACTCTACTGTACAATTTAAAGTACCATTTGATACTACTGTTTCAGCTCCTGTTACCGCATCACGATACACACCATTTGTTAAACCAGTGAAATTGAAGGTAGCTGAACCATCTTTTGCTAAACCAACAGCTACTTCACTTTCACCATAAACGCGCACATAGCCAACACCATTGCCACCATTATCACCATTCCACCTCCACTCTCCTTTTTGAAGCGCTGGGATAGCTGATCTCATGGCATTAAGTTTCTTGATATGTTGATAGATTTTATGGCTTGGTGCTTGATCCATTACATCACCATAATAAGCTCTACCTGTTTCATTGATTGATTTTTTTATTCCTTCAGCATCATGAATATCTGCAAAAGCACCTGACATGAAACGCATTTCCGTTCCATAATAAACAATGGGAATTCCTCTCCATGTAAACATAAAGTTCATACATGCTGCAAGGTTTTCATCTGTTCCTCCATAACGTTTGTTCCAGTCATTATTAGGACCAAAGTCATGGTTATCTAACCATAATAAGTTAGTAGAAGGATCTGCGTATAAATGATCATAACGAGCTGCCGCTTTTACCCCTCCAAAGCCTTCTCCATATTCAAAAGGTCCATGAAAACTTGCTTCAGCATAAAAATCTATCACTGCCATTCCTGATGGTTCCGAAGCATTTGTTGCTCCTCTCCAAGTATACCAGTGAGGGTTTATTTCTTCAATACTATGTAATTCATGACGCTTTTGTGCTACTTCACCAAAAACAAATAAATCAGGATTGATGGCTTTAAAAGCATCTAAAAAATAAAGTACATCTTCTTTTGACATATGCTTGATTGTATCCCAACGGAATGCATCGACTCCCATTTCAATAAATGTCTTATAAGCATTGACCAGATATTCTCTGACAACTGGGCTACTAGTATTCAAATCTGGTGTATCCCCTGCCAATGCTCTATTGTATAGGTTTTCTGTATCATCCCATCCTTGAGCGAAGCCATTGCCACTTTGATGATACCATTCTGGGTCAGTAGTATTGACATAAGAAATAGTAGAGGGCCAATTGTGATTTTTTAGGTTATCATTATATGGTGCTGGTAGAGTAGGAATATTTGCTCTACTCCATATCAATCCATCATCAGGATTTGGTGTCATACCGTCATACTCCCAGTTGGGGTTAGGTTGTAATGGATTACCATTCAAATCCTGTCCCCAAACTGCAGAAGTATCCGTGTTATATTTTATTTCAGCTAAGCCTTTAATACCAAAACGTCCTGCATGATTTGTGACTACATCCAATACGATTTTCATATCTCGTGCATGTACTTCATTGATTAAATCTTGGAAAGTTGCACCTGGAGATTCTAGTCGGGGATCCACTTTTGTAAAATCATAGGCATGATATCCGTGGTAATCTAATGGACTCCAGTTTTGTACAATTGGCGTAATCCAAATCGCTGTAAATCCTAAATCTTGAATGTAATCCAACTTCTCTATCAAACCTTTAAAGTCACCTTTCCATGTTACATCATTAGGATCTGTAATTGCAGGATTGATCTCTGGATCTGGGTTATACGAACTCCACTCATTTGGGACATTATTACCTGGGTCTCCATCAAAAAAACGTGTGGTCATCAAGAAATAGATTGTTTCCTCACGGAAATCAGTCTGAGCAAAAAGCGTATTGATTCCTGTAGTAAATACTATAAATAGCATCAATAGGCATTTAGTAATTTTCATTTTCATACTGTAATATTTAAGTAAAAGTCAGTTCTAGGTAATCGTTTTAGTTAGTCCTCTTTTGGCTGATGATTCAATATTACACTTTAGTTTAATTACAGTCGTTCCATAAAGTGAATTTAGCGTTTCATTTATGAAGTGGTACGTGTCAGATTATGGCGGTTCCTTGAAACTTTATAAAAAATCAACCTAAATTTTAGTTATTCTTTCATGTAAAAAAGTATCGTAATGTTTTTGTATCTACTATCTAAAGATTCTTTTGAACAATTCATTGCTGGATTTGAAGAACCAAAAAAGTTTGATAAAATTACTGTGTTAACGATAAAATGTCTTTATGGATATAAGTATTATACATAATGCCCTTCATTTTTGGAATGGATCTATTGATGGTGAAGTATTGACTTTTGATAATGAAAATGGAAAAGGTAGAATAGAAGGTATTCAGGTCACAAAATATTTTCAATTAGTTACATTTGACTTTATCCTACATAAAGACCTAAAATTTATTTCTGATGGTTTTACTGATCGATCCTACATCAATATTTTTATTGCAAACCCAGGAAATATAAGGCGATTAGCTCATGATCAATTTGTTGATAACATTTTATACAAATCATTTGGGATAATCTGTTTTCACATAAATGGGCAACTGGAATGGTCGTATACTAAAAGTGTGCATCATAAGTTTGTCGCATTAAGAGTTGAAAAAGAGAAGTTTAAAGAATATTCTACTCAATATAATAGTACTCGAGCATTGCTAAATCTTGATAAAGAGTTTATTATTTTTGAGGATTTTGACCCTGTAATGAAATGGTTTATCATTGTGTTATTTCGTGTCAAAAAATCAAACCCATACCATGGATAAAGGTATATCAATCTTTCTGTTGGACTATCTATTCATTTTTTTGCAAATATTGCAAAGCGTAAAATTTCAAAGATAACCGAAAAGGAAGGAGTTCATATTGAGCCTATTATCAAGACATATCAATTACTCGAAAAAAACTTAAATCAATCCATTTCTATAGAAGAAATATGTAAAGAAGTGGAGTGGGATTGAGTCAGAGTCGACTAAGAGTATTATTCAAGGAAACATATGGAGATACTATATATGGTTTTCATTTAAAATTAAGACTCAATAAATCAAAAGATTCCATATTAAAAGGAAATAAAACTATTTCTCAAGTAGCAATGGATTTTAGTTTTTTCTAGTTCAGCCCACTATTCATTAGCTTTTAAAAAGTACTTTAAACAAACTCCAAAAGCATTCAAAATGGAGCACAAATCGTAGTTATTTATCACCTCATAAGTATGAATAGAACCTATTTAGAAAAATCAATTAAAAATTGGGGAAGAATGATCAATGTAGATACTGAAGGTATTTATTTTGATATTGATAATTCGATCACAAGAGGTGATTAAAATAGATATGCATCTAAAAAAGGATTTCAAATTAGAAGATCAGGATTTTGAAATTCTACCATTTGTACGTTTAACCTTAATAGTTCCTACACAAGATTATAATCAAAGAGACCTTGAATTAGATGAAAAATATGAATTAGAGAAATACAACAAATATGCATATGGAGCCTACTGTAGTAATTCTAACATTGGTTATTCTGCAGATTTTGAAAAAGGGGCACATGTCAGGATTATCGAAATTAGGTTATCTAATCAATATTTTAATCATTTAGTCAACAAGTCTACAGTTCTTAAAGGAATTATGTCTTTGGACAACCCTATTTTCTTTTATGAAGAAATCAATATTATTTTTCGTTGTGGTATTAATTATTTTTATGACTTAACAAAAGAAGAATTTTACAGAAATGAAAGAGTAGAAAATGTTGGAAGAGCATTGATCACTAACTTTTTTATGTCAATGGACAATCGACAAGTTATAGATGAACCAAGTCGATATAGCTTCAATATTACTACTACACTAAAAGCCCAAAAGTTGGTAAATAATGCCTATAACAAAGTACTAAGTATGGATGACATTTGTAAAGAGGTAGGATTGAGTGAAAGTCGATTGAGAAGTTTATTTCGACAAACATTTGGGATTAGTATCATGAACTATTATCAAGATTATCGACTACAAAAATCAAAAGAAATGCTATGTGAACCGAATGTATCTATTTCAAATGTAGCTTTAGATTTAGGATTTAATAGTACTAGTCATTTTGCTCAAGTTTTCAAGAAAAAATTTAGTATTACACCAAAAGAATTTATAGAATACTACACCGAACACCTCAAAAAGATTGTTCATAGAAAATAGATTGATTCTTTGATTATTAGACATTATCTAATTAGTTATTGAATATTTTAAGGATCAGTTTGAAACTAAGACCTTCAATTGTGTTATTGAAATAATAGAATAAAAATAGATCAATGGATTACAGTATTATCAATCAAACATTAGAGTTTTGGTGTCAAAATGTAAATGGTACAATAGAGGATCAAAGACTTTATTTTGATAATGAAAATGGGAAAGGAGAAATAAAAGGATATCAATTCGATGATAAATTCCATATCATGGTATTTGACTTTATGCTAAAAAAGAAGGTGCATTTCAAAACGTCCTCTCTTATTAATTTACCTTTTGTAAATATCTCATTTTCTAATCCTGGACACGTAAGAAATCTCTCTGGAGAATCTGTTGTACGCAATAAACTATACCAGTCTTTTGGTATCATCTCCATTCATCTTGATGGAGATTTAGAGTGGACATATACACAAAATATAGAACATAAATTTGTTGCTATTAGAGTTGATAAGAAGTATTTCAAAACGTTAATTGATCAATACGAAAGCACTAAAATATTATTTAACCTTGAAAGGGAATTTTTAATATTTGAAGATTTGGATCCTCATCTACGTTGGTTTACAACTGAAATTATTAATATCAAAGGAGACAATACGTATGATCTTGATCGAATTTATAATATTTCTTCAGGTTTATTGATACAGTTCATGATAAAAGTTGCACGAAGAAAAGTAAAGAAAAGAAAGGATGATGATCAAAAAAACCTTATTCAACCAATTTTAGAAACCTATCAGATTTTAGAACAAAATATTAAACAACAAGTAAGTATAGAAGAAATATGTAAAGAAGTAGGATTAAGTGAAAGTCGATTAAGAGTACTATTTAAAGAAGCTTTTGGAGAATCGATTTATAGCTATCACTTAAAATTAAGATTAACAAAATCTCAAGAAGTATTGTTACAAACAGATAAAACAATGTCTCAAATTGCCATGGATTTTGGCTTTTCTAGTTCTGCTCACTTCTCACAAGCATTTAAAAAATACTTCAAGCAAACCCCTAAGCAATTTAAAAATAGTAATCGATAACAGAATTTATGGATAGAGAGTTTTTAAATAGATCTTTAGAAAATTGGGGTATTCAGCTTAATACAAAACCCAAAGGAGATACCTTAACGATTAAAAATAACATTGCAGAAGGTGTACTTGAAGCGAATGAGTTTGAAGACTATGATCTTTTGCGTCTTGATTTAAATCTCAAAGAACAGATACAATTTCAGGACTTTGAAATTGTGAAGCTTCCTTTTGTAAGACTCACTTTTATTGTACCTGACAATGACAATTTTTCAACCTCTACAGAATTAGATGAATTAACAGAATTAGAGAAGTTCAATAAATATGCTCATGGTGTGTATTGTACAAATACAAATTTGGGGTATGCAGCTACATTTGAGCAAAATGTAGCATTGCGTATTGTTGAAGTTAGGTTATCTGAAGCTTTATATTTAGAATTTGTCAATAAATCTCCTAAGCTGAAAAAATTCATGAATTTAGATCAAGATATCTTTTTTTATGAAGAAATACCTATCAATTCACGATGGATAATCAATGAGTTATTTGATATCAAAAAAGGAGAATATTATGAGAAAGAATACATCTCTGTAATTTCTAGAGTACTGATTACAAACTTTTTTATTTCAATGGAAAATAGAGAAGAGATCGAAGTTTCTGGAAGGTATAATTTTAATATACAAGCTACTTTAAAAGCTCAAAGTTTGGTCAATAATGCCTACGATAAACCCATTAGTATAGATGATATTTCTAAGGAAGTAGGATTAAGTGAAAGTCGTTTGCGTAATCTATTCCGTCAAACATTCGGTATATCAATCATGACTTATTATCAAGATTTTAGGTTACAGAAGTCAAAGGAGTTATTAACTGATCCCAACAATTCTATATCATTTGTTGCTTTGGAACTCGGTTTCTCAAGTGCAAGTCATTTCTCTCAAGCCTTTAAGAAAAAATACAATGTAACACCTAAAGAATATATAGAATACTATTATAATCATAGAGAAGAACGCCGAAAAAAATTAGAAAAAAATAACAAGGCAAAGTGATAAAAAAGGAACGCCTCAATAGCTATTAATATTCATCTACTTTATTTAGATTTCAATTTATAACTGTTAAATTCCTTTTATCAACACCTCGTTTATCATCTATTTCTCAAGTTTTACCGTATTCCATTTTAAATGTTATTTTTTTTGAAACACGAACGATTTAAGATCATTCTCAGTCTTAAACGTAAATATATAAATGTACTCATATGAACCTAGGAAAAGAAACATACCAAGTATTAGAAGAATTATCACAGTTTTCATTAGAAGGACCTGGTGTCACACGACTTTATCTCACTCCTGAACATAAGGCAGCTTATGAATATCTTGGAAAATTGATGAAAGATATTGGTCTCGAAGTTGAAGTAGATAACATCGGAAATATGATTGGTACGTACGTTAATCCTAAGAAAACAAACAAAACTTTAGTTCTGGGTTCACATCACGATACGGTTCGTAATGGTGGAAAATATGATGGTGCATTAGGCGTTATTCTTCCATTAATCTCATTAAAATATCTCATTGAAAATAATGAAGAATTAGAATACAATGTAAAAATAGTTTCTTTTGGTGATGAGGAAGGAGTCCGTTTTGCAACTACATATCTAGGCTCAAAAGTACTTGCAGGTACTTTCCCTAAGGAATTATTAAACCGTTTGAGTGAAGATGGAGTACCTTTAAAAGATGAATTAAAAGCATTTGGTCTTGATCCTGATAAAATCGATGAGGATAAATTAAAAGACGATGTTGTAGGGTACTTAGAAGTACATATCGAACAAGGTCCAGTACTTCAACATGAAGATCTAGCTGTGGGTGTTGTAAATGCAATTCAAGGTTCACATCGATATAATATTAACATTAAAGGTATGGCTGGACATGCCGGTACTGTACCTATGCCACTTCGTAAAGATGCAGGTGTTGGAGCATCAGAAGCGATGGTAGAATTCACACATTACATCGAAAGTATCAAAGACATCGTTGCTACATTTGGTATTAGTCAATTCCTTCCAGGTTCAATCAATGTGATACCAGGAGAAACAAAAATCACAATGGATATTCGTTCATTGGATAATGAATTAATACATAACTCTGTCAAGAAGTTTGATGAAATCTTAAAGACAATCTGTGAAAAAAGAGGATTAACTTATACTTTAGAAAATACGAATGAAGCACCTCCTACAACTTGTAGTGAAAATATTATCTCAAGCTTACAACATAGTGTAGCCAACACTGGTCAACGTGTCTATACATTCCCTAGTGGAGCTGGTCATGATGCACAGGAGATGAAAAACATTACAGATATGGGAATGTTATTCGTAAGATGTAAAGATGGTATTAGCCATAATCCATTAGAATCTGTTACAGAAGAAGATTTAGAAATCGCTTGCCAAGTGGTTGTCGATTTCATCAAAACATATAAAGCCTAAAAACTAATTAAAATATGTCTGAAGTTAAACACGCTTCATGGATAGATAAAATCCCTCATCCATTAGCGATTTTATTTTTCATGCTCATTGGTGCTTGTGCACTTACTTATATTGTACCTGCAGGAGCTTTTGACCGTGAATTAATTGATGGTGCTGAAAGAGTTGTCAATGGTACATATCATAGAATTGAGCAAACACCTGTCAATCTTTTTGAAACGGTAATTGCCATAGGTATTGGTTTTCAGGAAATTGCAGATATTGTATTTATCGTTTTTGCCAGTGCCGGTATGTTCGGTATTTTCGAAAAGAATGGTATGCTAGAAGATGTAGTAGGTTCATTTGTCAAAAAATTAGGTCTTGAAAGAAAATACCTAATTGTTGCAATGATGACTTACATGTACGGTTTACTAGGAATTTTCGTTGGGTATGAAAATAACATTGCACTTGCCCCTATTGCAGTAATTGTGAGTTTAGCGATTGGCGGTGATGCCGTCCTTGGTGCCGGTATGGCAGTAGGTGGTATTTCTGTAGGTTTTGGCTTGGCTCCATTCAATCCTTATACAGTTGGTGTTGGACACAAGATTGCTGAAATGCCACTTTTTTCAGGTTGGGGTTTTAGAAGTATAATGGTATTTACGCTATTATCAGTATTGGTATATTATAACATTCGTTATTTCAAAAAAATATTAGCCAATCCTGATGATGGCTTAGGACAAGATTTGAATACAAAAGGTTTAGAATTATCCAAACCCTTAGAAGAATATAAAACGTCTACTCGTGATAAAATTGTATTGGGAGTATTCTTAGGTGGATTATTAGTGATGCTTTTTGGTGTATTCAATTTTGGTTGGTACATCAATGAAATCTCAGCAATTTTCATCATCATTGCCATTATTAGTGGTCTGATTTCTCGAATGACTATTGATGATATAAGTCAAGTGATGTCTAAATCTTTTGAAACCTGTGCATTGGCTGCCATATTAATTGGTGCAGCACAAGGACTAAAAGTAGTAATGGATGCTGGTCATATTAGTGATACAATTGCTTATAGTTTTATTGGTATTTTAGAATCACTTCCGACTATACTTTCTTCTATAGTGATGACAGTAACACAGTCGATCACCAATATCTTTATCCCTGGTGGTAGTGGTCAAGCATTAGTGACACTTCCTATTATGATTCCTGTAGGTGATACAGTAGGTTTAACACGACAATGTACAATTTTAGCTTTCCAAATTGGTGATGGTATTACTAACATATTTACCCCTACTTTAGGTGGTTTGATCGCCATGCTTGGACTATGTAGAGTTCCTTATGGAGTATGGTTAAAATATATATTCAAGTATGTTGTCTTAGCTTATGTAGTATGTTGGATATTCATGGCTATTGCTACGTGGATGCAGTTAGGACCAATGTAAATTAAGAGATAATGGAAAATCCTATTGAAGATATGTACGAAGGTCAAAACCTTCCTACTTTAGATAAAAAACGAGTAGCTTTGTTATGTATTGATATTCAATATCATGATGCAGCGATCGGATATGGTTTCTTTAAAGATGCCAAAAGAGAAGATCATGCTTATTATTTTGATCGCTTAGATGAAAAAGTTTTTCCTTCTGTCAATCGTTTACAAGAACTTTTCAGAGCAGAAGGTTTAGAGGTAATCCACGCTAGAATTGAGGCTTTAACCTCAGATGGAAGAGATCGAAGTTTAGAACATAAACGTATCGGTTGCCATGTTCCAAAAGGTTCTAAAGCGGCTGAGATTATGCCACAAGTAGCCCCAAAAGGAGATGAAATTGTGATCAGTAAAACTGCTTCTGGTGTTTTCAATAGTACTAACATTGAATATGTACTTAGAAACTTGGGAGTCGATCAATTGGTTACTGTAGGCGTCCTTACCAACGAATGTATTGCTACTGCGGTTAGAGATGGCGCAGACAAAGGATTCACAATGTATATTGTAGATGAAGGGACTGCAGCACTTAATCAAGAATTACATGACAATACCATCGGTGTACTGAATGGTGTTTACGGTTATAAAGTTAGTGAAGAACAGATCACTGATTTGATCAAAAAGTCATAAATGAAAAGACCTCCTTGAAAGCTATGGCAAGGAGGTCTTTTTTGATTATTTCAATTGCCATTTATCTATAATTTCGTCCAATTCACCTTTTGCTTTAACATAGTTCTCTTCTACAGGCAAAGCTGGATTTGTTGCTGAGGAGATGACTTCTACGGCTCCAAAGCCCATAAAGGAGAAATTGATTTTTAATGTCAGAGAAAAGAGATCCCAATTAGGATACTCAGGTGTTGCTAAATCTTTCGTCCAATTTCCTCCACTTGTAAAAATTCCTAAGCATTTCTTTTCAGGATATTTCGCAGGAGTTCCATCCGCTTTCTTTCCAAAAGTCACTCCGTTTACGACAACATGATCAATCCAAGCTTTTATAGCTGCGGGTACACCAAAGTTATGCATTGGAGCACAAACCACGATATAATCATGATCTAATAATTGTTGTGTATGACGATCCATGTCTTTTAAAAGATTCACTTCTTTTTCTGGCAATTTTTGTCCCATATAATTTCTTTTGATATAGGCATTCATTGAACTTTCAGAAAAATAACCAGGTATATCTTCTAATAAATTAATGACATTGACCTCAACTCCTGTAGCTTTATGTAAAAAGTGATCTAAAAGAACTTTAGTATTTGAGTTTTCACCTTTTGGTAAGTATTTAATTAATAGTAGCTTTTTCATTGGTTATTAAATGATTTTTATAAATTAATATAAAGTTACTCTACCCAATTTCCACCAAGTGCTTGGTATAACCCTACTATCTGTCCCAACAAGTTTCCTTTTGTCTGCACTTGTTTATTTTGGACACTCAGCAAAGATTGTTGTGAATTGATGACAGGTTGATAGTCAATCATGCCTTGTTCATATTGATCTAAAGATAGATTAAATGCATTTGTGGAGGACGTTACACTTTTGTCAATCCATTGATAAGATGCTTTCAACTCTTTAATATTTGTCAGACTATTTTGTACCTCTTGCATGGCAATTAATACCGTATTCTGATAATTCAACTGCACTTGTTGAAACTGTACATGAGCTACCTGTTTATTTCTTCTTTTGTATAATCCCTGAAAGATATCCCAACTTAATGTTGGACCTATAAAGTAATTCATGGATTCTGAATTAAACCAATCAGAAGAATTGTAAGTGCTAAAACCAATTTGTCCGGTGATAGCCAAAACGGGTAACATCTGAGCATTGGCCAATTCTTCTCTAGCTATCATTCCCATTAATGACTTTTCTACAGAACGAATATCAGGTCGTTGCTGAACTACATCAACGGGTAATAAAGTCTGCATTTTATCTGGAATATCAGGAAGTTCTTTGGGTTGATTTAAAGCATTTAATATTCCTTGAGGGAACTGCCCTAAATAGACTTGAATAAGGTTTATTTCATTAATGACTTGAGCTTGTAATGTATTGATAGAAGAACGTGTAGTATATAAAATGGACTCTGATTGATAAACATCTAATTGAGATTTCATTCCTGTTTCATATTGATTTTGAGCTATTCTTAAAGCCCTTTCTTGTGCTTCAATATTTTGTTCGGTAACGATGATTTGATTCTGATAGGTACGTAATCGCATATATGCAGAAGACACATCGCCTAACATACTTAACATTACATTTTTCTGATCTTCTTGTGCTTGTTCATAAGAATACTGAGCTACTTTTACATTCTTTCGAATTCGCCCAAAAACATCAATTTCCCAATTCATTGTGATATCAGTATCGTAATGAATATCCGTATTATTTGTATCAGTTGTTGATGCCGGTGTATTGTTTTGATAAAGGGTCGATATGTCAAAAGCTAAATATGGAAAATAGTACGCCTTACTTTGTTTGTATAGTAATCTTCCTTGTTCAATTCTTTGAATGGCAATTTTAATATTCAGGTTTTTCCGTACTGTTTCTTCCAACAATTCATTCAAAACAGGATCATCAAAAATAGTCCACCAATTGGAAACATCATCTACAAAGGAAATTGTAGTAGTATCTACTTCCCAATGATCAGGAATTGAATCCAAATAAGCTTTATTTTGTGCATTGACATAGTATGAAATTGAAAATGCAATAATCAACAATAAACTCTTTTTCATATTACAACATTACCTTAAAAAAATGGGAGCAGAAACTACATTTTCATGATCATCACTCACCTGCTGATCTGTTTTGACCAATACACTTGCCGTTTGTCCTACCCTCAATTTTATATTTTCAGGAAGATCCAATAATTTAATTCTGATAGGAATGCGTTGTGCTAATCTGATCCATTCAAAAGTTGGAGCAATAGACGGTAATAAATTATGTCCTGTACTGCCATCTGTTTGTGAAATCCCCCATCCTATACTCTCCACATAGCCTTTAATTGGCGTATCATCATGGGACATGAGGGTTACGACTGCGGAATTATCTTTCTGTATATTTTCAATATTGTTTTCTCTAAAGAAACCATACACCCAATAGCTACTGATATCTATCAATGCCAAAGCAGGTTGATTGGTGACGGTATGACTTCCCAAACGTAAATTTAAATTCGTGATATACCCATCTACAGGAGCGGTAACTTTTGTGAATTCAAGGTTTAATTCTGCTTCCTCTACAGAAGCTAATGCTGCTCTAAAAAGGGCATTTTCCTGTCCACTTTTCCCCAAAGAAGCTATTTCTTCATCTAATTTTGCTTTGGCTTTTTCTACATTTACTTTTGCTTGGAGGAGGTCAATTTCTGCTTCTCGTAGTTGCTGTTGTATGACTTCATAATTACTTTTTGAAGCATCATAATCATGCTTAGAAGTTGCTCCTTTTTTCAATGCTTTCTCTTGCCTTTCAAACTCAAATTTAAACTTTGGAATCTCTGCTTTAATCTCTTCAATGGAAGCCTCCGCAGAATTCACTTCCGCTTTTGCCACATACACTTCTGCCTTGGCTACACGTATTTGTTGCTCCAATGCATTGACACTATTTCCTGTATTATTTAGGTTTGCCTTGGCTTTATCTAAAGCGACTTGATACGTTCTCGGATCAATCTCAAACAGTACATCACCCGCATTGACAAACTGATTTTCCTTTACCAAAATTCTCACAATGGGTCCTGAAACTCTTGGTGTCACTTGAATAATATTGGCATGTACCTGTCCATTTCTCGTCCATGGATGAATGATATAATCATAATATCTAAAAGCTAACGAAAGGAGAGCAATGAGTAGAATGGAGACAGAGATAATATATTTTTTATTTTTCATATACCTATAGTCTTATTAAAGCATACCCAATAGTTCATCAATCCATATGGTATAAATGGTAAGGAAACACATGTAAATGATTGGGGTATAAATAAAATATTTCGATAAGCGATATTTATTTAAAACCTTACTAGTGTATTGAGAAAGAAGTAAGGCCATCACAAATGACAATAATATTCTTGGTATAAATACATCACCAATACTTACTTCATGGGGCATTTTTCAGGGTTTTAGTTTTGGGTTATAAAATAAAATAATCAATGTTATTGATATGATTATTATTCCTATTCAATTAGATTCGAAAACTTATATTCTGTAGTCTATAAGTTTCATTTTTATGAAAATTTTTCTTCTTCTAATTGAGACAAAGGAATTGTTTTCTTTAATAAATAGTAAGAATGCAAGGCTTGGTAAAATGTATTAAAGCTATTGATAAAATCGAAAGAAGACGTTGCCTGACCTTTCTCTCTTTCTTCATAAATTTCACTTATCGATTTTTTTATTTTATCAATATCATAATTCTTACCTAATGAAAGGTCTAACAGTTGCGTATTTACATTTTTAATTAAGGCAATGACTTGACGATCTGCTTTACTGTTTTGTTCATCTACTTCTTGCTCTAAGATTAAATGCAAACGATAAGAGATTCTAAAAACTAAAACGGTCAATTCCTCTAACTGATCTTTATTTACTTTATCATAATATGCATAATCTATACTCTTCTGAAGGTTTTTTAAATGATTAGGAATCACTTTTATATCTTCAATAGCTATCCTTTTTCGAATTGAATTTTGACTCGTAGCACTCTTTTCAAAAAGATAATGAGCACTCTTAAAAAATTGTCTCAAATAGTTCAAATACTTTTTCTCAAGCCTTGTGATATCTATTAAATAACCTGTAACAATAAGCCACATCATGTACATCACATCAAATACAAAACCATTGACTAACTTTTCAAAATCATAGGTCTGATGGATAGAAATTCCTATAGCCATCAGACCAATTGAGGCTGTGATATAGGCTCGCCCTTTCATGTATCTATGTTGACAATAAGTATAGATAAAAAGTACAATCGCTAAGCCAATAAAACCATCCAATTGAGGCAAAATAAAACAATAAATAATAGAGATGCCTACGATCATTATATACACTGGAGGCAAATAATTTCGTGGTTTACTAGTAGGCATATTGGCAATCATCATGGTATTTAACCCCACCATCACATACCATTGATGATGTCCCGGCGGATCAAAATAAATCCATAGCAAAAAGCCACTTAACGTGGATAAAGCAACATAAAATGATTTTCTTAAAGCAAATCGATTCCATTTAAAATAAGGCTCTTTAGCTATTTTGATGGCTTTTTTGGAATGAGAAGGATCCTTGATATTTCTTATACAATCTCTAATATCATCCAATAAGGATTGAAGATGATGAAATTCATAATTTATCCCCTTGAGGTATTGTTTGTCCAAGTCTGAAAGCTTGTTTTGATGGGCTGATAAATTAATCGCAGAGATACTTTTCGGTGGTATGATCCCCTCTTTATAATAAGAAATGATACGATCTACTTTACCTTTTATCAGAGTAAATAAATATTGGATATCTTCTTCTACTAACGTATCGTTATTTTGATAAATATCTTTTCTAAGAATGTTGATGTTCATCACAGCAAAAGACATTTTCTCAAATAAAGTTACTAATGTCTTCCATTCTTCTTTATTCTTTTTTTGGATCACCTCTTCAAAAATATCTTCTTCAATTTCCTTTTCGAAGTATTTTATTTTATCACTGAGTTGGGCAATTCGTTTATAGTTTGAAAGTAAGATATCCTTTGATTGTAAAGAACCCGTTTGATAATTAAAAATAGAGGAAAATATGGTCAATACGTCCACTAATGCTTCTTGACTAGAATGTTCTTTTTTATTGGGCCATACCAAAAAAGAAACCGCTGAATACACCAAAATACCCGTCAATGTCTCTAATATTCTAAACATTGCATTATTAAAAACGGCAGATGAAGCACCTCCTCCTACTCCAACACTCGAGATAATCAGCATTGTAAAACCAATTACATTCCAGACATAATTTCTTTTTTTATCAATCAACATCATGTAAGTACAAAAAAACATGATGATCATAATTATTGCGATGAAAAGAAATCGATTTTGAGGAGCAATCACAATCATTATTAACCCTAAAATACTCCCTGGTACAGTCCCCATGAGTCTTAATCCTGATTTTTTTAATGACTGTTCAATGCTATACATAGGTATAGCAATAATTGTCACCGTAAACCCTGCCCAAGCGGGTTTATACCAATCCTGACTCATTGCTATACCATAAGCAATTACTAGGGATAAGGCCACTTTTATGGCTTCTTTTGTGGGTCTTTTTAACAAATTGGCTTCTAGGTTTTTAGATAAAGTATAGCTATAAATTAATAAAAATTACATCACATTTAATCTCTTTTTTGACACTAAAATTTAATTCATTAGAAAGTTTATAATTGAAATAAATAATTACCAATACATTACATGTCGTAGATAAAATAATCCAATTATTAACATCTCACTAATCAAAGAATACTATTTGAAAGATAACATTTTGGACAATACTTATATTTTTATTTTTATTTTAAAATGGTCAAGACTCAGTATTTTTAGAAATGGATATGTTTGCATTGGATATAAATGGCTACCCTGAAGGTGGATACCTTAAACTTATTTCGGAATACTATGATGTCCCTATAGAAAATGATCATAAAATATATGTTGAAAATGATTTATTAGACTCAACGTTTTTAGTTATTTAAACAAAATTCTTTTCTATGGTGGTTTTGGATTCTTACTTAAAAAAAAACTTCAAACTCCAAGTTTTCTCTAATCCAAACTTTGAAACCTCTTGTCATTTATTTAGTGAAGAAGTTCATTTTATTTCGACTAATCAAGAACAATTTTCGTTTAAAACGTCGAATGGTTTTCTTTTAAAAAAGAATAAAGAAGCTACTATTTATATCCATGATACAAAGGAAGCACATGTACAAAGAGTTCATTTATTTTTTAATGAAGATGAAATAAACCTTCATCTATTTGAACCTTTCAAAAACATAAAAAATTACTTTGTTTATGCTGGAGATACCTTGCTACATCAATGGAAAAATTCTATTTTCTCTTATGATAAAATAGTTGATGAAGTCAGGAAAATTGGCTTGAGACAAAAACTAATGAACTTTTTTTCCTTCTTAGAAATATTCTTCTGAGAGATGTAAGTAAAGAAGAAAAAGCTATTTATACAGATTATGAAATAGAAGCTGCATACAAGATTCAAGAAGAAATCATTAGTAACCTTACTCAAATACCTAGTATTAATCAATTATCAAAAAAATATGGACTGAACAACCAAAAAATGGGACATATTTTCAAAGAATTCTTTGGACAAACAGTCTATCAATACTATAAAGATGCTCGTTTACTAGCCGCTTATCATGACATCATTAATACTCAGAAAACATTTACAGAAATTGCATATGAATATGGCTATACAGATGTATATCACTTCTCTAAAAATATAAAAAGCGCCTATAAATTAACTCCTTCTGAATTAAGAAAATAATAGGCTCCTTTTTAATTCTACAAATGAAAAATTCCATTATTTAAAGATACTATGATTTTATAAACCCCTCTTTTGTTATCAATTTAAGATCAATGTACTCAATCTATGAAATTTCTTTTACTGTTTTTAATTGCTGTAATCTGGGGTAGTCAATTTGTTTTGAATGATGATGCACTACAAATTATTTCTCCTTTTGAATTAGCATTCTATAGAGTACTTTTCGGTTGTCTTACACTTACCTTGATTCTGCGTCTACCCAAAATTAATGAACCTAAAATCAAGTGGAATAAAAAGTTATTTATCCTTTTAATTGGTCTTACTTTTTGTGAAAGTGTAGTCCCTTTCATTTTGAATGGGTATGGTCAACAAGAAGTCTCTAGTGCTGTGACTTCAGTTTTGATGGCAGGTATTCCATTGATGACAATTGTCTTGGAACGTATTATTAACAAGCGAAAAATTCAAGCGATAGAATTAATTGGTATTCTTGTCGGTTTTGTAGGTTTAATTGTTTTGGTCTATCAAGATCTTATGACTTCAGGAGCAATGGATATTTTGTCAATTGTCTTCATTCTCATTGGTGCATTCAGTTTTTCATTGGCATTAATCTTAATGTCAAAAATTCCTACAGACATTTCTTCTTTACGATTTACTAGAGCCATATTGATCTCATCTTCAATCATTATTTTACCTTTAACATTCACTTCTAATCACTTTAGTGCCATTGATTCTACCTTATGGATTGAACTTATTATTCTTGGGAGTTTTGCCTCTGGAATTGTCTACTATATGTACCTTTTTTTAGTAAGAAATTCAGGTTCTACTTTTACTAGTTTAACGAACTATCTTGTTCCTGCTATTGGTATTACGTTAGGTATTATCATCAAAGGCGATAATTTTTCAATGGGTCATTTTATAGGTTTTGGAGTAATTATTTTGGGATTAATATTGGTAAATTATCCCAATATGAAAAAAAGTAATTAATCGAAAATATGGAATAACAACGACTCTTCTCTTAATGGTATAAAATATTAATAACGAACATTTTCATCTGTTAACGCTTTTTTCCATTCTTCTCACGTATTTATGTAGGCTAATTGAGATTAAATCAACTACAAAATACCATGAATTTAGGATATAAAATGCTAGTCCTTGATATGGACGATACATTGTTAAATGACGATCATATCATCTCTGATAGAAATAAAGAAATGCTGATGAAAGCTCAGGATGAAGGTATAAAAGTGGTACTTGCTTCTGGAAGACCTACACCTGCTATGCTTGAATTCGCAAGAGATTTGGAACTAGATAAGTACGGTTCATATATCATTTCTTATAATGGCGGTACGTTGATAGATATGGCTGATGAGAGTATTGTATTCTCTCAAAGTTTATCGGTTGATAATATTCATGCTTTATCTAATTATGCAAGAGAAAATAATTTAGATATTATCACTTATACTTCTGATAGCATCATTAGTGAAACCAATTCAAAATACATTCAAGTGGAAGTGGATATCACGAAGATGGAGTTCAAGCAAGTGGAAGATTTCCAAAAAGCAGTAGATTTTGAAGCCGTAAAATGTATTATGTTAAACGAACCTTCAAGATTACAAGAATTCAAACCTTTAGTAGAAACAGCTTTTCCAGAATTGAGTATTTCAATTTCAAAACCCTTCTTCCTAGAAGTAACACAAACTGGTATTGATAAAGCCGCTACACTTGCTCGCCTTGCAGAAACAACTGGTATCAAAAGAGAACAAATTATCGCTGTTGGAAATGCTGGAAATGACCTTTCAATGGTAGAATATGCTGGTCTCGGCGTTTGGGTAGACAATGTAACTCCAGAATTGAGAGATAGAGCAAATGCCATTGTTGCTTCAAATAATGATGATGGCGTCGCAGAGGTTGTTGAAAAATTTATCCTTAGAACTGAAATGGCGATTGAAACAGAATAGTTTTGATTGCTCTTAACAATAAACCATCTAAGCTCATGATTTAAGTGTCATGAGCTTTTTTTGTCCCAAAATTCAACGAATTCAATACATTTTTACACCAAAATACTTTAAATCGAAAAGTTATCAACAATAGAGTGAATAAATTTCCACCTATTCATCAAAAAAATCCACTAGCTAAAACTACTCACCAACTAACTTTACAATACTATAAATCAGCTATTTATAAACCTCTTTTTTTCTACTATCAAAACTACTATGAAATGAAGTCATTGTTTACTTATAATAGAAGTATACTAATATCAGCTATTGTATTATTTCTTTCGCTTATCTCATATTTAAATACTAGATGTTATGCTCAAGTACCTTCGGGCTATGAATATTCACAGGAGTTTCTAATTGATTTTGGAAATGCCCACTTATCCACAGGTAATTGGACGAATGTAGAAGAACTGAATACATCTTATACTTTGGTAAGTGCCACTGGGGTTACTTCTGGTTTTTCAATAGAAGCTACAAGTGGATTAAGAGGAAATAATACAGATGGTATTGGTGGTGGTGTATTTATCAATGCAGGGGCTTTGGCAGATGCGTCTTTAACTACTGAATTAGGAAATATGACAGAGGATAATGCTACTAGAGATTACTTCTATCAAAATTCCTCCAATTCTGTGGACTTCAACTTTTCGAATTTAGATATCAATAAAAAATATAGATTACAGATTTTTGCTACCCGTAATAGTAGCGAAAGCAGAACAACCTTATACAGTGTGAATGGTGCGACAAATGTAGATGGACAGCTACAAACTTCTGGTTTAAATATTGGTGTATCTGGTCATTTAAATGGTAATATTGGTCTACTGACACTAGACGCTCTATCTCCTGACCGAGATGGTAATATTACCGTTACTTCTACATCTACTATATTCTGTTATGTCGGATCTTGTAGATTGATAGAGTATAGTCCAAATACGGTAAACAAAACATTCTTGGTTGATTTTGGAAATACTGAAATGACCTCTCCTGATGCTAGTGGTAACTATTGGAACAATAAAAATTACTCCTATCAACCCATTAATGATATGGTTGATTCAGAAAATGGATCATCGGGTTATCAATTAGCCGTTACTTCAGGTTGGGGTAATTCGGCTGCTGGTGCAATCAGTGATGCTTCAACAACTTATTATACCAACAACTTAGCTGAAAACAATGCCACTTCGGATTATTCTTTCAGAAGTGGTGGAGGTGGTGCTGCTCCTCCTGATTTCACCATGACCTTTTCTAATTTAACTACTAGTAACTCCTATCGTTTTAAAGTTTTTTCTTCGAGAAATATTAATGTAGATCAGACGAATCAATTTAGTTTTGTAGGTGAGAATACCTCTACTTTTTCGATAATGAGTTCTAGTGTTGCTGAAGGAGCTAATCTTGAAGCTCAATATTCTGATTACATTACTCCTAATGCAAGTGGAGAAATAAATCTAACCATTTCTTCAAATGATATTAATGGACAATCAATGATCAACGCTTTGGAAATGGAAGAGTATGTTTCTGTGAATGCATCACAAGAGTTTTTAGTAGATTTTGGTACAGTAGAGCAAACGGCTAGCCCTGATGTAAATGGAAGCTATTGGAATAATATTTCTACTTCTAACTCTGCACTTAATTTAAATTCTATTGATAACCTTCCTTCATTTTATAGTATTGAAATGACAAAAGGAGGATTTGGATCCAATGGAGGTTTATCAGATCCTTTACTTTCTGATGGGTTAAGTAGTTTGGCCATTGAAAGTGCTACAAAAGATTATGCTTTCGCGGCAAGTTTTGATGTTCATGGAGGACAAGATTCTGTAGTTATTGAAATTTCTAATCTTGATGTTACTAAAGGTTATCGCTTTAATGTTTTTGCAACAAGAGGCAGTGTCAATGATGAAAGAATTACGGAATATTCTTTTGAAGGTAGCAATACGATAAATGGTGAGTTACAAACAACAGGTGCTGCTTTAGGAACTACAGGGCATTTATTTGGCAATTTAAATCTTTATTCTTCTGATCTTGTTTACCCGGATAATGAAGGTAAAATTATCCTGAAAGCAAAAAGAGAAGAAGATACAGAGTATACCTATATTGGGGCATTAAGAATTGAAGAATTTGACCAAAACCCAGGACAAACTGCTTTACTCTATGTACCTCAAGATACCGATTATGCCTTCTTTAATTTACCTGTAGAACTCATTGAATTTTCAGCCAAACTAAAAGATGAAGAAGTTCTTCTAAATTGGGCAACAGCTACGGAAATCAATAATGATTATTTTGAAATAGAACGATCTATAGATGGTAAGCAATGGCAATTCCTTGAAAAAATTAAAGGAACAGGTAATTCCAATGTTAGAATTGATTATCAATATTCAGATACAAATCCTTTCCAAGGAGAAAGTTATTATAGATTAGTACAAATAGATTTAGATGGTACGACTACTTATTTTGATCCTCAAAAGGTTAATTTTCAAACAAATTCTTCCTTAGAATATACCATTTTTCCAAACCCTTTAAATAGTGGAAATACTTTAACGATAGCATTAAGTAATCCTCAGCAATCTACAATTGAAGTTCAATTTCTAAATGGCTTAGGTCAAAAATTAGACTCATTTACGATTGAAGAAGATACCTATCGAAAGTCCTGGATAGTTCCTACTTTAAGGAAAGGAATTTATTATTTGAGAATGAAACAGAACGAGGTCATCACAGTAAAAAAAATCTTAATTCGATAAATTAACGAAACCCCACGATGTTATTTGTGGGGTTTATCTTTTTATAGCTTAATATTAATCACTGAAGGACCTTGGTGTAAAAGAGCTTCATCCAACATAAATTTTAATGTTTCAATATCTTTTGGTTCAAAGGTTAACGCTCCATAACCTTTAGAAATACCAAGAATATCAATCTCAGGTTTTAAATCTAATTCCTTATAATCTTCAGCATGAGAATCAGGAAATTGTACCTTCCAAAGTTCTTTGAGTACTTCATAAGCTTCATTATTTAAGACGATAAAGATTACTGGTATTTTGTATTTTTTTGCCGTATAAATCGCTTGTACAGCATATTGAAATCCACCATCTCCAACAAAACACACACTGTGTTTTTGAGTTGCTAAACTAGCACCTATTGCTACAGGCATTGCCCAACCAAGTCCTCCTCCTTTTGGGGCTGTTATCGTTTTCCCTACTACTTTCCTTTTGATTAATTGTTCTAGTTTTCCCTCATAAGAACTTGCTTCCAAAACAAGTGTGGTATCTTTCTCCAGATGATCTAAAATAGTATAAGTTATTTTATCTAATTCAAATTTATCATCGGCTCTATTTAGTACTGCTTCTCGATCTTTTGCTAACTGACGGCTATGTTCATTTTGATGTTTAATTACCTCTACTTTTTTCATCCATTTCTCCTCTTCCAAAATTACATTCAATGTCTTAAAAATAGCATTAAAATCACCTATGATAGTCGATAAAACAGGATAGTTTTCTCCCACATTTTCATTTGAATTATTAATTTGAATAACCTTTTTTCCTTCAGGAATACTATTCATTCCATCGAACAAAAAATGATCTAGTGCATCACCTATAATAACGATCAAATCATAAGATGCTAAAGTATTCTTTTGTTCATTTGCTAATGCTGATAATCCACCTTTATACAAATAATGATTTGTTGGAACTGCAATTTTCACAGGGAAAGGTGTTGTAAAAACATCAGCATTTAAGTATTCAGAAAATTTCATAATCTCACTACTTGCTTCTGTTGCCACTCCATCTACTATTATCCCAACCTTATTGAATTGGCTTTTTTCACTCGATAGCCAATCTCTCAATTCTTCTTTATCTACCGTTGATTTTACCTGATTATGAAGCGGTGATAATCTTCTATAATCTCCTATTTGAGCTTCAATAGTATCCATTGGAATACTCACAAAAGTAGGTCCTTGCGGTGCTTTTTGTGCAGTGTTATAGGCTCTTTGCAATTCATATTGAAAATCACCTTCAAAATGAATTTCCCTTGCTGATTTTGTTGCAGTATTCGCTAATGTTGTTAGCGGTCCCGAAAGAACAGGTGTTATTGCTAGATGTTTTCTATGTTGCTGCCCTGCGGTGATAAGCATTGGAATTTTTGATTGGAAAGCCGTGTATATATTTGTCATAGAATTCGCCAAGCCAGGATAAGTATGTACATTGACAAAAGGTATTTTATTACTAGCTAAACCATAGCCTGCTGCAATACCAATCACTGAATTTTCTTGTAAACCTAGTATATATTTCACCTTTTTATTCTGGTTTAAAGCATTCATAAAAGGTGTTTCTGTAGTACCAGGGTTTCCGAAAATATATTCGATGTTATTGTCTTGGAAGAATTTGTTAAGCAGCAATGAATTTTTCATTTTCATCATGTTTTGTTTGTAATATATGTGCATTACAAATATCACACATGAGAAAACTAATTTGCGGTAAAAAGAGCAAAGAGAAATGTAAATTAATCCATTACTTTTGTGTATTTCTTAAATCTGTAGGATTAACCTTAAAATGTTTATTAAAATCTTTTGCCATATGATTAGTGTCAGTATACCCCATTGCATCAGCAATTTCTGATAAGCTTTTTAAAGTATTCTTGACTAATTCTTTCGCCTTGAAAACTCTCGATTTTTTGTAATATTGGTATATAGTTTCTCCATGAACAAATCTAAAAACAGCATTAATTTTCGTCTTATTAATTCCATATTCAATGGTTAATTCTTTAATATTAGGTTTATAATCTTCCTCCTCATCTATTCTTTTTTTGATTTTCATAATTACTGTTATTTCATAATCATGATAGGTTTTATTCTCCTGTTCCGATGCATTGGTAAGAATAATATTTTTTATGATTACGAATAATTCCCGAAGTTTATATTTCACCCAATCAGTATATAAAGCATCATTGATAAAAAGATTATTTTTTACAAAAAAACTCTTTTTCCATCGAATAAATCTTTGATCTCCAAGGTTGAATGAAAATTTCTTTTGTTTCTCAATAACTTCAAGGATATCACTGGGTAATGCTGATTTTTTAAAAAAGAAAAAAACAGATTGTACTGCTTGATTTTTTTCAAAATTAAGTGTTAGAATATCTTTCTTCTTGCTAATAATAAAGCCTAATGGAAAGTTTAGTTTTATGGATTCATTCTCATTTTGCAAAGTGATTTTACCTGCTCCATAACATCGTAAAGAATAGTCAAACTTATCTTCATGTTCGACTGTAGATTCAATCTCACATTTTGCTATATAATTTAATACTATCAATCGTTTGCCTTCTTTCATGAAGGTCATTATTTCACCCTTCGCGACATCGCTATCGACTCTTATGAGGTTTTCATTAATAATTTCCCCTCCAAAGTTATCAATAATATGTTTTTGATAATTTTCCGTTCTATTTTTAGCAAAATGAAACCTTTTCATACATTATTTTGACTAGATTTTCGTAATTCAGTTGGGCTCACATTAAATGCTTTTTTTATTTCTTTTGATAAATGATTTACATCTGTATATCCCATTTCATAGGCAATTTCACTAAAGGATTTTTGAGTATGTGTAATCTGCTCCTTTACATCTAAAATACGAGCTAGTTTGTAATATTGATAGATCGTATGTCCTGTAATAAATTTAAAAACGACACCAAGTTTTGTAGAATTGATTCCGTACTCAAAAGCAAGTGTTTTTAAAACGGGTTTAAAGTTTTTTTCCTGATCAATTTTCTCTTTTATTTTCATGGCTATATCAATCTCAAAATCATGATATGCTTTATTTTTATTGTCATGTGCATTACTATAAATAATGTGTTGAATATAAATAAAGAGTTCATGTACTTTATATGTAACCCATTGATTATATAAATCTTCACTAAAAGGTTCTTTCTTAGTATTGTAGAATGTTTTATGCCACTTTATAAAACGATTATCACCTATATTAATAGCAAAACGATCAATCTTCGTTAATACCTCAATGATTTCATTAGAGATTAATTCATTTTTGAAACTAAAGATGACGGATTGAGCCTTATCATTTTCTTCCATCTTTACCGTCAGAATATCTTCCTTTTGATTAATGACAAAGCCATGTGGAATATCTAATGCTGTCGTTTCAAGCCCCTCACCTCTTTTATACTCACATTTTACGGGGTAACAATGTAATGTATAATCATAAATATCTTCATGCATTAAATCAACTTCTAAATCTCTGTGCATGACATAATCTAAAATGACAACTCTTAATTGAGGTTTTTCGAGAACAAATACTTCACCTGTTGCAGTATGATCATCAATCTTAATTAAATGATCTGAAACTATTTCACCTCCAAAGTTTTTGGCAATAAATTCTTTGTAATTTAATTTACCACGATCTCTATGAAACTTTAGCTTATTCATATTATTTCTTTAATGAATTTCTATAATCTGTGGGCGTCATATCATACATTTCTATGAAACTTTTGGAGAAATGATTGATATCTGTAAAATTTAATTCCTTCGCGATTTCACCAAAGGTTTTATTCGTATTTCTCACCATACCTTTCGCTTTTATCATTCTATTTTTCTTATAATATTGGAATATTGATAATCCATAAGTCACCTTAAATACTTCATTTAGTTTTGGTTGTTTTATATTATAAGCAGCTGCTAATTCTTTAACATTAGGTTTAAAATTTGTATCACTATCAATCATTTTTTTGATAGAAGCTGCGATATCAATTTCATAATCATGAAAATTCGTTTCTAAATCTTTTTTTAGATCGTTATCAATGATCATATTTTTTAGAATAGTGAAAAGTTCTAACAATTTTAATTTTGTCCATTCATTATATAATTCCTCATGAAAGTCTTCTTTTGAATTGTTGAAGAAATTATCTCTCCATTGAATATAATTTGAATCTCCTACCTCTACTTTAAATTTTTTTATATGATTAAAAATACCGTTAATATGTTCTGAAATATTTTTTTTACTAAAATATAAACTAACGGTTTGTACATGATAACCTGCTTTTATTTCAGCATGAATTATTTCATTTTGCTGTAAGTGAAGAACTCCCAAAGGAATTGTAAGTTCTGTTGTTTCACTCTTTTCATTGGTATATAGATAAGTATATGGAAAACAATGAATAGAATAATCATGGCTTTCATCATGTTCTATATAAATAGAAAAATCATTACTTGCATGATAATCAAGCATCACTATTCTCATATCATCTATTTCATAAATAAATGCATGTCCTTTAAGGTTTTCATTATCTATTTTCAAGAAATTTTCATCTATGGGAACTGCTTTAAAAATATCAACATAATATTGTAAATAATTGTCGTGCCTTTTTTTATGGAATTTATAAGTGGTCATAAATGAATTCTATTTTAAAAGTTCTGATAATGATTAGGGTATTTTACAATGCTTAATTTTAGTTTTTACCTTTTTTATAATTGACACTTTTGGGTGGGCATTATTGAGTACTATTTCTCTATAAAATACTATGAATATATGTAGTATGAAAGATTGTATTCGAGGATTACAAAGAGTCCTTTAATGGATGATATCATAAATAATTAAAAAATAAATTTAGATTAATAGTGATCAAAATCTATAATGTCTATGATCTAATAATTTTAATGGTACATTCGCAGCAAATACAAAAACATATATATGAAATTATCTGCCACTCAATGGATGCTATTAGCAGTTGTCTGCTTTAGTACGATGGCCATTACAATAAAAGAAATTGGTCAAAGTATCAATCCTTTTGAGATTACATTTTTTAGATCTATAGTAGGAATTAGTTTTCTAGTTATATTTTTCAGAAAAAAATTAAATCCTATTTCTTTTAGAGAAATTTCTTAATGAAAGATTTACACTCAAAAAAGGAATCAGTATTTTAGTTAGTTTCATTGGGATTTTACTAATTATCAACCCAAGTTTTAATACCATTAATGAAAATACCTTCTATGTACTTGGTTCAGCTATAAGTTATGCAATTGCACATGCTTTCACAAAAAAGCTTTCTGTAAAGTACAGTGCACTTCAGATTGTTTTTATGATGTGTTTAGTCCAACTACCCCTCTCATTTATATTCGCTATTCAAGACTTTGTAGTGCCAAATTTTAGAGAAATTATATTACTTATTATAATGGGAATTGCAGCGATTTCTGCTCATTTCACTTTAACCCAAGCTATAAAAACAGATGAGGTAAGTTCTGTACTCATCATTGATTACCTACGATTACCCATTATCTTTTTAGTTGGGGTATTCTTCTATCA
Organism: Flammeovirga sp. AWQ4_249; assembly: GCF_056161045.1. Taxonomy (NCBI): domain Bacteria; kingdom Pseudomonadati; phylum Bacteroidota; class Cytophagia; order Cytophagales; family Flammeovirgaceae; genus Flammeovirga; species Flammeovirga sp. AWQ4_249. Next base: position 252,105 of record NZ_JBSWYJ010000002.1, read on the forward strand.
TGAAATCATCACGCTCAATTATATTTTAGGTGCAATACTTATTCTTTTGGGCAATTGGATCAATAACACTTCAAAATTAAATCGAAAAAAATCATTTCATTCAAAAAATAATTGTTACAATAAGTAAGTACTGCTTCCTATCAATTAAACATCTCTATTTTACTTCATAAAAGAGCTATTTAAATAATAAATAGTATATTCAAATCATTAAAATCAATCATTCAATTGTATAAACCATGAAACAATTTTTACCTCTTTCGATACTCTTCTTTTTACTTTTTAATACTACTCATGCACAAAAAGTAAGTATCGCTACTTTCAATGCTGAATTTCTAAATAAGAAAAAAGTGCATATGAAATTTGGCTTTCCTTACTACATGAAAGATGCAGACAAAAAGGATCAGAAACAATGGGAAGATGATAAATATAGAACAGAGAAACTAAAAGAGGCTTCTGCTCATGTTGCTCAATTTATCAAGGAAATGAATGCTGACATCATCACTTTAACTGAAGTAGGCACTCGAGAAGATGTCGATGTCCTCCTCTCCGAATTGACAAAGATAGATGTAGAGTACAAGTATTCTGAAGTATGTAATTCATTAGATACATATACAGGACAACATGTTGCTATTTTATCAAAATATCCACTAAAAGAGGTTTGGTCACAAATTGAAGGAACTTCAATCTATCTTGAAGAATTAGACGGTGATGATGAATATGAAACGAGCATAAGTAAAGGATTGAAAGTAACAGCAACAATTGATAGTAAAGAAGTTGATATTTTCGTTTTACACCTAAAAAGTGAACGTGGTGGATTTGAAAGTGATGCAAAAAGAATCGCTCAAGCTCAAATCGCAAGAAGATCTATTATCAAACAATTAAACAAAGGTAGAAATGTGATAGTAGCAGGGGATTTCAATTCTCAGAAGAAAAGCCCAACGGTATATACTATCAGAGGTTTTAATGATATTTACCAAGAGCTTATTCAAACAGGAAGAAGTGAATACTTCAAAAATTTCGATGTGAGATGGACTTATAATTATAAGGGTGAACCCGAACAGATTGATCATATCTTAGTCTCTCCTGATCTAGCAAACGATAAAAGTATTCAAACCAATATATTAGAAACAAAGAATGAACTTGTTTCTGATCACAACCCTATAATTGTTCAATTTGAATTGAAATAATTAAAGATTAATTAAAATGGATTTTTTAGTAACATAAAAAATCCATTTTAATTTTAAACGAAGAAACAAACAACTACAACATGAAATTCTATACTACTTTATGGGTATTTTTATTGACCTGTTTCAATGTTTATGCTCAACATTCTCACGATCATGATCATCATAAAGGTTTGCATCATTGGGAAATGCCAAGCAAAGATCCAGACCGAATTATTCTCACTTTTAATGGTGACCCAGCCACAAGTAGAGCCGTAACATGGCGCACTGACAATACAATCAAAAAAGGATATGCTCAGATTGCTGTTGCCACCGTAAATTCAAAATTTAAGGATAAAGCGGAAAATGTTGAAGCAATTACAGAACCCTTCGATTTAGGAGAATACAAAGGCAATGCTTCTCTAATGGTCAACTACCATAGTGCTACGTTCACGGACCTAAAGCCAAATACTTTGTATGTGTATAGAGTTGGTGATGGGAATGAACATTGGTCTGAGTGGATTCAATTTAAAACGGCTAAAAAATCATATTCTCCTACTCAATTTGTATACTTCGGTGATGCTCAAAATGATGTGTTAGAACATTGGTCTAGAGTTATTCGACAAGCTTACCAAACGGCACCAAATGCTTCTTTCGTAATACATGCAGGGGATTTAATCAATAGAGCACATAGAGATGTAGAATGGGCAGAATGGTACAAAGCAGGTGGTTTTATTCATAGTCAATGGACTGCTATTCCTGCTGTAGGTAATCATGAATTTAGACCTATAAAAGACGGCGAACCAAAACAACTTTCTATTCAATGGAAGCCTCAATTTACATTGCCTATCGAGAAAGAATTAAGTCCAGAGTTACATGAAACAGTGTATACCATCGACTATCAAGATGTAAGAATTATTGTTCTTAATTCTACTAACAAGTTGGAAGAACAAACAAGTTATATTGAGAAACAATTAAAGGAATCTCAGGCAAAATGGAATATTATGGTTTGCCATCATTCTGTTTTTGCTCCTGCCAAGGGACGTAATTTTCAATTTGCTAGAGACCATTGGAAACCACTTCTGGATAAATATAATGTGGATTTAGTTTTGAACGGTCATGATCATACCTATGCTAGAGGTCATGTTCCTGTAAGAACTACAGAAAATACAGAAGACTTACAAACTGTATATGTTACTTCAGTAAGTGGTCCAAAACAATATGAATTGGATACGAAGCAGATGAAGGAATACAAAGTAGATGGATATGAATTGGATGAATCTGGAGAAAATACACAATTCTATCAAGTCATTTCAATAGACGAAAATACATTAATATATACTGCTTATACTGTACTAGGTGAAGTGTATGACCATATGAAAATCACCAAAGATTTTAAAACTGGAAAAAAGAAATTGATTCAGTAATCAGTTTACAATACACTTCAAAATAGAAAAACCACTCCACTAAAAGCGGAGTGGTTTATTTTCTCAATCATTATATTTTTATAAAGAATAAGCTTCTTCCACTGGCCAATCATCTTCATAGCCGAGTTTCCAACGCATTGTTTTTAATTCTTCATCAGTGGCTAAACATTCCTCCAAATCTTTTCTAATTTGGACTTCGTCTAAGTCTTGACCAATAAAAACTATTTCGTTTTTACGATCACCAAATGTATCATCCCAATTGGATTCTATCATTTCTTTATTTTCTATGAAAGCTAAATAATTCATTCGCTTTTCATGGTGCATACTACTCCACCATACTCCTGCACTATCTGCTTTCAAAGATCCTCCAGCTTGACTCCAAACCAAGGCTTGATCAGGACGAGAAGCAATCCAAAATAAACCTTTACTACGGATGATAGATGTTGGGAACATAAATTGAATATATTTCCAAAAGCGATCAGGGTCAAATGGTTTTTCATTACGAAATACAAAAGAAGAAATTCCATACTCTTCTGTTTCGGGAGTATGTTCTTCTTTATTAAGCTCTTCAATCCAACCTGCACTTTGTTCTGCTTCTTCAAAATTGAATAAACCTGTATTTAAAATCTCTGATGGTTCGACTTTACTATATGTAGATTCAATTATTTTAGCAGAAGGGTTTAACTTTTGAATCGATGCTTTCAATAGACCAAGATGTTCTTCTGTTACTAAGTCTGTTTTATTTAACAGAATAACATTCGCAAACTCAACTTGATCGGTAAGTAAATTGACTATTGTTCTGTAATCTCCATCAATATCAGTCAATTCTCGATCTACTAATCTTTCTGGACTACCAAAATCTTTGAAGAAATTAAAAGCATCTATAACCGTTACCATTGTATCAATGTAACTGAATCTTGAAAGGTCAATTCCGTTTTCTTCATCTACAAAAGAAAAAGTCTGAGCTACAGGAACAGGTTCACTAATCCCTGTACTTTCAATGAGTAAATAATCAAAACGATTTTCCTTAGCTAATCGCTCTACCTCTACCATTAAATCCTCACGTAGTGTACAACAGATACAGCCATTACTCATTTCAACAAGTTTTTCTTCTGTTCGAGAAAGGGTGTTTTCTGATTTAACTAATTCAGCATCAACATTTACCTCACTCATATCATTTACAATGACGGCTACTTTCAAACCTTCTTTGTTGTGTAAAATATGATTCAATAAAGTTGTTTTTCCAGCGCCAAGAAACCCACTTAAAACGGTTACAGGTAATTTATTATTCATAGTTTTTAATTTATTGCGACAATGTCGCAATTATATAATGCAAATGCAACTTTATTGCATATACACAATAATGAATTAATGATAAGATTGGTAGTATCACTTAAGATTACTTATACTATTTGTTAACTTGAATAAACCTTAAACATAGTTAAATATTAGAAAGTGGATGAATAATTCATAGGGATTGTGAAACAATTTAATATTACCTTGGTTGTAAATCTTTACTTAATTTTTTAACTCATCATTTATGAAAAAAATAATCATTCTTTTATTCAGCTTACTACCTTTTTTGTCTTATGGCCAAAATGATCAATACTTATTATCTAGTCATATTTTAGATATCACCACTGGTGCTCCGGCAAAAGGGGTAGAAATCGTACTTTCAAAGTTGAATAAAGACAATACATGGAAAGAGGTTGATCACAAGAAAACAGATGACCATGGGAGGGTAAAGGATTTCTTATCGAAAAGTGAAAAAAAGAATCAAAATGGTATTTATAAATTGACTTTTAAAACAACTCCCTATTTTGATGCAATGAATGTGGAATCATTCTACCCATTTATTGAAGTCATTTTTGAAATCAGGGAAAATACTCATTATCATGTACCAATTACTCTATCGCCTTTCGGCTATTCAACATACAGAGGAAATTAACAAAACAATGATGTATGATGAAAGATTTTGAGAATCATTTCATATGGCATTCAAAAATGAAAACACTCATTCTAATATGTAGAAGAGTGTTTTCATTATTTATATATACACTAATTACAGGGATAAACCTTTCCAAAAACGTTCAGGAAAAGCGGCAATACTAAACATCGCGTATGCCTCCTTGAACTGTTCCTTACCTTCTTCGATATAAAATCGATTCCAAAATGGGGTACTGATAGAAGTTCCATCTTCTAAAGTCACTTTTAATGTTCCGCCAAACATGATCAGCTCATCTGATACCCAAACCTCTTCCATATTGTGTTCATAACTTGGTAAACCTTTATCAAAAGTTCCCACAAAATGGATGGCTTTTTCTACTCCTTTTAGGGTGTAATGAGAAAAGTGTAAAACAAATTCTGAAGAAAAATAGTGAGGTAATTTTTCAAATTCTTTATGATCTATTGCTGTGAATAATTCTTTTACCCAATCAGGTAAAGTTTCTACTTTCTTTAAAATTGACATCATTATACAGTTTCAGGTCTTAACATAATATCTTCATGGCCATAGCCTAATAAAACAAATGGGGATAATCCTCGGTCTACAATTAAGGAAGGATAATGTGACGGTTTAGTTTCTACAACTTCCTTTGCCCATTCAACTTCCCATGCATCATCCGTACCGTTTATAGAAGGTCCAAAAGCACAAAAAGAAGGTGTCTTTTCTAATGAAAGTGGAGATTGTAATCTTGTGAAAATTGTTCTATCGTCTATTTTCTGATCGATCAAATACTTTTTCATATCATCCATTGAAACACCTAAAACCTCTTCTTCTTCAAAAGATAACTTAGTGATTTCCATGGCTGTTTTTGCCAACATTGCATTTACTTCATAAAAACCACCATGAATTTGACGCTGAATTAATGCACCTATTGTTCCGATTGCTGCCAGGTTTCCAGTATTATAATCTAAAGGTAAAGCTCCTACCAAATGTTTTTGATCTCTTCCTTCTGAAGCTACTTCCACCATTCCTGAATGTGTCTGTGAAAGTTGCTCCCATCCTTTTCTATTTCTCCAAGGACCTGTAGGACCATACGCTGAAATATTTGTCAAAATCAGATTTGGGTTAATCTCTTTCAACGCTTCAACTGACAACCCTAAACGATCTAACGAACCCGGTCCGTAACCCCAAACTAAGACATCAGCTGTTTTAATTAATTCAATAAAACGTTCTTTCTCTTTTTGAATAGCAAAGTTTAAGAAGACTTGCTTTTTGCCCCAGCTTTCATCAAAAATTGCTGGATATAAGAAAGGAAAGCTGCCATTTCTCACAGAAATCACATCCGCTCCATGATCTGCTAATACTCTTGTCGACCAAGGTCCGGCCACCACATGAGTAACATCAATTACCTTTACTCCTTCTAATGGTCTGTATTTCATTTCTGGAAGAATTCCTTTTTGACCTTCTCCTTTTTTATCCATCATGATAATTGGATGCTTCTCCATCTCTTGACCTTGTGGATGAGCAGACCATTCTTCTTTAGTCATCATTGGTGCCATACACAAACCTTTTTCTTCAAAGTCTTTTTCGATTTGAGAAATATCATGTTTTGAAATGGCTTCAATCAATGCTTCTTGATCATGAGGAACATTAAAGTACTTCAAAATACCATCTCGAAGATGAGGATAAGCACCATTTAAACACATCCACTTACCATTTTTATCTTGAAAGAAACCATTTACTGGTACTTCGATTTCTCCACCTTGCACTAAATTTCCATTAATGTAATTATAAAGTCCTCCATTAATACTTAATGCCGCTAATCTTCTATCTACAGTAATTTTTTGAGGAGACATCCCTCTCAATTGTGCAAGTTTATCAATCGTCACACCTAATGCTGAAATCACAGCTGTTGTAAAATCTGTAACACTTAATTTTTCTCTTAAAAATGTACGAGATTGGATAATTTCAATTTGATCATAATTAGGTTGTATTTGTAATGCGTCACTAATTAAATCGATAATGTTTTTTTGATTGTTTTTCATTTTTGAATAGATTAAATATGATTGATTTGAATTATATATTTTTGATTAATGATGGAGAAACATCTACTGTGTATCTCTCTAATTTCCCATGGTCATTGAGCCAAAGAATGTTCAGTAAAGGAGTAACTTCTATAGGTTTGTTGTTCGTATCATTTTTAGAAGTTAAAACCGCTGATCCTATCATGATGTACACCTTTCCGAGGTTAAAAACTTGATCGACATAATGCTTTGTAATAAAGGGCTCATCTATTTTTTTGAAATAACTTTTTACATTTTCAAGTCCTTTCACCTGATCATTCGCAAAATGCATTTCTACATCACTGTCAAAGATTTTAAAACCTTTATCTTCTGAAAAATCCAACTGATCTATAGCTTTAAATAGATCTAACATCCATTGAGGAGTAGTAATTTCTTTTAATTTCATTTTATTGTTATTTATATTATTGGCTACCTAATTATTCCTTAAAGCCCTCTTTGTTTTTTTTTCATTAATCCAAAACGATAATTGTAAGAGAACATAAGGTTATAATACCCCTTTCCATAGGCTGTTTCTACTCTAAACATGTGTTTATTTTTATAGAAATATGAGATACCTACGATACCCGCAAACTTACTTTGCTTGTACTTATCAAAAGAGTAATAAATCTTTTCTGGTACCTCAATACCTTCTACTTTTGATTGCACATTTCCCATGATTTCATTTACAATTTTCTGTTGCCCATAAGGAAGCTGATTTAACCAATCATCATAATGTTGATGTAAATTATCTTTGGCAGAGTTCACTGCATCATTGTCCAAAAACTTAGCGATGTTTGCTGTTTTGATTGTGCCTAACGAATAAGGTGTCATGTTTTGGAATTGAACACCAATGGAAGGAGCAAGATGTCCATGCTTACCAACTTTTACATTACGACCAAAACGGACTGAGATAATTTCAGAAGTCGTATTATTTACTAAAGCTTGGCTTTCTGACCATGTGAAGTTGAAATTTGCTGCTAAAAACCAATTGTTCCAACCGTAAGCTGTTGTAAACCCAAAACCATAACTATGTGTTTCAGGAGTGGTATTTACAGGGAAATTTAAGGGGTCTTCAATCTGTATTGTACTTGCTGAAGTTGAATAAGCATAGTTACCATACACATTCAAAAATGGTAATACCCATAAGTCTAATCTTACATTATAGGCCATCGTTTCTGATACAGCAGGTGAAAATTTTACAACATCAACAGGAATCATATTATTAGGATCTAAACCCATTTGGAAATTATCTAATATCACACTCGATTTTTGTGATACATAATTAAACATAAACCCTGTAGGCATTGGTACTTGATGACCTGCTCTTTTAATTTTTTGTGCCATTGCAGGAAATATGTATTCCAAACTATCTATAGTTGTATGTTTAGATCCAACAAATACATTTTGACCATAAGTATTACTAATTAAGCCGATGAGCAGCATTACTGAGATGAATAGATTTTTCATTTTGTGTTTTGTGTTTTGTGTTTCTGAGTAATTATGTGCCACAAAGGTCTTTAAAAAGCAGAGGTAAGTGTTTGTAAAAAATAAATTTCAATTTGTAAAAAATTAAGATTTTGAAAGCAATAGAATTAAATACACTCAAAAAAATAAATTGTACTTTTCTACATAAATCATATGTTTTGTTTAACTAAGAAATATATTAAGTTAAACGAAATAAGAATTTTACAGTTATAAATGCATACTAACTTCAGTAATATAAATTGTACATTATGAATACTTTATTAGCAACTTTACAACCTGGAGACTACGTAGGTTTCACTTTCTTTATAGGAAGTATGGCAATGTTAGCTTCTACTGTTTTCTTCTTTTTAGAAATGAATAATGTAGAAGGCAAGTGGAAAACATCATTACTTGTTTCGGGTTGATAACGTTTATCGCCGCAGTCCATTATTATTACATGAGAGATTATTGGGTTGCCAATGGTACTTCACCAACAGAGTTTAGATATATTGATTGGATATTAACGGTACCTCTGATGTGTGTGGAGTTTTATCTTATTCTTAAATCATTTGGAGCAAAAATAGGTTTACTCTGGAAAATGATTGCTTATTCTGTTTGGATGCTGGTCACCGGATATCTTGGAGAAACAGTGTACCGTGATTCAAGTGCAATATGGGGTGCAATTTCAACCTTAGGGTATGTAGGCATTTTTTATGAGGTATGGTTTGGTTCTGCCAAAGCATTAGCTAGAAAATCAAACGACCCTATATTACAGAAAGCTTTCAACACCTTAACTTGGTTTATTTTTGTGGGATGGGCAATCTATCCAATCGGATATATGGCAATTCCTGGAGGCTTATTAAGTGGAATATTACCCTTAGAATCAATGGATATCATTTATAATATAGGTGATGCCATTAATAAAATAGGCTTTGGTTTAGTGATATACAGTTTAGCTATAAATAGTAAAAATAAAACAGCAAATGCTTAACAACTAATCAAGAGGAGGAAATTAAAACCTCCTCTTTTTACCTTAAATCAATGAAAAAAAAATACTCGATAGCTAAATTTTCATTTATCCTTTTCGTTTGTATTGTGATGAATGTTTTTCAACCTAATATTCATTATTGTAATATTATCTGTTTACTCTGTATTATACTATTTGGTATTCCACATGGGGCTATCGACCACAAAATTCATTCAACATTAAACGTTACCATTTCTATAAAAAAATACGTTTTCACCTACGTGATGATTGCAATAGGATATATTATTTGGTGGATGGTTGCTCCCTTTAAAGCAATGCTTTTTTTTCTAATCATGAGTGCGTATCACTTTGGACAAGAACTCTTGGAAAACAGAAATATCAAAGTCAAAACACCTATCGAATCTATGGTATGGGGATTTATTATTCTTTTCCTACCATTGCTTTTATCATTTGAAGAGGTAAAAGCAACTTTATTCATTGTCACGGGCCAAAAAATTATTCTTTCAGATAGTTTCAAAAATCTTTTGGTTTTGAGTATTGTTCTTATGGCATTGTTGCATTTACTTTTACTCTTACACAAAAAAGTAATCCACTTAAAAGAGGCATCTTACCTAATTGGCTTCATTTTTTTAATCTGCAGTATTTATTCGGTTTTACCCTTTCTTGTGGCCTTTACATTATATTTTGTCTTATTTCATTCCCTAAATACCTTAAAGCATCAGTTTGATTGGATGAAATTGAAAAAGAAAAAGTATTCTATTAAAAAATTTATTATTGACCTTTCAGCCTTTAGCATAATTGCCATCATAGGGTTATTATTCCTTTTATATTGGATTCAGCCTAACAATTGGGTGGAAATAATTATATACTTTTTTATTATTATATCAATCATAACTTTACCTCATACGATCCTTTTTGATCAATTCTACAAAAATTCAACGACTCTAAAAGAATAGTTTTTTTTATCCCTGAATTTTCAAGTATTTTATTTTACCTCTCAAAAGTTATGTATTATTTAACTTTAATTCCCTTTTAAAAAAATAAGAATTCTATTAAGCATTCCCGTTCCAAAGAACATAACTAGTAAATACTGTTGAGTACTAATAACTAATGTTAAACTAAAGGTGAATACATTATTGCAGAAGTAACCCAATGTTCATTTATGTTTAAAAATGATTTTATTTTTTTATAAAAATGAGATAACATTAGAAGACTAACTTTGAAAAAAAAAAAATGGTAGAAACTGAAATTATACCTACAAATAAGGTAATGCAAGAATTAGGGACTAACCAAATGATAACTGAGTTAGTCATGAAAGCCTTAGGGCTTTCAGAATTAAATAGGATATACAAAAAAATTTCCAATTATGAAGGAATGGAACTTATTGAGGAAGGTTTAAAATCACTAAATATATCTTTTGAAATAAGTGATGAAGATTTAAAAAAAATCCCTCTTAAAGGTGCTTTTATAAGTATTTCAAATCACCCTTATGGCTTACTTGATGGCTTACTTCTTCTTCATTTAGTAAAAAAAATACGTCCAGATTTCAAAGTAACTGCTAATCATTATTTAGAAATTTTAAAACCTTTTAGAAACTCTTTTATTGGTGTTGATCCCATCAGTAAAAAATCAATGAATGCTACTACTAAAGTATTGGAAAGATTAGATAAAGGAGATGCTATAGGTTTATTTCCAGCTGGAGAGGTATCCACTTTCTATAATTCGAACAAAAGAATTGAAGATAAGCCATGGTCGAAATCATCACTACGCTTAATTAAAATGGCAAATGTACCTGTTATTCCAATTTATTTTCATGGTGCTAATAGCTGGTTTTTTCATCTTTTAGGAAAATTACACCCTTTACTTCGAACTTTTCAATTACCTAATGAATTCTTAAAGAAAAAAGGCAACATTATTAAGATAAGAATAGGACAGCCTGTAACACCTAAAGAGTATCAAAAATATGAAACAATCACTGATCTAGGTGATTTTTTGAGAAATAAAACTTATATGCTTGGTGAGGGATTAAAAAGACCAAAATTTCTAAAACCAAATAAAAAGAGAAAGGAAACTCCTGAAACTATTTTTCCAGTAATTCCAAAAGAAATACTCAAAAATGAGATAGAGGAACTTGATGAGTCTAATCTGTTATTCTCCAAAAATAAATATGATATTTTTATTACCCCTCCTGAAAATATCCCTTATTTATTATTAGAGATAGGTAGACTAAGAGAAAAAACATTTCGAGCAGTAGGAGAAGGTACTAATAGAATGATCGATTTAGATAAATTTGATGAATATTATCATCACTTATTTATTTGGGACAGAGATCTTGAAATGGTAATAGGAGCATATCGTGTTGGAAAAGGTAATGAAATTATTAATCATGTAGGTAAATCTGGATTCTATACTAATACTCTCTTTAAATTTAAAAAGGAGTTAAAGCCTTTATTAAAACAGAGTATTGAATTAGGAAGATCTTTTGTGATTGAAGAAAAGCAAAAAGAAGCTTTTCCTTTATTTTTTTTATGGAAAGGCATTCATATTTTCTTAAAAAGAAATCCTCAATATAGATATATGTTTGGACCTGTTAGTATCAGTAATGACTATTCAGATGTTTCTAAAGATGCTATTATTTATTACTCTTTTAAATATTTCTTTGATGAAGATTTATCTCGCTTAGTTAAACCTAGAAAAAAATATCGAATAACTTCTAACATCGAACACTACATAGAAAACATCATAAACAAAGAAAATTTCGATATTAATGAATTTGACAAACTATTAATGGATATTGATTCAAAAAAATTTAAAATGCCCGTGCTTATCCGTCAATATATTAAATTGAATGGTAAGATGATTGGGTATAATATAGATCCTAATTTTAATAATTGTCTTGATGGACTTATTATGGTAGATTTAAAGAATATACCTGATACTGTGATTACAAAATTTTCTTAAGTAATACCAAATTAAAATTATACAGCCTAATAAAAGGCTGTATGATCTTTATTGAAATATCTTTATTCTTGGTATTAATTTCCCTCTATCACATGTATAGATAGGATGAATACTTTAATTAGTCAATAAGATGATTATTCAAGAAATTCAAAACCTCCTCTTTATAATTTCGACCAATAGGAAGATCTTTGTTATCTATTGTAATAAATGCATTGGAATAGCTATCTATATAGTTTAGGGCGATAATGTAAGAGCGATGAAAACGGATAAATTTACTTTCAGGTAGTTTGGTTTCAATATTACCGATAGTATTTAGAGTAGCTATTTCTTCTCCTTTTGTAGTATGTATGATGACGTAATTTCTTAAACTTTCAAGGTATGTAATTTCAGAAATAATTACTTTCACCATCTTTTTATCCGACTTTACAAAGATAAATTCGGGTAGATTATTCGGTTCTTTTGTAACTATTGTCTTTTCTTGTTTCTTCAGAAATCTATTGACAGAAACCATGAAACGGTCAAAAGGGATGGGCTTAATCAGGTAGTCTAATGCTTCCAATTCAAAACCTTCAACAGCAAATTCTTCATAGGCGGTTGTAAATACTACTTTAGGAGGGTTTTTCAAGCTTCGAAACAATTGTAATCCGTTTAAGCCAGGCATTTGAATATCTAAAAAGATCAGGTCTACCTCCTCGTTATTTGTAAGAAATGAAAGTGCTTCTACACCATTTGAACACTTCCCTATTACTTTCATAAAATCTAATCGATCGATATAACTTTCTATGATGTCAATGGCTAAAGGTTCATCATCAACAATAAGGCATTTTATTTCTTTCATAATATAATTTCTAGTTGAACAGAAAATGTTTCTTGATCATTTACAATATCAAGTTGGAAGTTTTGTGAATATAATAATTCAAGTCTTTTTTTCACATTCTCTAAACCTATTCCACCTACTTCTTTAGCATATTTTTCTGTGTTTTTAGGGATATTATTTTCCACAAAAAAAGTCAACTTATTCTCATTAATTTTTAAAGAAATACTAATCCATGCTGTTTCATTTATTTCTTTTGTGCTATGCTTAAAACTATTCTCTATAAAAGGCAGTAGAAGATTGGGAGCAATCAAAAAGTCTATATTTTCTTCAGGAAGCAAAGTACTCACTTCTACCCTTTTGCCATATCTGATTTTTTCTAATTCTATAAAATTTTGAATACATTTTATTTCTTTCCGAAGCGGAACAGTCATAGCATTACTTTCATACAATAAATACCTTAATAGTTCCGATAGCTTTAAGACCATAGAAAGCGATTGATCTGATTTTTTTAATATCATAGCATACAAGCTATTCAGTGTATTGAATAAGAAATGAGGGTTAATTTGATTTTTCAAAAAGAGTAACTCGGCCTCTGCTTTCTCTTTCGCTAATAATTGTTCTCGCTGTTGTACCTGTGATAAATATTGCATTATCCTTATAGTACAAGGTATTGCTAAGACAGACCCCAAACCCACCAGATTACTTACAATTTGAGTAACATCAAATATTGGATATTTTTGGAAGAAGGGTAAGTAGTTATCCAATACATAATAATTATCCGTGTAGCGATGAATGATTGCTGTTATTACTAACGCTACACTTGCCCATAATGAAAAAGTGAGAAATTTTGAAGTGTATAAATATTTAGGAAATAGGTAATCAATAAAAAAATAAACCAATAAAATTTTAGGAGGAAGATAAATCAGTTGGACTAAAAATGTATTGGAAACATTTTCATTGGAAGCACCAAAAGCCAAAGAGAAAAAAAGAATATAGACCACCCAATAGAAGCAGTGTTGCAATATACTATTGTTCAAAAATTGAAATTTATCTTGTGACGTTATCTTCATTATTTTCATTCGTTTATGATCCCAATTACTATGATATTAATTTAATTTCCTAAAGACAATTTTTATGGATAAAGGAAAGGTCTGTAAGGACCAAATTCATTTTATGAACCTTCATCCTTATAGAATCGACCTTTGTCCAAAACTTTTGCTTTTATAATGAATACGTCGTCTTTTTGTGATAAATCAAATCACAAAAAGTATGAAAAATATCTTCTATTTATCCATAATTATTTTCTTCACAAGTTGCACTCAGCAGACTGAATATAATGAGCCTAAAAGTTCATTATTAGATGATATGAAGGTGCAGGTTACAGAAAATGAAAATAGGGAAATTTCATTTTGCAATAAGAAATCTGCTTATTTCTACACTCAATCACATGATAATAACCATGAAGAGTTTACGTTTTTTGCAGGTATGAATATCGCTCAGAAACGAATATTTCATGGATACCAATTACTAGAAGGAGATCAAAAAATTGATATCAAAAATAGTAACGTTGATGTTTTTCCTTATAAAATGATACGTGCTTATTCAAATGGTATTCAAGAGACTTTTTGGATGCATGATTTTGTCAATCTACTTGAAGTTGATGTGCAAAATGCAAATACTTCCATCGGTCTTGAGTTAAAAGGTGATATCACTCTACTGGAAAGCAATACGAATCAAATTGCCTACTATACTTCTATGGAAGGTGAGAAAGTAATTGCTGTTATGGATAAGAATAAATCCAACTTGGATGTCAAAGGCAAAATGATCTTGTCGAAAGATAATGATGGATTTTTTATTGCGGTTGGTGATTCAAAAACGGAGGCTACAAAACTACTAACCGATGCTGTTCAACATGGTGAACAATGGAAAAAGAATAGAATTTCTAGAATGGAAAAACTATTGACCGAAAATGCATTCCTTCAATCATCTAATAAGGATTTTAATAATGCTATGAATTGGATGGTGATAACAATGGATCAGCTAGTTTCAGAGCAACAGGGATATGGTATTTATGCAGGCTTACCTTGGTTTAATGAGTACTGGGGTAGAGATGAATTTATTTCAATGCCAGGTGCTGTTTTAGTGACAGGTCAGTTTGATTGGGCTAAAAATATACTTAAGTCTTTTTCTGAATATCAACAAAAAGACCCTAATTCGAAATTCTTCGGAAGGGTTCCTAACATTGTTAACCCAAGCAGTATTGATTATCATACCACAGACGGTACACCTCGTTTCATTGGAGAATTATATGATTTTGTTCGCTACTCAGGAGATAAATCTCTCATTAATGAATTATACCCTGTTGTGAAAAGAAGTATTGATGGAGCAATAGAAAATTGGACTGATGAAAAAGGATATCTGTTACATGATGATCATGAAACTTGGATGGATGCAAAAAGAAATTATGACAAACTTTCTTATTCGCCAAGAGGTTCTAGAGCCAATGATATTCAAGCATTATGGTACAAACAGCTTTCTTCAGGAATCTACTTTGCTCAGGTAATTGGAGATCAAGAAAGTGAAGATAAATGGAAAAAAATTGCGGCAAATGTTCATAAAAATTTCAATCAAGATTTCATTGATACTAAGCACAATTATATTGCTGACCGTTTAGATCAGAAGAATCAAGCTGATTACAAAATCAGACCTAATCAATTATTTAGTTATGATTTAGTAAATGATGAATCTTTAAAATTAAATGCCACCAAAGTATGTTGGGAAGAGTTAGTCTACCCATGGGGAGTTTCTTCTTTAGATCGTCATGATCCTAATTTTCACCCTTTCCATCACAGTTGGGAGAACTACCATAAAGATGAAGGTTACCATAACGGAACAATTTGGCTTTGGCTTAATGGTATAGCAATGCAAAGAATGATAGAGGCTGGTCAAAAAGATGTGGCATATCAATTATTCAAAAATATGAATCACCAAGCCATGACTATGGGTGTAGTTGGTGGATTGGGCGAAAATATGGATTGCTATCCTAGAAAAGGTCAAAATTGGCCTAAGCTAACAGGTACCTATTTACAGGCTTGGTCTAATGCTGAACAACTAAGAGTTTGGTATCAATCCTTTTTAGGTATTCAACCTGATATGATTAATAAAAAGATAACGATCACACCACATATACCTCAAGAAGTTGGCGATTTAGAGTATAAAGTTTTCGTAGGTGATGGCTTTATAGATGGTGTTTTTCTTGAAAAAGAAAAGGAATACAATTACACCTTTAATAATATTTCAGGAGATGTAATTATCCGTATTAACGAATTCCAAGACCTCAACTTAAATATTGAAAAAGGAGACATATTAGTTTTAAAAGATGAGGGAAATAAACTCAGTTACCAACTGAATGATAAAACAGGAAATGTAGGAATTGATAATAATAAAGTAGCCATCCAACAGCAATCAGATGCACTTTTTAAAGACATTCATTTCTGTACTCCTTTACCGTTAGAGAATCATCCTGTGATGAAGAAAACATTTAGCGGTGATCGTGGAATTTAACATCAAAACACCCCTTAAAAAAGGTAATACATTATTTATATAGAAATTAAAATTATTTTAATATGAACAAGAAAAATATAGTACTTACACTCTTAATGTGTATTTCAATGCTTCAATTTACCCATGCTAAAGGAAAAGTTTTAATCGATCGTGTTGAACCTGCATTTTGGTGGGCTGGCATGGTTAATCCAGAGCTTCAAGTTTTAGTACATGGTGAAAATATTACAGATCTTACGCCATCTCTTTCTTATGAAGGGGTGACAATAGAACAAATTATCCGTGTTGAAAATCCTAATTATCTGTTTTTAAACCTTACGTTAGATAAAGAGGTAGAAGCAGGTAAATTCCCTATCGAATTCAAAAGAAAAGGAAAAGTAGTTTTTACTTACGATTATGAATTAAAAGCTAGAAAAGAGAATTCAGCACAAAGAGAAGGTTTCTCTAATAAAGATATCATGTATTTGATTTCACCTGATCGTTTTGCAAATAGCATCCCTGAAAATGATCATATTGAAGGTATGTATGAAGATACTGACCGTTCTGATAATGGAAAACGTCATGGAGGTGATTTACAAGGTATTATAGACAACTTAGATTATATCCAAGATTTAGGTTTCACATCAGTTTGGATTTGTCCCGTTTTAGAAAGTAATCAAAAAGAATATTCTTACCATGGTTATGCGATCACTGACTACTATAAAGTTGATGCTAGATACGGTACAAATGAAGACTACTTAAGGTTAGTTGAAGAAGCCAACAAAAGAGGTCTCAAGATCATTATGGACCAAGTAGAGAATCATGCAGGTTTATACCATTGGTGGTCAGAAGATTTACCAACAGCAGATTGGTATCATCATGCAGACAAAGAAGAAAAGCCATATACAAACCACAACAGATTCTCTTTAGCGGATCCTTACTCTACAGAGTCTGAGAAAAAAGCATTCAGTGATGGATGGTTCGTATATAGAATGCCTGACTTAAACCAATCAAATCCTTTGTTGGCGAAGTATTTAATTCAAAATTCTATTTGGTGGATTGAGTATGCAGGTTTACAAGGAATTCGTCAAGATACATTCTCATATCCTGATGCTGATTTTATGAGTGATTGGTCTAGAAGCATCATGGAAGAATATCCAAACTTCAATATTGTAGGTGAAGAGTGGACAGTAAACCCAGCGATTGTAGCAAGATGGCAAGTTGGTCAAAATAACAAAGATGGTTATAAGTGCTACATGCCGTCAATGATGGACTTCCCTAACCAAGAAGCTTTCGTAAAATCATTAACTATAACTCCTGAAGAGCAATGGAAAGATAGTTTCGGAGCTGCTTATGAAATGCTAGCGAATGATTTCTTATATACAGATGCATTTAATTTAGTAACATTCATGGACAACCATGATATGGCTCGTATTTACGACCAAGTAAATCAAAACTACGATCTATATAAAATGGCGATGGTTTACTTATATACATTAAGAGGTATTCCTCAAGTATATTATGGTACAGAGATTACAATGTCATACCCTGAAAACCCTGGCGACCACGGCGGATTAAGAATTGATATGCCAGGTGGATGGGAAGGTGATGAAGTAAATGTATTCAAAGGTGAAGGTCTTAATGATCAACAAAAAGATGCATTGAAATTTATCAAAACACTTACGCACTACAGAAAAAATACTCCAGCATTACAAAATGGCAAATTAGTTCATTACTATCCTCAAGATGAAACTTATGTGATGTTCAGATATGATGATGACAAAAAAGTAATGTCTATTTTCAATAAGAATACAGAAAAAACTGAAGTGAAATTAGATCGTTTCTTTGAAATGATTAAAGGAGCAACTTCAGCGAAGAATATTTTAACGGGAGAAGAAATTGATCTTTCTTCAGGTGTAATTACAATTGATGGAACTTCTGCTTTAATGTTAGAAGTGCAATAACAAATAGAAGTAATTAAGCATGAATAAGAGTCGTATATTAGATTATACGACTCTTATTTTTTATCAGCATAACCATGAGAACTATAGCCTTTTTACTGAAATCGTTCCTCTTTTAATTCACTCCAATTCACCTGATCATATTCATCTTTGATTTGTTGATAAATACGATCATTTTCCATCTCAAATTTATCGGTGATTATACTAGAATCATCAATCATATGATGAGCATAAACTTTTAAGGTCTCACTTAATTTGAGTAAAGAATTCTTATCAACTCCTGTAAAAAGATCAAAATCAATTGCATTAATCCATTGTATCAACCTATCAGGTAAAACCTCCACATCTCGCCTAGCTAAGAATAAACCAACCTTTTGAAAAATTTGATAAGACTTTACTTCTTCATTGTTTTTGGCTATTAAGTAAGCTCCACTTTTCATTATCTGATGTACTTTTGCTATCACTTCTTTCTCAGGTCTGGATGACCTTAAAATATGAGAAACGACAATCATCCAAAATACAGCAAAAAACATAAATAGTTCGGTGTTGATAAATGCTTCAAAATTATAGGCAGGTTGAGTATTTGTAATGCCTAATTGAAGTAAAGCAAAAGAAGCAAATACATAGGCAAACCCTGCATACAAGTAATGAGAAATAAATACATATACAAAGAGGAAAATCCCTAAGGTATAAAAGCTAGAAAGTGATGGCAATAACAATGTATAAATAAAGAAGTTTGTCGCATTAATGACAAAAATATATTTCAGCAAAGACTTACTTTTCAGTTGAGGTGTTCCACTTAATGCCATGGCAAAAATAGCGGGATATAAGTACCAAGAGCTATGGCCTGGAGGATTAATAAATAGCCAAATTAAGAATCCACCAAGTGTAGCTACAAACCCAAAAAGAGCCACCTGTAAATAGTCTCTATCCAAAGGGATTTTATGACTTTTTGTGGTAGAACTATTCTTCTCTTTATTATCTAAGTCGGGCCAAATTAAAAAAGAAATTAAAGTATATATTCCTACTCCTAACACATCTTCCATAATTCTATACATAGCATGTTCAAATGCATTTTCAGAATTAGAAGCCCCAGCCATTACAATCATTACAGCTGTAAAACCCATGACATTCCAAGTAAATCCATGCTTCTTATCTGCTGAAATAAAATAAATAGTTACAGCAACCCATAGAGAGATCAACAGCATAAATAAAAATCGATTTTGAGGAGCTAAAGCTAAAATGATTAACCCTGCTATACCTCCTATAATTGTACCCGCCCAACGTAATAATCCTCTTCGATAGGATTGTTTGATACTTAAATTAGGCAAGGCAACCATGGATATTCCAATCCCTGCCCAAGCAGGTTCAAACCAATTGTATTGCATTGAGATACCATAAGCAATCACCATTGCCAATGCTACTTTAAAAGCTTCTTTTAATTTTCGTTCATTCATGGATCAATAGATTTTTTGAGAAATATGATACAACAAAGGTCTGAATGAAAAGCTTGTAGTAGTTTGTAAAAAATAAAGAGCCTTAGGTAGAAAATTTATTTTTTGAATGTGAAAAACCCATCTGAATAAGCATTATTGATTATATTTAATAAGTAACTCAATAAAAAATCAATTCATGTTTGACCAAAAATTACGCTATAACCCCGACGAAAAATCCTTCGATTACCTTATTCGAACTTTAAAAGGGACCAAAATCAATGAATATGAATTTTCGGTAGATGTTGAAAGCAATAATGCCAATTGGTTTATTTATGAAAAGCCTGATTTTAGAGTATTAGCAGTGCGTTGCCTTCCTAAAGTTGACTATAGTATTGATTCCATTCAGAATACACAATTTGATTATATCGTCCGCTTTTTCACTAGGGATTTTGTAATCAAAAAAGAGAATCAAAAAGATTTAAAGTTGAGTTTACCGAACGGGTATGTTATACTAAAAAAGGGTGATCATGTGATTTACAATTTGAAAGAAGATGTAGAAAATTATCAAGTAGCCCTTTCTTTCAATAAAGACCGTTTGTCTGATGAATTGATCAAAAAAATAGACAGTTATGGAGATAATCTCTATTATACGGGAAACGATACTTTTATCGCTTGGCACAATTCATTCCGAAAAGAAGTTAGAGATCAAGTAGAAGATAAATACAGTGAAGATTGGATTAAACTAAAGTTTAAAGAGTTAGAAATCCTTTTCCATAGTTCTTTAAAAGCATTGAAGGTAGATGATGAAGACAAGAAGTTTTTTCATCATAAAGATATAGAGGCTATCTATCAAATTAGAGATAATATTACCCAGAACTTAAAAGAGAAACCTGTACTAAAAGAGTTGAGTAAGGAATACGGTTTGAATGTCAACAAACTCACCTTACTTTTTAAAGAGTTAGTAGGTACTACTATCTACAATTTTTATAAAAAGGAAAGGTTAGCGATGATACGAAAGTTGATTGTAGAAACAGATACACCTTTTGGAGAAATAGCCTATGATTATAACTTTACAGATATCAGTCATTTCTCCAAAAGTTGCATTGCTGCCTTTGGGATGTCACCGAGTGCGATGAGGCAGAATAAATAATATTTTATTTACTGACCGTAAAGTTTTCTTTCTGTTCTTCCTTGATATTTACCTCCAAATGCATACGAGAATGAGAATCTATAAATAGGTCTTTCTTGCAAGAAATAAGTCTCCTCTTGGAAGCCCTTTCCATATACCGTATTTGTGATACCTGAATTGATAATATCATCCACTTTAAACGATACACTTCCTTTCTTTTTTAAGACTGACTTTTTCACTGCAAGATTCAAACCGTAAGTAGGTTGCATAATGTTTTGTGCATCATATTGCTGCCCTGCATATCTTCCCATCACTTGAATACTGAAGTCTTTTGGTAAGGTAAATTGAGTATTTAACTTTGCACTCCAATTAATGGGTTTTGCTTCATCAGGAATTTTAAAATCTTCATTTTCATCCTGAATCTGTAAGTAATATAAATTAACATTAGCATCTACTGACCACCAATCTGTAATAGCATAATTAGCCGAAATAGAAGCACCTGCTGTAATTGATGTTCCTATATTATCATACGTATAAATTGTTACGTCCTGTTCTTTATCATACTCTGATACTGTACGTACAATGTCTGTACTATGTCTAACATAAATACTTGAATTCAACCCTAATTTGTTCTTATTGAAATTATGATCCATACTGATTGAATTTGTATATGAAGGCTGTAAATCTGGATTACCTACGGTTACTGTAGATGAATTAGATTGTGTCACCATAGGTACCGTATATAATATCTCTGGACGGTTTACTCTTCGGCTATAACTTAAACCAATGGTTTGAAAATCATTCAATTTTTGTTTTAAATGAACTGTTGGAAATAAGCTTTGGTAGTCAATAGTGTATGTTGTATCTGCTTTGCTATCTTGCCTTAAAGTACCATTAATATTTGCACTTTCTGCTCTTAATCCCAGCTTCATTGAAAAGTTCCCAAATGTTCGAGAATACGAACCATATAGGGCATTAATCATCTGAGAATAATTATAGTTATAAGCCTCTGTATTTCCTCCATAAGTATTGCTCAAATCAATATCCGCATGGATATATTCATTTCTATACCCAACCTCGTAAGAAGAATGTTCATCTATGGTATGAGAGTAATCTATTTTTCCTGAGAAATAATGCCAATATGAATCGTAAAGGTTATTCGTTGTCGTTTCACCAGCATCATCTATAATAGAATAATTAGGCATTTCAGAGTCAATATTTCCATAAAATAAATCCGTCTCTAATACCCCTTTTTTAAACTCTTTACGATGGTTTAAGCTAAAGTTATTTCCGTAAGATTCATTGTAATTACCACTTCTTTCATTCTGAGTATTAGTGATTACATCATTGAGACTATAATTATTCTTAAAATAATTCTCAGTACCACCTTGATAGGTCCACTTTTCATAATAAAAAGTAATTGTATTTGTAGAATCTAAGAAATAATCTGTTCCTATTTTCTGAGTTGCATACATGCCATCATTAATCGACTCTCCTTCCTGATCAAATGACGGAATAGTAGGGTCATCATATGTTCGTTTACGACTCTGTTGATTGTCAAATTTATTACTGCTGTATGTCGTTTGTGAGAAGATATTGAATTTATTAAAACGATAATTCAATCCTAAATAACCTGTATATTTCTCATTTGTTCCTAACGCCAAATTAACATTACCATTAAACCCTTGAAGTTCATTTTTCTTTGTAATGACATTAATGATCCCTGATAATCCATCTGGATCATATTTAGCAGAAGGGTTGGTGATGATTTCAATTTTATCAATTGAGCTGGCAGGTAAAGATTGGAATAACAGAGATGGGTCGATCTGTGTAGGTTTACCATCAATTAGTATTCTAACATTACTTTCCCCTCTAAGACTGATTTGTCCGTTTGTTCCAATGCCCACTTCAGGTACCGTTTGTAAAACATCAGTGACCGAATTTCCATCAGCAATTAAAGCATCACTCACATTGACCACATTCTTGTCAATACTTCTTGTGATATTTAGCTTTTGGCTTTTTACAACCACTTCATCCAATTGTTCCACATTCTGAGCAATTAGAATTTTACCTAATTCGATGGTTGAGTTGTTGACATTGACTTCTATATTTTTGGTGGTATAACCTACAAATTGAACTTGTAAATCATAAATTCCATAGTCCACATCTTTGATAATAAATTTTCCGTTATCATCTGTTAGACCACCGCCAGCAATACTGTTGTCTGTTTTTTTTATGATAGAAACGGTGGCATACCCCACTGCTTCATTAAGGTCTTGATCTATAATAATTCCCTTTACAGTTCCTTTTTTAGAAGGTATATTTTCTGCATATACGCTAAATGTAAAAGCTGTTTGTAAAGCTATAATGATTGATAAAAGGTAGAATCGCATGGATAATATCTTGAGTGTTTAAGTAATAGCCGCAAGGTACGATTGCACAATGTTATATCAAAAATCATTTAATATCAATAACTTATATTAATAAAATAGCCACTCTACATTGTAATAGAATGGCTAGATCATATATAAAAAGGGATACATTAATTTAATAATTCTGCTATCTCACTTTCCTTTATTTTATATTTCATTAGTTTGATGCTCCCCTCACTGATAAACAAACCACTGCCTACATATTTCTTAGCAAAGGCGGCATTGTATAAACTTTGAGCACCTCTTTTCGAAGACATAAAGAATAAGTTTCTGATAGGTCTCAACCAGAATGACATTCCGCCACCGGCTGTCATTTTTGTTTTTATGAGATAGCCTCTTTTTTATAATTATAGAAGATTTCTAATCTTTTAAGACCTTAAAACTATGTTGACCCTTTTCAGAATTAATAGCTATTAGATAAAAACCTTTATTAAAGCCTTCTAATCCAATAGATACCTGATTCTTTTTTATAAAGCTATCATGTACTACTTTTCTATTATCTAAAGTGTATACCATTATCTCACCAGTAATTATTTCATTAAATTTGATATTTAATGTGTTACTAACTGGGTTAGGATAATAGTTTATGTCATCTAAAATAGAACTATTAATACTGGTAGGACTATTTATTGTAAAATGTAATACTTGATCAATTAATTCATTAGATGCAAGATCTATTACTTTAAAAATTAATGAATCTATTAAATTGTCTGTACCGTCATGTTCATATCGGATTTTGTTATCAATTAATTGTTGTTGCGTAAAAGAAGTAATATTTGTTCCTTCATTATCTACATTTTCTATATGTCCATAATTTGGAGGTGTAGTGATTTCAAATCTCAACAAATGATTTTCACTTTCTGTATCATTGGCATTTAATATACTATTGGTGATTATTGCTGATTCGTTAAAATTCACGATTACATCATTATTAGATATGATTGAAGGTAAATCATCATCAATAGGATTAATATTAAAGTATAATACATATCGAGTAGATTCCATGTATGCATCCTCTACTTCAGAATATTGATCTCCATTTAAGGTACTTTTATCTAAAACATGAAAAACTATCGAGTCAAGTTCTGAATTACTACCATCATGAACATATCGAATTAAATCAAGTTGAAGGTCCGATTGGTGAAAACTTAAATAAGGTCTAAATCCTTCATTAATTCGCTCATTATTAATTTTTTCAGATCTAACTTGAAGATATATAAGCTCTCCATGTTCCGGAGGAGTCATTACCCAATACAATAATGCATTGTTATTATTATCTGGGTCGTCAGCATCAATATATGTATTATTTAAAGTTATTGATGCTCCTTCATCTATAGTAACTGTTTCATTGGTTGTCACTATTGGGAGATCATTTATAGGATTTATTTGAATATTAAAAGATTGGTTGGCTAACGTATTCGATGCAGTATCTGAGACATTAAAAATAATTGAATCACTTATTGCTGTATCATCATTATTAATGTAATACAAGTTTCCATCCTCTAAATTTTGTTGAGTAAAACTCGAAATACTCGCACTTAGGTCATTAGCAAGAGCAAAGTACCCGTTTTCCGGTGAAGTAGTAATAGTATAAGTTAATAAAGTACTGTCGGTATCTGAATCAGAATATGACAGATGAGAAGTGGTAATGTTTATTGTATCATTTTCATTGATTGTTACACCTGTATTTATGGATGGAGTTGGAGTATCATCATCAATAGGATTAATATTAACAGAGAATACACTAAACGAATAATTACCATACGTGTTTTCCAAATAATCAGAATCGTTGCTCATCATAGAATCAAAGAAAACTTCGATATTAATATTATCTATAATGGTAAAATATATTGAATCAGTTGCTGTATTACTATGGTCATGAATGTATCGTATTTTACCCTCTTTAATCCAACTTAAGTAAAAAAATGGAATTGGGGATGTTTCATTAAAACCGGGACCAGCATTAAGAGTTTGATTATTAAATTCGTTCATATCTTCATAAACAAACTTACCATTGTCTGTTCCTATCATAGAAAAGAAAAATAAAGAATCATTATTATAGTCTGCATCACTAAAATTTAATATATCAGTAGTGATGAGAATAGTATCCCCTTCATCTATAGTGATTGTTTCATTGGTTGTCACTATTGGGAGATCATTTATAGGATTTATTTGAATATTAAAAGATTGGTTGGCTAACGTATTCGATGCAGTATCTGAGACATTAAAAATAATTGAATCACTTATTGCTGTATCATCATTATTAATGTAATACAAGTTTCCATCCTCTAAATTTTGTTGAGTAAAACTCGAAATACTCGCACTTAGGTCGTTAGCAAGAGCAAAGTACCCGTTTTCCGGTGAAGTAGTAATAGTATAAGTTAATAAAGTACTGTCGGTATCTGAATCAGAATATGACAGATGTGATGTGGTGATGTTTATTGTATCATTTTCATTGATTGTAACTCCTGTATTTATGGATGGAGTTGGAGTATCATCATCAACAGGATTAATATTAACAGAGAATACACTAAACGAATAATTACCATACGTGTTTTCCAAATAATCAGAATCGCTCATCATAGAATCAAAGAGAACTTCGATATTAATATTATCTATAATGGTAAAATATATTGAATCAGTTGCTGTATTACTATGGTCATGAATGTATCGTATTTTACCCTCTTTAATCCAACTTAAGTAAAAAAATGGAATTGGGGATGTTTCATTAAAACCGGGACCAGCATTAAGAGTTTGATTATTAAATTCGTTCATATCTTCATAAACAAACTTACCATTGTCTGTTCCTATCATAGAAAAGAAAAATAAAGAATCATTATTATAGTCTGCATCACTAAAATTTAATATATCAGTAGTGATGAGAATAGTATCCCCTTCATCTATAGTGATTGTTTCATTGGTTGTCACTATTGGGTGATCATTGACGGGATTTATTTGAATATTAAAAGATTGGTTGGCTAATGTATTCGATGCAGTATCTGAGACATTAAAAATAATTGAATCACTTATTGCTGTATCATCATTATTAATGTAATACAAGTTTCCATCCTCTAAATTTTGTTGAGTAAAACTCGAAATACTCGCACTTAGGTCATTAGCAAGAGCAAAGTATCCGTTTTCCGGTGAAGTAGTAATAGTATAAGTTAATAAAGTACTGTCGGTATCTGAATCAGAATATGACAGATGTGATGTGGTGATGTTTATTGTATCATTTTCATTGATTGTAACACCTGTATTTATGGATGGAGTAGGAGTATCATCATCAATAGGATTAATATTAACAGAGAATACACTAAACGAATAATTACCATACGTGTTTTCCAAATAATCAGAATCGTCGCTCATCATAGAATCAAAGAAAACTTCGATATTAATATTATCTATAATGGTAAATTCTATTGAATCAGTTATTGTATTACTATGATCATGAATGTATCGTATTTTACCCTCTTTAATCCAACTTAAGTAAAAAAATGGAATTGGGGATGTTTCATTTAAAGGAATACCAGTATTTAGGGTTTGATTATTATATTCTTCTAGATCTTCATAGACAAATTTACCATTGTCTGTTCCTATCATAGAAAAGAAAAATAAAGAATCATTATTATAATCTGCATCACTAAAATTTAATATATCAGTAGTAATGAGAATAGTGTCCCCTTCATCTATAGTGACTGTTTCATTGGTTGTCACTATTGGGAGATCATTTACTAGATTTACTTCGATATTGAAAGATTGATTTGCTAATGTATTGGATGCGGTATCTGAGACATTAAAAATAATGGAATCACTAATTGCTGCATCATCATTATTGATGTAATACAAGTTTCCGTCTATTAAATTTTGTTGGGTAAAACTTGAAATACTTGCACTTAGGTCATTAGCAAGAGCAAAGTATCCGTTTTCCGGTGAAGTAGTAATTGTATAAGTTAATAAAGTACTGTCGGTATCTGAATCAGAATATGACAGATGTGATGTGGTGATGTTTATTGTATCATTTTCATTGATTGTTACGCCTGTATTTATGGATGGAGTTGGAGAATCATCATCAACAGGATTAATATTAATTTTTACATAAATAAGAGAATTAAAATCATGAAATGCTCTAGTTCTTTCCAACTTAACAGAGTCTGGATCTGAAAGGGTTCCTGCTGTATGATCGTATGGAGCAATAGCTACTGAATCTACTGTAGTATTACTTCCATTGTGTATGTATTTAAATTGGTTATTTAAAACATCATTGTAAGGAACATGCATAATACCAGGATTGGGAACTGAATAAGTAATTTGGCCATGACTAGCGAAAGGTGAATAAAAAGTAATTGAATCATCAGGTGAATCAAAATCACTTACGTTGAAGTGAGTTGTAGAAAGAATTACTGAATCACCTTCATTGATTGTTATTTCTGATATAATATTTACAATTGGATTATGATAAATTTTAATAACAAAATCAAGAGAATCTGATGTATTTCCATTTTCATCTGTAATTGTAAATTGGAACTCTTCAGTCTCACTTTTTATGGTGTCTGTGATGTAAATTATTTTATTTTCATCTAGTTGTTGTTGAGTGAAACTTTGAATTGATGTTGAAGCATCATCCACATTAACGAAGTGACCATAGGATAGATTACTTACTAAATTGTAAGTTATTAGAGAATCAGCAGAAGCGGTATCTGTTGCTTGGAGCCAACCATGATATTTTGATTCACTACCATAAACAACATAAAGTGTGTCGTTCGTTTTTATTGTTGGTGGTGTGTTGTCAGCTGTGATTATAGAAAAGTCATTTGATAAAGAACCACTCGTAAGATCATATTCTTCAGTATCACTACCTAACCAGTTCGATGTGGTATGAATTCTTATCATCCAATCAGTTTTTGAAGCTGCTGTAGTTGGACCGTCATATATATAATTGTCTTTCTCATCTGGAATATCATTTTTTAAGGGACCTACTGTTAACATCCCATTACCATTAGCAAAACTTGCTGATCCTGTACCATCATATGTAGTTAATATATAATTTAACGGAATGGGAAACTGAGATGTAGCAGAAGTATGATTACCTTGAGAAAGCCATCCATAACTACTTGGAGTTGAATTATCAGCATTGAATGCATAAATTAACCCACCTTCAATGTTTCCATTAGTGGTATTTAATTTTTGCATTGTTCCGTTATATGAATTATTATTTGTTTGGTATATGAATAATTGGTCTCCTGCTAAAAGATTCATATCAGATGATCCATTTGAATGTGTTATTGTTCCATGGTTTGTATCTATCAGGGTTAATGAAGTTGTAGAAGCATTAGTAAACCGAATAATTGTACCTGCATTAATTTTTGTTGAGCCAATAGTCCATTTAAAAACATCTTCACTGCCATCAAATGTAAAACCGTTTGTATCAAAACCTTCATCAGTTATAAAAATGACAGAATTTGCAGGTATATCAGCTAATGCAGCTAAGGCAAAACCATCATCTCCATCAGTATTTCTTCCAATAACAATTAAATCTGATGCTTTTAAAGTGGGTTGGGCGATCGTATCAAAGTTCTGATATAAACAGAAACAGATCAGAATAAAAATTCGAGTAGTAATGAGTTTCATAATTAGGTTTTTAAATTGAACATTTTGAAGCAAAAGCTCAATTGTTAATATAGTTTTGATTCCTTGGGTATGTTAATAAGAGTGTTAATAGATGTATGTAATTAATAATCGGATTATGTATTTTATTTATTGGTATAATGAGATTTTTTAGATAATAAAGGTATGTGAAATTAGATTTTTTGATGATTATACAAATATAAATAAAAAATCACAATGAACTGTTAAATCATTGACAATTAAGTTTTTATGTAATATCTTTCAAGTTATTGACCAAAAAGAATACTTAATACATTTTCTTATTGTCTAACGATCCAATGCTTCATTTTTAATTAATCCAATAATTGTTCATGCTTTGAATTCAAATAAAATATTAGAAAGTTCAGAAGTTATTAAAGAAATTACTAACAAAAAAAGACCATCTAAATAGTTTCTTATAACTAACTAAACGGTCGAATAATGAGTTTTTAATATAATAGAAGACAATAACTTTCAAAATCATTTAATATTAATATAATAGCCACTCTACATTGTAATAGAATGGCTATTTCATATATATAAAAAGGGATACATTAATTTAATAATTCTGCTATCTCACCCTCACTAATTTCATATTTCATTGGTTTGATGCTCCCTTCACTGATAAACAGACCACTGCCTACATATTTCTTAGCAAAGGCGGCATTGTATAAACTTTGAGCACCTCTTTTTGGAGACATAAAGAATAAGTTTCTGATAGGTCTCAACCAGAAAGGCATTCCATCACCGGCTGTCATTTTTGTTTTTATAGCACCTGGGTTAACACTTACGAAGCGTACATTCTCCCATGCTTTATCCAAATGATTCATCAATAAAACTAGCATCAATTTAGAGTCCATGTATGAACCCGTTAATTTCACAAACTTCTCTGGCTTTTTGAAAGCAGGAATATCAATCTCTTTTTTATTATTTAATCCGCCAGTTGCAGTATTCACCACAAATGGTTTTTCTGCTTTATCCAATGAAGGTTTTAATGCTTTAGTTAAAAGGTAAGGGCTAATTCCATTCACTTCTAACTGTAACTCATTATCGTATTTTGAAAGGTATAATTGATCTAATAACAAACCAGCATTATTAAAAATACCATCTAAATGATCCCATTGATCATTAATCTCTGTAGCCACTTTATCAATCTCATTTCTATCACTTAAATCAGCAATAAAGATCTCTATCTTATCAGTACTATTGAAGAGTTTTTGAGCTTCTGCTTTTCTTTGCTCACTTCTAACAATAATCCCTACTTTATTTCCTTCAGCTAATAACTTCTTTGTTAACTCTAATCCCATTCCTGAGTGACCGCCTGTAACGATAATGTTCATATCTTTTGTGTTTTTAAGTTTTGATAATGATACAAATATCAGGGACTCAAAAAGGAAAAGCATTAATCTAGATTAAGAGTTTAATTTTTTTCGATGTTCTGACTTCACTTTGCTTAATGCTTCAGGGGTGACACCTAAAAAGGAGGCGATCATTCTTTGAGGTACTCTTTGGACAATGTTGGGGTAAGTAGTGATAAATTGTTCGTAACGTTCGTAAGCAGTATAAGACATAAGTGATATTATTCTTTTTTGCATCATAAGTATCCTTTTTAGCAATTGACCTATTTCAATACCATCCTTAGAGGGATCTTTATCCAAGACCAATACTTCAGAATTTTCTAAGGCATCAATGTATAACTCACAGGGTTCTTCTGGCACTTCACTATCTGCTATGTTCCAATTTTCTGGTGCAAACATAAAAATATGTTCCTTCCCTTTTTCATCAATCACATAACTTCTAAGTAAGCCTGAAATCACTTTATATACTTTCGTATTCCGCTCACCTTTTCTTTGTATGATCTGTCCTTTTGTAACCTGTATTGTTTTCATCAAATGATGTGTTTTACCAAATGTGACCTATAAAACAAATAAGTTAAATGTATTCACTCAAATAAAAAAAGTACCCAATCGATTTCCGAAGAAATTAATTGAGCACTTTTAAACAATTATGAAATTTATAAGATTTTTTCCTTAAAACTATAGCCATTCGGCCTTATCGGCTCCTCTATAGCTTATTCCTTGTTCCCACTGATCTTCAGTGCTACTGTATTTTACTGCTGAAGCTGGACGAATCATTGTTCCTAAATTTCCCTCGATTTTCATTTTCTTGATTTCCACTTTAGGAAGGTCTTCAGGAGTTTTATCAAAAGTGCCTAAATCCATTGCCCACATTGCCGTTTTGGCCAGTGATACTTCCACCATGTACGATCCTCCTTCTGTAGCTCTTCTTTTTAGAGCTTCTAATACTGCAGGAACAGCAATTAATCCTGTCATATTATCACATAAGAAATCGCCAACTGGAAATTTTGGCTCTTCGACTGTACCTTCTAAAGCGGCAACGCCTGTCATTGGAATGGCTAATGGGTCAAAGCATCCTCTATCCGTCCAAGGCATTCCATCATAAGAAATGCCATGTACTTTTACATATATCAAGCCTTTGTGGTTTTTTGTTAAAACTTCAGGGGTGAAATTTTCTTGTGCTGTTTTCCCTGTCGTTCTATAATTCTCCACAAAAACATCCGCTTCTTTCGCTAGGGCATGAAAAGTCGCTTTATCTTCCTCTTTTGATAAATCAATTGAAGCTTGTCTTACGCCTTGAGCACATTGAAGGTAGACACTTTGATGCCAATATTCCATAGGGTCTGTTACTTGTAAACTATCCGCACCCTGCCCTGCTAAAGATCTTGCGATGATAGGCCCTGCGATCTCATGTGTATCTCCTAACACTTTGATACCACTAAGCGGACGTTTAGGATTTTCTGACCAAGCAATTGGTTCACCTTCTGCGATTTTTGTGATTTTGGCTACAGGTTGCTCCATCAGTGCTTTCCCTGCATCGGTAGCATACCATTCTTCTTTCGTACGCACATAACTACCCACTAATCCCACTTTATTACATGCTTCTTGTAAATCTTCAGCATTCCATTTTTTTATGGCTTCGGCAACAGCTTCATGTGTGGCTAGCACTCCCAAAAACTCACTCCATTTTCTTTCCATATTGGGGTAAAAACCAACGGGAACAAAAAGTTTATGGTCTTTGGTAGGAAAAAACTGTAACACATAAGGAGTCTTGTATTTTCCTGGTACTAAGGCAAATCTTGTGTGATAGGGTTCTCCATTTAATGTACTGTAAGGGATATCTGCCACCATGTGTGCGGCTTGTTCAATATCTACTTCTACATTTTGAGTTTCTCCTGTTCGTATTTTCCATATATCTGCCACTTGTGCTGCTGTAGCTGCTGCAGGAATTCCATAAATAGAACCAAATCTTAATTTTGTTGGGAGAACTGGATCTTGCCCTTTAAATTCTAAAGTCGTTAAACCTGAGTTCGTGGATGCTATACCTATATCTTCGCAAAAAGAAGCATAGGATTTTTGAAGATTGAAAGATTGCATGTTAGTAAGCTTATTTTAAAATTGGATAATTATTTTGTTGGAGTAATCTCACCTGGCTTCCATGTGTGATCAAACCAAGGTTTTAGCGGTCCGTATAAACGTAGGATAGTGAACCATCCTTTTCCTGGAACTGTTTGAATCCAATTGGATTCCATTCCTTTTGGTGCTTTAGGACCAAAGTATAAAGTGTAAGAACCATCTTCGTTTTGCTTCAATGGAGAACGTTGGCTATTAATACTTGGAAATTCTTGCCCTGTTTGTAACTCTGATCTTGTTTGTGGGTCATAAACACATACTGACCAGAAGTTTTTAGCAGGCACATTTGCTGGTAGTGTTAACGTATAGTTTTTTCCTCCATCAAAGTATTTGTTGTTCTTATCTTTACTTGCTATAGCATATTGAGAACCTATTCCTTCTAATTTCCAAGTCATCGCAGGAGTATTTACTGTAGCAATGTAGAAGAAACGAGAACGTGCATCAAGGTTACGACCTCCATTACCGTTGTCTTTTAACCATTGATAATTTCCACCTATAAATCCTTTTTCCCAATTCGAATTTTCATACACTTTTGCTTCTTTATCTCTTGAGCTAAAAGCTAAGGCACGTGCTGTTCCATTGGCTACTTTTACAGCATCAGTCAAAATTTCTTTTTTGTGTGCATCAGGAGCAAACGCTTTCCCTTTTTCAATACCAATACTTGAGAAAATCCCTCTTAATTCAGGATCTAACATAGAGACAGGTTCTCTCTGAATTACAGCATTCAACTCTTCATAAAAATGGTAATCGTTAGCATGAATGGTATTAAATTTCTTGTCAGACATATTGATGAACTCCATTTCTGGAGATACGTCTTTTTTACCTAATGGGTAAACTTTTAATCCATTTTTAAACATATCTCTAGAATAATCAGGCTTTCCATCTACTAAAAAACCTCTAAGAATTACCCAGTTTACATAACTTCTGGACTTCGCCACATAATAACCTTCAGAAGGAACATCTCCTTTATAATCTGGAGGTAGAATCAGGTATTTTCCACCTTTTCCTCTATCAGGGCCGGGCATTCCCAAGTCAATTACATAACGGAAAAAGGCATCATCGACGGTACCGGGGCCACAGCCTGCAGGTACTTCGATGACTATAGGTCCATCTTTCTTTAAATCTAAAAAGACAGAGGCATAAACCGTACTTGTATTTCCTGTTAAGAAGAAAGCATCCGAACCCATCATATCTTCGAAGATGCCCACTTTATAATAATCGTCAGATCCAACACTGGCAACGCCCCTTCTAAATGTTTCTAGAGAAGCGGCAGGGATACCGTTTAAGAAAGTCTCCACCCCTCTTAGATGATCTAAATTGTCATACAATTTTTGAACAGTTGCATCAGAGGGCATTCCATCATGGTACTCTAATTCTCCAATACTTGTAGAAACCTTATTAGGTGTCAAAATATCTTCAGGAACCTTAGTATTATATTTTGAAGAGATTTCTTTAAAATCATCTTGTGTATTTGTAGTGTTTTTCTTTTCATCACAACCCATAAAAAAACTGGATACTAGTAATGATGAGATTAATATTTGTGTGCGTTTCATACTATTTTTTTTAAATGTCATGGTTAATCAAACGATCGTTTTTGGGAAAGTACTTTTCATATTCTTATGAAAAATTTATACATTTTGCTGTGATGAAATTTATAAAATAAAAAACCTCACAACAGTATGATTACTGAGGTGAAGCATGATATATTTATAACATTTTAAATCATTATTTGGTTTGTTTTTGGAATTCTTTTGGGGTTATTCCATAAGCTCTTTTAAAAGAAGTAGTAAAATGACTACTACTAGAAAATTCCATATCTATTGCAATTCTTGATAAAGATTTATCACCTTTTAATATTCTCTTTTTTGCTTCTGCTAATTTTACTCCCAAAATATATTGATACATAGATATGCCGAATGCCTTACTGAAATTAGCTCTTAGATGACTTTTACTAATCCCACATTCTCTTGATAGAAATTCAATACTTACACCTACTCCATTTTTTTCATTAATAATATTCCTTGCTAAAAAAACACCTTGCACATTTAAAGTTGATTTTCCTTCATCTTTAACTTTTGCCTTTAATGACATTTGTTCAAATAGAAGATGAAACAGATAAGAACCACAAGAGTAAATTAGTTCTCGATGATAAGGAGAATCTTGAATTTCTAATATACGATAGTAAGTCCCTTTCATAATATGACTCATCTCTTCAAAGACAAGGAATGGATGATCTATAGGGAAAGCAGATTTCAGATGTTCACTTCTTTCTACCATCTTATCAAAGTAATTTTTCTGAACTCTTAATGTCACAAGTCTTGTACTTTGTTTTGCTGGTAACCGCCAAGGTAAATTGGTCTTATCATTACCAATCAAAGCACCTTCTTTCAACTTTATGTTTTCTTTGGCTTCAAAAAATATAGCACAAGTATCTGCTAACATTATAGTCACATATTGATCATCATCTTCATAACGTAAAGCTTGACCAATTACTTCTTGTTTTAAAGTGATAAAAGTTCTAAAAAGTTGTAGTTTTTCGGTCAGTTGAAAGCTATCGATACGGCCATTACCAATATCATTATCAAACGTCAATTGATCGTTGTGAATCTTTCCTTTAAAGTATTTATTCCAATGCTCTAAAACATCTGTGATCATAATATATTTTGTTTGTAATGAATATACATATTCTGTCAAAAAAAAGATTGTACTATCCAAAAAAGAAAAAAGAAGTCCAAAAAAATCTAAACTTATTAATAGAAGTATCCTCGTTTATCTAGTCAAAAAATGAAACGAAGTAAACACTATCAAAAATTCTTTTCCCATCAAAAGACCGTTATAGAGAATAGTTAGGAAACACAAAATAACAAACTCATGAAAAAATTCAGTACACTTATCCTTCTCATCGGATTGTCAATAACTGCCGCATTTGCACAGAATACAGCTCCAGCTCCTACTCCAGAAGATAGAGCTACTTTTCTAACAGATCAAATGAAAGATGTATTGAAACTTTCTGATGATCAAATTCCTGCTGTACAAGCTATCAATTTAGAGAACGCTCAAAAAATTGAAAAAATTTCAAAAGCTTCTTCAATGAGTGGATTGGCAAAATTGAATAAAATAAATGCTATTGAAGATGCGAAGGAGAACGAATTAAAAGGTGT
Organism: Flammeovirga sp. AWQ4_249; assembly: GCF_056161045.1. NCBI lineage: Bacteria > Pseudomonadati > Bacteroidota > Cytophagia > Cytophagales > Flammeovirgaceae > Flammeovirga > Flammeovirga sp. AWQ4_249. The sequence continues at coordinate 287,726 of NZ_JBSWYJ010000002.1, forward strand.
ATTGACAAAAAAACAGTTTAAGTCTTACCTTAAATTAAAAGAGAAAATAAAAGCACAATTGAGACAGGAAATGTTTGGTGCTTAAAAAATATAAATTGATTAGGATAATATATATGGTTAAACCTGTCTATCAAGAGGCTCAAGTTTTATAACTTGAGTCTTTTTTCATTTTAGAAAAAAAGGAACAATTCTGAAATCATTTATGTTATTGATCAATAAGAATTTTAATATTCTAAATTTTAAAAATTCACAAAATAAAACTATGCACTCGGTTGCGATGTTTTTTTTGATTTTAACAATTCATAATCCACATTATTTATCCTGCAATTCAATTAACTTTAACCTGTTACAATTTCACTAATTACATGAAAATGAATAAGTACATTTTTCTATTCCTATTTTTGATTCTATCCAACTTCAGTTTTGGACAATCATTTACTGGTCAGCAAGTCAACCAAGGCTATGCAATTTTCAGTGATGAAGTTTCCTTTATTTTTGATGAAAACATATATGACAAACATCCAAATAAAGTGGTGGTTACTGGCTCATTTAGAGGTTGGGACAGCGATATGGATAATCAAGATTGGCAACTTAAAAAAGTAGGTAGCCAATGGATACTAACTTTCAATAACAAAGATTTTAAAGTGATTTCTCCTCAATCTGAATTTAAGTTCAGAATTGATGATGGAGAATGGTTAGCTCCTGCTTCTGTTGCTCCTAATGAAAAAGGAGGAAATCTAATCTTCATGCAAGATGCAGTTTTACCTGGTCTAAAAGCTGAGCTCAAAAACAGTAATTTAGTCTGGGCAAATATTGTAGGTGAAAGACCTCTAGATCCAAATGCATACATCATCACATCAGCAGCTGGAGATACTATTAAGGTAAAAGGAGTAATGCCGAATGAAGCCACTTCAACTTTGATTGTCCCTGCCACTCCTTTGGACAAAAAACGAGTGTATTACTTACATATTCCGTCCCAAGAATTAACAGCATTATGTTCATACGATGGATGGTTTAGAGAAACATATTCTACAAAAGAATTAGGTGCTAATGTAGATGAAGGTAAAACTTCCGTTCGTTTATTTGCACCAAGAGCTACAGGTGTAAAATTATATTTATATAAAGGAAAAGATGATAAAGAAGCATATCAAATCATTGATATGAAAGAAGATACGGATGGTGTTTGGGAAGCATTTTTTGAGGAGGATCTTCATGGTGTTTGGTACGATTTCACAATCCATGGTCATCAAGATCCTGGGAATTTATTTTTCGAAACTACAAAAGCTCACGTTACAGATCCTTATGCTCGTGTGAGTGATGATACTTGGGGTAAAGCTAGAATATGGCATAGAACAACACCAGCTTCTCCATTAGAAAATGGTATTCCTGCAATGGAAGATGTGATCGCTTATGAGGTACATGTTCAAGATTTCACAGATCAACTTCCAGTAGATAAAAATATTAAAGGGCGTTTTCCTGCTGTAACGAAGTCAGGTTTAAAGAATAAAAAAGGACAAAAGATTGGTTTCGACTATCTTGTAGATTTGGGAATTAATGTCGTGCACCTCATGCCTGTACAAGAGTATGTCCACTACCCTACTGATGATTGGAAAGCATCTTTTGAAAATGATGAATACATGATTTCTCAAGGTGTAAGTGAAGAAAATTACCAATGGGGTTACAGAACTTCACATGCAATGGCAGTGGAAACACGTTACCGTTCACTGGATAAAGAAGCAGGTGAAGAACGAAATGAATTCAGAGATCTAGTACAAGCATTTCACGACAAAGGCATTGCAGTCATCATCGATATTGTACCGAATCATACTGCCGAAAATATGGATGGAAATGCATGGATTTTTAACTTCAATGGAATCGACAAACAATACTACTATAGAACTAGAGATCTAGAACATATTGGTGATTACGGAAATGAAGTCAAAACAGAAAACCGTCCAATGACACAAAGGTGGTTGATCGATCAATGTCAATATTATATCAAAGAATTTGGTATCGATGGTTTCAGAATTGACTTGGCAGGACAAGTAGATCAGCAAACTCTCATCGCTTTAAAAGAAACAATAGGTCAAGATAAAATTGTTTATGGTGAACCTTGGATCGGGTCTAATGATCCAGAGTTTGAAGCTAATCCATCTTGGGATTGGTACAAAGAAGATTCTCCTATTACTTTCTTCCAAGATGATTCTAGGAGTGCATACAAAGGACCCGTTTTTAAACTTACAGATCCATTGACTGACCGTGGTTGGGCTGGTGGAAAAGCGACCGATAGAACTGCAGTAATGCATGGGTTGGAAAATTCTAATAAAGAGGATAAAACACCAAACTCAGGAATCACATATCTTGACATCCACGACAACTTTACATTATCGGATCAATTTGGTGGTGAAAAATTTGATGGACGAACAAGTGTTGATCAAGATAATTATAAAATTGCTGTCACGCTTTTATATACTTCACTGGGACCAATTGTGACCAATGGAGGTTCAGAAATTATGCGTTCTAAAGCTGATGCTCCTTTGAAAGAGGTTGTAAAAGTGACCAAGAAAGGATATAAAGTTTATATGCATGGCTACCGTGACACCTACAATCACCGTTTTGCAAATCAGTACAAATGGGACAACGTTGGTCAAACACCAAAAGATGGAAATACCAATGATTACAAAAATATGTATGCCTTCTGGAAAGGAATGAATGAGTTTAGACTTTCGGAATATGGTGAAGTTTTTAGAAGAGCAGAAAAAGCTCCTGAAGGCTATTATCAGTTCATAACTCCTGAGGATGAGCATCAACTAGGTTATATTGTAGACCAAAAGGTATTTGTATTATTGAACACAGGAGAGACTGAAGCGACTTTCAAAAATATTCAACTGCCTGAAGGAGATTGGAAATTAATCGCTAATAATAATGCTGTAAACGTTCACAAAGGTGTCAAAGACATTAAAGCAATAAAGAAATTAAAAGGAGGACAAAGCACTGATATTAAAGTACCTGCAGTCTCACTTAAAATTTGGATTAAACAATAGTTTAATTTTGCATTACAAAAAGCCTCTTTATTTATATAAATAGAGAGGCTTTTTTATTGATAAATATCTTAATAACAACATTTTACAAACAGGAAATTAGTTGTTTTTTTGTTAATGAAAATATAAAGAATATCTTTGATGTATTAACAACTGGAATGTTACAGACAACTAAATGCGTTTTTCCCTCACTATACTATTTCTAATACTCTTCCAAAACATAACTACTGGTCAAGAAACTTTTCTAATTTCAAATGAGAATAACCTTGATCAACATGTAGAAGTAATCAGTCAAGGTACCTATGACTTGAATGTATATCAACACCCCGAACATTATAAGTGGGAGAAATTACCCAAATCTACCTATAGTTTGGCTCCATTTTCTAAACCTCATTGGTATAGATTTCGTGTGAAATCTTTTCAATCTATCCATAAATTACTTATCTACAAATATGAGATGATCCCTGAGTTAGATGTTTTTATTCATTCTACGAAAACCAATCAATTCAAAATTTATCATTTAGGAACAGAAGCTTATAAAGGAAAAAAAAGAAAATCAATAAATTTAAGATTTCAACCTGGAGAGATTAAAACTGTTTACTTTCGTGTCTATGGTAAAATGGTTCTTCATTATCATCCAATCCAGCAATTATTTCAGAACATGAATATTTTGATTTATTGAAGCAGAACACTACTTTGATGTTAATCTGTAGAACACTTTGTCTCTTTTTTATTATCGCCTCATTAGTTCTATACTTTACCTTAAAAGACAAAACCTACCTCTCTCATATATTTTTACTCATTGGTATTATTCTTTTTGCAGACGCTGAATCAGGTGGGTTATTAGGCTATTTTTATTATGATAAAAATGAAATTGGATATATTTTACGCATTTTTGGCAATCATATTTTCGTCTTCTCAATATATTATTTCTACAAGGGTATATTGTCTCAAAAAGGGAAAAAAATTGCTTATGATTTTATCATCATTAATACCTTTCTAGTCATTCAAGAAGTTTTAATGTTGGTATATGAACCTTATCGATTACATTGGGGAGGTATTATCGTCTTTACGATGCTCATTAGTTACTATATTAGTATGAAGATTTTTTTCATTTTTGTGAAAGCATATAAAGAAAAACACTTCTTATGTATCCAATCTATTCTAAACTTCTTAGCAATAATTTCACTTGCTTTTATTTTTATCACTGCCCCTCATATTGGTCTTACAAAAAGATCTATTTTTTCACCATTTTTCATTTATGTAGCAGGAGTTTTAGGATCGTTATTTATTTACTATTTATTAGGTTTAAAGTATCAAAAAACCTTTGCTGAAAATCAAAGATTAATTGAACAAGAAAAACAATTTCAAAAAGAATATTTAGAGGCTATTATTCAAAGTCAAGAGCAAGAAAGAATCAAAATAAAAACGGAGATTGAAAATAAGATAAGTAATGATTTAGGTTACATTAATAATGTAATACAACAATCAGAACCCCACTTACAGGAAGTAGTTCAAGATACAATAAATAAAGTTAGCTTAATCAATCAATCACTGGAAAAGGATATAGAAAAAGATACTGATTTAATGCTTAACTTAAATGAACTTGCGCTTCAGTTTACCTCTCAACACATTCATTTTAAATGCATGTCAACTTCAAATATAGTTGCCGTAAAAAATGAATACAAGCAACATATTTATCTAATTATTCAAGAACTATTTGTCAATGCTACCAAACATAGTAAAGCAAAACATGTCTTTTTATCCATAGAAAAAGAGAACGAAACCCTTCAAATTACATATTCCGATGATGGATGTGGCTTGCCAAAGAAACGGGTTAAAAGTGGAATCGGAATGAAAAATATTCAACAAAGAGTCAACTTAATGATAGGTAAAATAGAAATCATTAATTGTGCTGGTTTAACTATTAAAATAAATATTCCAAACGAGTAGAAACAATCATGAAAACTAGCATTACACTATTCCTTCTCTTCATTACATGTACATTTACTATTGGACAACAAAAACATTTTGTTGATAAAATATATGATAAAAAAATAGATCAGTTCTATGAAAAAGTCGATGGTAATTATACAATAAATCAGCTTATTAATGACTCTCAAATTGAATGGAAAAAAGAACAACAACAGTTTTTAAATATCGAGACAATATAATTTCATTTACTCATCATAATTTTCCGCCTCTTTTAGTATATTTTGAATCATATCTGAAGGACCTTCAGGAAACCATGTTTTTACTAAAAAATCTGGAGCTTTTGCAATAGGTACCATACTAACATCCATAGAAAGTTGAGTTGTTCCATCTTGCAATTCGATTAATTTATAGGTTAAATTATAATCCTTCATTCTCTTGACATCTCCTGCTTCATAAAGGTGGGGTGTAGATTTTCCTATAAGTTCAAAGGTATTTTCAGAACGTACTTCCTTCATGGTAACAATCAAATCGTTATTGGGCATTGGAAAAGGAGCATCTATATAATAATAAACCAACCATTCTCCATTAGGAAGATCTTTCAGCTTTTTACTTTCATCTGTATCATCACTAAACGCTTTATGATAATTAGCATCACGAAGTACAGCCAGTAATTTCTCCAGATGTATTGATGTAACTGTGGATACTTTATACTCTATAAATTGTTTTTTTTCACCTTCGTGTAATTTTGTAACCACTCTACTTAAAACAGTAATTTTACCATTTTCAGTGGTTTCTGTTTTCCATTCTTTTTGAGCGAAAACAGCATTACAAAAGAAGTATAATGATATTAAAAAAAAGAATTTAATGGTCTTCATATTGGTCATTTATAGGATAACAGTTAGGTTATTACGAATATACTAAATATAATCTTCCATTACATGAATATCTGATATTATAAAAAGTAAAAACTCCTCTCGATAACAACCGAGAGGAGTAACATCAAACTTTAAATTTTCAAACAATTATATTCTGTAATTATTTTGAAACCTTTTTCACACCTGGCATTACCCATGTTCTGTTTAATACCGTTTCTTTTGGCCAGTACATTCTAAAAGTCAATTCGAATTCTTCACCAGCTTGTGTTGTTGGTAACCAGTTCGCTTCATGACCTTTTGGTGCTTTAGCCTGGATATAGATATCTAATGAACCGTCTTCATTATACACTAAATCCTTTTTATTACTTAGGTTATATCTGTCGATTTCATTATCGATCAAGAAACCTTTTTTATCATATGCTGTGATCGACCAGAAACCTCTTACTGGAGGTAATTTATCTGCATCGAAGTGTAAAACATAGTTGTTAGAACCATTGTAGTTTTGACCCTCTACGTCTACTGCTGAGTTAGGATAAATAGCATCTTTTGCTTGGTTAGCACCAAAACCTACTTTTGTTACATAAGCTCTTAAAGCATAATCAATACCGTATTCGCCTAAACCTTTTGTAACTACAAACCAACCGTTTTGCACTAAGCTTAAGTCAGGTTTTGCTGTTTGAGCAGCAAACATTTTTTGAACCTGTGCTGGAATATTTTTGATAGCTGCTTGCTCTTCATCAGAGAAAGTCGAAAGATCAAATTTACCACCTGGTCTGATACCTACTTGTCTCAATTGTTGCATAAATAATGCATCATCTTTTTGAGGAGGGTTAGCGACCATTAATGTCATCATGTTGTTGAAGTAATCTTCTGCCGACATATCGTCCACTTTATCCATTGGTACGATATTGTTTTTCTTTGTGAAAGTCCCTTTTGGTGCTACATAATTTTTGTTTTTGTACTCACCTAAAGGTCTCACAACGATTTTGTCATGGAAGTTTTTTACTTCGTCTTTTCCATCTTCATCATCGTTTACTTGTACTCTACCTAAAAGCCAGTTCATATTTGTATTCGAACGAATCACTGTCATGTCTTTTGGCAAAATATCATTGTAGTTTGGTCCTACTAATGCAATATCAATTGCACCTTGTCCTGTAGTTCTAGAACCTAACGATTCAATCACATCTCCATAGGCATTAAGGATTGGAATTAAGTAATAACGTTCCGTAGCTGGGATGTGAATATATAATGGATTGTTTTCAAGATCAGCGTATACCAAATTGTAGTAAGTATCTACATTTGGTCTAACGACTGCTGTAAAACCTGCTTTAGGAAATGGGTAAAGTGCTGCTAGTTGATTTTTTGGAGAACGTCCTTTTACGGCATCAGGTAACTCTGTGTTTGTAGATACATCAAAGGTGTACTTCATTGTTAGCAAAGGATAACCATACACATACGCTTGTGTTAAAAGTTTTACCTTTTGCTGACTGTTAAGTCCTTGTTGTGCATATGAGTTTTGAAACATCATTGCGGCGATTAAAGTAAGTATAAAAGAAATTTTTTTCATTGTCATTATTACTTATAGTTTCATTGAAATCTCTAAATCGACTATTTTTTAATATAAGTTTAAGTAATCAAACGATATCTAATGAGAAAAAAACAACAGATTATTTCAAAAAATCAGCAGATTATATCATAACTGAATTTTTTTATCGTTTCAAAAGTTCTTTCTGAAACTGTTTTGGGGTAATGCCATATTCTTTCTTAAAAGTAGCAGCAAAATGACTCATTGTAGAAAAACCTAATTCAATAGAAACCTGACTCACTGACTTGTCTTTTTGTTTCAACATTTCCTTAGCATGAATCATCCGTTGTTTTTGTTGAAATTTATAAATTGTAATATCAAATATATTTTTAAATTGAAGACGGAGGTTACTTTCACTCATTCCACATTCTTTTGCCAAATTTGTTATTTCTAAAGGTTTAAAACTGTCCTGAATTAATTTTCTAGCCCTTGTAACTCCTCTAAAATTAATGGGTAGATTATCTTCTTTTCCATTGTCCCTTTCTGATATCTTTTCAATTAATAAATGGAATAAATAAAACGTACAGCCAAATAATAATTCTTTCTGAAAGAATACACTTTTGATATCAAGAAGTCGATAAAATACACCTTTCATATCCATACTCATCTCCTCATATATTGTAAACTTATCGCCATTAGAAAAGATAGATTTTAAATAATCTGATCGATTGACAAGTTCATTAAAATAAGAATAATGAATACGAAGAAGTATCAATTCTACTTTCTTTTTGGAAGGTATCGCCCACTGTACGCCTTCTTTTTCGTTAGACAAAATAGCTCCATCTAAGTTTGCTGATATTACTCCATCAAAAAAAATACAAGACGCATCACCAAAAATAACGGACAAATACTCATCTTCATCTTCTAAAAGATACGGTTTGCCACTAATACTTTTTTTAAGAGTGCAATTAATGCGAATCAATTGAGATTTTGGGGTAAGAACATGTGTATCGATCCATCCTTTTCCTACTTTATTTTCAAAAGTAAGTTTACCTTGAGAAATTTTCCCACCGATTGGGATATTCCAATAATTGAGCAGTTTAACTAACATTGTAAATCAGATCATGTATTATTATAAGATAATACATATTCCCTAATTAGATCCTCTTAACTTAGAATTGTTCTACAATTGCTTTCGATAGGATAAAGTATTTATTTATTTGAATAAGTTAAAACATGAAAATGCAACAAGTCCTTCATTTCATAGTAAATTGAGCGATATTTGAATTTATACCTTAATATTAATGAGAGAAGAACACTTTTTATATTGCATAAAATATAATTCTAATGAAGCTGAACTTTTTAAATTAGAATCTAGAATTCTTTTTCATCAGGAAGTAGAAAGAGTTCATTTCTCTGATATTAAAATTGATCCTGATACAAGTGCTTTTCTTAAGAAGAGAATAGATATTCAATTTAAGTCTGACAACTTTGAAGAACTTTTTGAAATGATAAAAAAAGAAGATATCAAAGCAGAAGGTTTTAAGTTGGAATATGAAAAACTGAAAGGAGATAAAATTGGATATAGAGAACGTCTTAATCTTTTAAGAGAAATTGGACATGTTGTAGAAGGTGAACCTGATTATTATAATCCTACAATCACTTATGCATTGTGTAACTACGAAGGTGTATGGTATTTTGGGCAATCGCATAGAAATACAGCTGAGTGGCAGAATCATAACGATAAACCATGTTCTTTTAGTAATTCATTGAGTATGAATACTGCAAAAACACTAGTCAACATTGCTTCTAAAGGAGACAAAAAAGCAAAACTTATCGATGGTTGTTGCGGTGTAGGAACAGTAATGCTCGAAGGGTGTTATGGCGGATTTGATATTGAAGGAAATGATATCAATTGGAAGGCCTATCATCATACCCAAAAAAATTTAGAACATTATGGATATTCAGCAAAAGTATATAATGAAGATATCAAAGATATTGCGAATACTTATGATGCAGCAATAGTTGATTTACCTTATAATTTGTATTCTCTTTCTACAGAAGATATTGCAGAAAATATTATCCTTTCTGCTTCTAAAATTGCTAATAGAGTTGTAATCGTTTCCATAACCAATATTAAAAATTTCATTCATAATGCAGGCTTAGAAATTGTAGATTCTTGTACTGTAGACAAAGTAGGTAAAGTGAAATTTACTAGGTTTGTTTGGGTGTGTGAAAAGAAGTAAGATAATTATAACATGAAAGGAATATCAAAACCAAGAGTTAAAATCTGCTGTATATCCAGTATTGAAGAGGCAAAAAAAGCAATTGAATATGGAGCTTCAGCCATAGGGTTAGTGGGAAATATGCCTAGTGGACCAGGTGTGATAGATGATACATTGATTCAAGAAATCGCTCAAGTTACTCCTCCTCCCATTGCCTCGTTTTTATTAACGAGTGAAACTAGTGTAGAAGGAATAGTTACTCACTACAAAAAGGTAAATACTAACACTATTCAGATCGTTGATGAGCTAAAATCAGGAACTTATCAACAATTGCGTGAACAACTTCCTAAATATGTGAGAATTGTTCAAGTTATTCACGTTATCGATGAGAAATCTGTGGAAGAAGCGATCGAAATTTCAAAATATGTGGATGCTATCCTTTTAGATAGTGGAAATCCAAACCTTAAAGTGAAAACACTTGGGGGAACAGGAAATACGCATGATTGGAGTCTAAGTAAAAAGATTAGAGAGTCGATTGATATTCCATTATTCTTAGCGGGAGGTTTAAAGAAAGAAAATGTACGTCAAGCGATTGAAGCTGTACAACCATTTGGTATTGATCTTTGTAGTGGAGTAAGAACAGATGAAAAACTCGATGAGCAAAAACTAAAAGACTTCTTCCAAGAAATTTACTAAACGAACAAGTACAAGTCTTTATTCTAAATGAGGATTTGTGCTTTTTATTAACATCAAACTTTTTAAAATTAACGTATTTCACTATGTTACAAGTATTGATTTATTCATACCTTTGAATATCTTACTACTTATATTTTTTACAATGACTACACTTAGTAAATACATTACAAAACTTCATTACTTAAAATATCCATTTATTATTCTATTAATCTATACTATAGGTGCTAAAATTTCATCTTTAGATGATAGTGTTGATTTAGAAGCTCTTAGCAAGGGGCTTTTTTATTTAGGTATGGTTCAAATTTTTGGTTCATTCAAGGAAATCAATAAAAACTCAATTACTAAAGATTTATCAGCAAATTCTATTAAAAGAAAAAAAATCAAATTATCATTCTTGCTTATAATTACTGTTTTTGGAATGTTCATTGGTTCTATTAGTTACCTAAATGCTGAAAGTTCTTTAGATAGAGAAGTTGCTATTTCATTTATTACTGCTGGCTTGGGCTTTTTTTGTGAAATCAAAAACTACATTGAGGTATTAAAAGAAGTAATAGATGAAAAAACAAAACTCAATATTTAAGGTTTGTAACTCTTACTGTCCTAATACTGAAGACCAAAAGGATTCTTCTATATCGCAAGTGTTAAGCCGATAGGCGACACTTGTGATGATAAACTGGCGAAGTCTCCTGACTTCGAAATGAATAAATTAGAATATTTTTATTCGAAGTCAGGAGACTTCGCCAATAATCAGTTCCAAGTGACGCTGCGATTAACACTTGAAACATACTAAGAGGTATTTTACCGAAAGTATAGTTATAATTAAATCCTCAAAAAAATAACATTGAACAAATTAGCCTAACTTCTGAACATTCAAGTATATTCTTCAGCTAAAACATACCGTTTATCTATAATGTAAACTTAATGAATCATTTAATATTTTATTAAAGCAATATAGATACAAATATGAAAAAATTATTATTACTGACTTTATCATTCTTTGCTGCTTTCCAAGTGATGGCAGATGATAAGCCTACCAAAAAGGCTCCTAAAAAACCTAATATCGTGATCCTTTGGGGTGATGATATTGGTCAATTCAACCTATCATTCTGGAACGGTCAGATGGGTTACGAAACTCCTAACATTGAAAGAATCGCTGAGTAAGGTATTGCTTTCACAGACTACTACGGTCAGCAGTCTTGTACTGCTGGTCGTTCATCTTTCATCACAGGCCAAAACCCTATTCGTTCGGGTTTATCTAAAGTAGGTCTTCCTGGTGCTGATGCAGGTTTCAGAAATGAACACCCTTCAGTTGCTTGGTTACTAAAAAGAGAAGGGTATAACACTGCTCAATTTGGTAAAAACCACTTTGGTGACAGAGATGAAATGCTTCCTACAAACCACGGATTTGATGAGTTCTATGGTAACCTTTACCACTTAAATGCGGAAGAAGAGCCAGAACATCCTGATTATCCAAAAGAAGAGTGGTTTAAAGAAAGATTTACGCCAAGAGGTGTTATTCATTCTTATGCAGACGGTCGTATTTCTGATACAGGTCCTTTGACAAAAAAGAGAATGGAAACTGTTGACCGTGAAATCACTGAACGTGCTATTGAATGGATCGACGAAAAGTCAAAAGAAGATGCTCCTTTCTTCTTGTGGTACAACACTGTTGGTATGCACTTCCCTACTTACCCTGCTGATGACATCAAAGGTTTATCAGGAATGGAAGATGATGCATTCTACGCTGATGCAATGGTTGATCACGACAGAAACATAGGAAAAATCCTTCAAAAATTAGAAGATTTAGGTTTAATGGAGAATACGATCATCATGTATTCTACAGACAACGGACCTCACTACAACGAATGGCCTGATGGTGCTGTAACTCCTTATAGATCTGAGAAAAACTCTAACTGGGAAGGTGCTTATCGTGTTCCTTGTCACGTAATGTGGAAAGGTCATATTCCTGAAGGAAGAATCTTAAAAGGTATGGTTTCTCACCAAGATTGGTTACCTACTTTAATGTCATTGGCAGGTAAAGAAAATATCAAAGAAGAATTAGAAGGTGGTATTGACTATGCTGGTCGTAGTGTTCAAACTACAATCGATGGTTTCAACATGATGCCTTACCTCTTAGGTGATACTGATGAATCTCCTCGTCATAACTTCATCTACTCTTCAGATGATGGAGATATTACAGCTGTTCGTATGGACGATTGGAAAGTAGTATTCATGGAACAAAGAGCTCATGGTATGGCATTATGGTCTGAACCATTCGTTCCATTAAGATTACCAAAAATCTTCAACTTAAGAAGAGATCCATACGAAAGAGCAGATACTGATTCAAACTCGTATTGGAATTGGTTAGCGAAGAGAGCACCTTACATCTACAAAGGTGGTGCTACTGCAGGTATGTTTATTCAATCGCTATATCAATATCCTCAAATCAAAAAATTGATTCATTCTCAATTGATAAGACAATGGAATCTTACCAAAAATGGAATGAAGAAAGACCAAAATCAATGAAATAGTAATCGATTATCTATTATATTTAGCCTCTAGGTCTTTATGCTTAGAGGCTTTTTTAATCTCCGAATAGAAATGGATAAACATATTTATAGAGAAGGTTCCATGAAGTCCATCATCGATCAATTGGTGGAAAAATTAGGTGGGAGCTATCATAACCAAATCTTTAGTATAAACACTGATGTAGTAAAAGGTAAAGCAAAATATTTCCAACTTTTACCTGGTATAAAATTCTCTATTAATAATTTTGAATATCAAAAAGACACCTATTATTACTTCGAAGGTGACAACAACCAAAGCAGACACATTTGTTATAGATTTACTTATTCAGGAGATGTAGTAAAAGGTAAAGTCAAGGAACATCCAGAAGAGAAGCTATCTGGAGGAATGACTGTATTTGATTCTGTTGTATCAACCGAATTAATTATGAGAGCAGGAATACCTCAGAAATGGGTGGGCGTTCGTGTCCATAAAGACATCATGGATAATGAAGAACATCTTTTAAAAAACTTTTTTGGAGATGTATTTACCAAAGACAAGCCATGGCTTCTATATGATACGATTCCCTTAGAAATTCATATTCTATTGAAAGAAATTTTTGAAATGAATACCACAAAGCCTCCTATCGTTCAAAATACATTGCTTGTTGCCAAATCAAGTGAAATGCTTAGTATTTTCTTTGACCGATTATTAAGTCGTAATCATAAACCACAAACAGGTTTGCATTCAGAAGATTTTGATAATTTAATGGTCATTAAAGATCATATTTTGGCTTCTTTGGATGAAGTACCTTCCTTAACGGAATTAGCTGAAATGTATGGTTTTTCTGTTTCTAAACTAAGAAGAGATTTCACACAAGTATTCGGAACCTCTATTACACAATTTCATATTAATTATCGATTAGAAAAGGCAAAAATTATGCTTGCTACAGAATCCAATAATATTCAATATGTCTCCAGAGCATGTGGTTTCAAATCCAATTCTAAATTCTCACATTATTTTAAAAAGAAATATAATTTGAGACCAAAAGAATTAGCCAAAAAATACCAACATCTTAACCAATAACTTGTTGACGGTAATCGAAAAATTTCACAGGTTTACGTCCTCCATTTTTAAACATCAAGCCTTGCACTTCTTTTGGTTTTTGTAATTCGATTTTTGGAGAAACTCTTAATGTACTTTGGAATGCAACTTTAATTCTTCTGCTGAGTGCTACATGATCTTCATTGGTACCAACAATAACACATAGATCATCCAGTCCAATTTCATTACTCGATACTTCAATCACAAAATTTTCTACACCCGGTATGTGATGCAATACATCTTCAATTTTTGGTGGATAAAGTGTTGTTCCTTTTAATTTTACTTGATGGTTTTTTCTGCCAAGTATTGGACTCAAACGGAAAGATGTTTTTCCACAACTACAAGCTTCAGTATATTTGATAGCAATATCTCCGGTTTTAAATCGAACCAAAGGCATTCCTTTCATACCTAAAGTTGTAATCGCTAATTCACCTTTCTCCCCATCAGGAACCACCTGATTATTTTCATCCAATAACTCTACAATAACCAACTCAGGATGATGATGACCACCTTGTTGCGCTTCACATTCTGTAAATGCAGTACCCATTTCAGTAGAAGCATATGTTGAATACATTTCTACATCCCAAAGTGAAGCTATTTTTTTTCCTAACGCATTTAATGCTAACTGATGATCTCGAATAGGTTCACCAATACAGATTAGTTTCTTGACTGATGAGTTTTTATAATCAATATTGTTTTTAATGGCAAAATTGATCAATACTGGAATAAAAGAAGGAACAACTACAAGTACTGTTGGTTTAATTTTCTCAATAATATTCCATTGCATTTGAGGAACTCCAGGCCCCACTCTCATAAACCCTGCTTTCAGTTTTCTTGCTCCAAGATAATAGGCAATCCCTGCCATAAAACCTTTATCAACAGTCGTCATCAACTGAACGATATCCTTATCTGTAACACCTAGTCCTGCAAAAGAAATGGCTTCATTGTAGGCTAATCGCTCCAAATCTTCTTCTGAATACATGATCGTTATGGGATCACCTAATGTACCAGAAGTCGTAAAATATTCCGCTACTTCATGCTGTGGTATACATAAAAAAGCCTCTTCATTCGCATTCAAATCTTCCTTTACAGTAACAGGTAATTTCTGAAGATCTTCTATATGTTGAATATCATCAGGAACAATTCCATTTTCTTTAAACTTAGATTGATAAAAAGGTGATTTTTCGTAAACATAATTCATTAACTCACGAAGCTTTTCCTCTTGAAATACTTTAATTTCCTGAAGTGGTTTTTTATCTATAGTCGGTAACATTCTAACTCTTGTTATTCTCAGTGAATGAAGAAATTTTAGTTTTAATATTCTCCATTTCGTGGTGGGTAGCGATTTCTTTTTCTAGTGCTTTTTTATAATAGAAAATAGCTTGTTCACCATTATCTATTTTTGAAAACACATCTCCGATAATTTCATAAGTATAATAAGAATTAGGATTAAGGCTGATGAAATGTTCAATTTGAGCTTTTGATAAACCTTCTCCTTCATCCAATTTTTTATACTCCTTGATTAGTTTTCTAAATTCTAAATATTGTTTGTAATCTGCAGTTGCTACAAATTCATCTTGAGCGATGTTTCTCTCTACATTTGGAGCTGTACTGTGCATGGCAATATTGTCCTCAGAAAAAACAGAGTCAAGATTATAATAGACAAATTCACCTAATTGGAAATCTGTACATGACAACCACATTTCTTTTGTTTCAGGCTTAAATACGACTGCGTGATGAGCAATTAATTGGTTGACAGCTTTCTCATTACCTAAACCAATATTTGCATCATGCATTCCTTGTTTATTTCTTAGAATACTAGCAGCATCAGTGACAGTTAGACTATCTTTTTGCTCAATTAATTCTTCTAATCTTTGATATCTATAAATGCTAGAATATGAAGTATCGTAATCAATCGGCATCTTCATTGATTCCGTTTTATAGTGGTTTGTCGTTAATAATATGTTATTCGACATTCCTAGAGAATCAATAGCCGAAGGTGATTTTTCAATACTAATACTTGTATTATCTTTTGCAGAAGTAACTAAGATAGCTTCAGAGACAAATGCTTGTCTTTTTTTAGCAATTTCATAGGCTTCTTTTGTTGTTGATGCATACTGTAAAATCTCCCTTGCAATTAATGAAATAGGTGTTGCTGCAGATGACGGAAGTTCAGATTCAGCAGCATTAATTGTTACAGTTAAACCTGTCTCATTCATACCTGAAACTACACCAATAAACCCACCCCAAGTGACTGAAGCAAACTTATACCCTTTTTCAGGATTGACGAAATGAATCATTTTCTCCTTCGCAAACTCATCTCCAACATAAAAGTCAAAAACTCTACCGACCAAAAGGTTTCCATCATCAGATTTTGGCCCATCCACAGCAAAAGATGTACAACCAACTAAAGCCATCGCTTGTAAAGCATGTCCAATATCATGTGCACCATGGTAGTTCAATAGACGTTGATAAGCTGGCCCAATGTATTCAAACTCATCACTAGAACCTTGAGACATACCATAAATTTCTTCACAGTATTCATCCGGTACATTTTTATCTAAATCTCTATTAAAGAAAGCGATTAATACCCTCAAGAAATTCAAATAAGATTTAGAAGGAATGATTTCATTGATTTGAGCAACAAAAGCAACCTCTTGATTATACAAAAGTTCTGAAGCCAATGTCCCCACAGATCTTCCCATTTCGAATGGAGTCCCTTCTGAATACACTTCCCAAAGTCCTTCTTTTCTTTTCTTAATATAATTTTTTCCAAGACTGTAATGATCTTTACCAAGAGTATCAATCACAATAGTCTCATTAAATACTTCCTCACTGATCACAGGAGGATCTATGTATAAAAATGATCTTACCCAAAAAACAATACCTAAGATGAGTATCGTTAATATTATAAGTGCCTTTTTCATTTTGCTTGATTATTAACCTTTTCCATTAATACATTAAGATCAATAATTTCACTACAAGTTATAAATGAACTGATCGTTACACCTAAAATTCCATGAAGTGTTAAGTTTTGTCCAGTCAGTAGCAAATTTTTAATCTTTGTTTGAGCAGTTAAAAATGTCTTTAGAGCATTTTTGTGGTCTCTTTCAATTCCATATAAAGAACCATTTACTGTTCCAATATAATCTCTAAATGAAAGAGGAGTCGAGCATGTATAACTCTTGATTTTACCGTTAAAACCCGGTAAACGTTTTTCAATTTCTTTTAAAAGAATTTCGGCTTTTTCCTGTTTAAATTCAGTATACCCATCTCCCCTGTCAGTTTTATGTTTCGGTATTGTGTGGAATGTTTTATCCCATTGTTTCACCTCTTCATAATTCATATAAGTCATTAAAGAGAAGCTTTCACTGTATTCTGGATTTTTCTCATCTTGGGAGAAGAATAATGCATAACTTTTCGCAAATTCTTCATCCGTATATTCAACACTATCCCAAACATTATCACTTGCAAAATGATAAATGTTGCTATTTACATGTCTAAATGATTTCTCTTTAAAAACACCATAAATAATAAAAATTGAAATAGTATTTTCAAGACTGTTGATACGTTTTCTGTAAGATTTTCTAATATGTTGCGCTTCGACTAAATCTAAAGTCATCGTTGGGTGTATATTCGAAATAAACTTCTTACCATAAATTACCTCATCATTATTGATTGTTACTGATTCAGCTAATTTATTATCTCCAATATTAATAGAAGTAACTTCAGCGTAATTTTTTAATACAACACCTTTTTTCTTTAAGTTTTTGGTCAAAATTCTTTCAATCTGAGAACCTCCTCCAATACATGTATAACTACTTTCTATATATGAATTCAGAATTAAAGCATGCACATATAACGGTGCTTTTGAAGCTCTCCCAGCATACAATAAGTTATTTCCAGCTAAAACATTTTGTAGTTTCTCATTATCTGTAATTGATTTCAGATAATCTACCAGACCTTCTTCAAGTGATAATAAATATTCTTCATTAATACTTGCAGGCTCAAGATTATACATAGGAAACTGTCGTACAATCTCTTGCATTTTATCACAAAATGTTTCAATTGCTTCTCTTTCCTTTGGAAAAATTTCTGAAAGTTTATTGATGAAATTATCATATCCTTGAGCATAAGGATAGATCGTTTCATCATTATCAAACGAGATCAGATCAAATGCATCTTCATCTAATTTTTTAATTTTTAGATCATCCATTAATCCAAAATACTCAAAATAGCGATAAAGATTTTGTCCTTTATCTAATCCTCCAATATAATGTACACCAGTATCAAAGATTTTTTTATCTCTTACAAAAGTTTGAAGATTACCTCCGAACTGTCTGTTTTTTTCTAAAATACAAACACTATATCCAGCGTCAGCAAGAATATATCCACACTGTAAACCGCCAAGTCCACTACCGATGATTACAATATCAAATGTGTTCTCCATGGTTTAATTCTCTTTTTTTCTAATAATATAAAGACTGTTTGAAGTAATCTTAGACATAGGAATTGTTTCGATAGTACAATTTCTCTCTTCTATGATAGAGGTAAACTCCTTTTTAGAAATAAATTCTAAATCATATTCTGTCTTATTGAATTTGATAATCTTAGTAGACCACACTTCTGCCAATTTAGTTTTCTTTTGTTTTTCCTCCTCATCCTTATCTCCATCTCTAATCAGAAGAAAACCATTCGGATTGAGATGAGCAAGACATCTATCTAATACATTTACCTGTAGATGTTTAGGAATATAATGTAGTACATCACTGATAATAAAAACATCT
This sequence comes from Flammeovirga sp. AWQ4_249, assembly GCF_056161045.1. Lineage (NCBI taxonomy): Bacteria > Pseudomonadati > Bacteroidota > Cytophagia > Cytophagales > Flammeovirgaceae > Flammeovirga > Flammeovirga sp. AWQ4_249. Next base: position 306,419 of record NZ_JBSWYJ010000002.1, read on the forward strand.
GATTTTTCAATTGGAACATCTACAATATTTCCAGCTGTAAAATTAATATTTGAATCATGAAATACACCACTTTTAGCAATTCTTATCTTATCTTCATCGTAATCTACCCCTAAAATCTGCCTTTTTGGAGATACATAACCCAACATTTGTGTCGCATAACCTAAACCACAGCCTAAATCTGTAATCACACCTTCCCTTGGAATCAAAGAATCCAACAATCTAAAGTTGTCTTCCAACATCAATTTCACACGTACATACCATTCAGTTACAGGTCCTTTATAAAGGTAATTTGACATTACTTTCTTCTGAAAATAATCTACTGTTTCAATTTCCTGACAATACTGTTGGTACTCTTTTTTAAAGTACTTAGAAATACTTTTTGTTCTTTCTCTGTACGTAGTTCCCCATGATGAGTCTTTGGCTGCAATTCTTGGTAAGTATCGTACATTGATATCAGCATTTTCAAAATAGAATTCACCCTTATTTATCGAACGATGAGTTCCTTGAATCAACATAGGTTGAATATCCAACCCGAGTTGTTCTGCTAAGAAAAATGCTCCTTTATGAAAACGTTTGACTTCTCCAGTTTTTGATCTTGTTCCTTCCGGGAAAATGATAATTGAATAACCACGATTAACATAATTCTTGAAGTTATCCAATTGATTTTCATCAATTCCTTTAGAAGCCAAGAAATAATCCGCCTTTTGAACAATCTTACCAAATAATGGTGAATTATAAACCCATTCATTTGTAAATAATAAAGTTTTCGGTGTTGTCGCTAACACTAAAAATATATCTAGGAATGATTGGTGATTCGCAATAATTATTGAAGGTTTCTCAAAATTCGTATTTTCTTGTCCTGTAAAAATTTTACCATCAAATAAAGGAGATGCTAAGAATATTTTACAAAAACGACAGATCAAATGATGGAAAAATGTTTTACGCTGTTGTAGTTTCCATTTTAAACCAGGAAAGAATAAAAAGAAACTAAAGATAGACAGAACAATAGCTCCTGATATAAAAATAAAATACCCAATGATTGTTCTAACTAATTGTATAAATTGGACTGGAATTCTTCCTCGATTTACACGATTTGTTATAAATAAATTATACAAAAAAGGTTGTACCACAAATGTCATGATCAATACCGAGAAGATGCCAATGATCGTCAATGTTCCCATTGACCTTAGCGATGGGTGATGGGCAAAAAACATTGCTCCAATGCCTAATAAAGTAGTTGTTGAAGATAATAAAATTGAGCTCTTATAAATCTTCAATGGATTATTAGATTGGTTAATTGTATTTTCCTCCAGTCCTTTTGTGATAAAAATGCTGTAATCAACACCAATACCAAAGATAAAAGTGGAAATAATTACATTAAAAATATTGAATTGAATATCAAACATTCCCATTATACCTAAAGTCATCACCCATGACAGAATGATTGGAGTATAAGATATTATTGTCAATTCGATTCTTCCAAAAGTCATTAATAACAGTACAAATACCACTAATGATGACATTAAAACTAAAGCATCGAATTCAGTATGTAATAATTCAATAATTGTATTTAAGAAACTTTGCTTTTCTACTACTATTGCTTTAGTCTCTGATTTTAAAGACGCTATTAATTCTTTCTTCTGACCACTATTATTGACTCTAAGAAGTGAAGTTACAGCCACTTTATTTTCATCTTGAATGATAAAATCACCTACTAAATCTTGGTAGACTTTGACCTGTTCTTCAATAGGGTAAATAGTCCCTTTTGTTAGCACTTTTTTCCAAAACTGATCAAAAGTACTTTCTTTAAATCCATATTTTGCACCACTTTTTGTAAATGCAATTTTTAATGAATCAACTTTCTCAGTGGTCCAAAATGAATTCCATTTCTTTATTCGCTCTTCTTGAACTTTCGTAGGAATAATTAACTGACTTACGATCATATCATCAAAGTCAAATCCTTCCTTTTGGATTGAATCTAAAGTAAATTGTAATTGATAATTTTTATAAACTGCATCATCTAAAGTTGTACTTTGAGAAGCCAACAGTACATTATCTACAATAGATGAACTTACACTTTCAAGGTGATCTCTTGCTTCATCAACTTCTACTGAATTGAAATTAAAATTATCTAGATGAGGATCAAAAGTCACTTTATCTGTAAAGAGGAAGCAACTCACCACAAACAGAAGAATAGGTAGTATTATCCATTTATTCTTCTCAAAGTTCTTTTCTGCTAAATAATCTATAACTGGAGTTCTTCTATTTTTCTTTCCTTTATACCCAAATTTCTCTAACAAAATAGGCAATACTATCAATGCTGTACATGCCGAAAATACAATACTTATGGCCACAAATAACCCAAGATCATTCATTGCTTCTGCCTTTAAAAAGTAAAGACATAAGAAGGAAATAGAAGTTGTCACTGCACTTAAAAGAATCGGAACAGTCAGGTCTTTTATTACTTTTTTTGAAGAATTGTTTTCTCTATAATGGGTGAGAACATGTAGTGAGAAATCAATACTAATACCAATCAAAATTGCTCCCATTCCCATTGCTATCAATGAAATGGAAGATTTGAATAGGTTCATAAAAATTACGGCAGAACCAAATCCAAATACAATCGGTATTAATAATAAAAGGAAGATAAACTTATCTCTAAAGTAGTAGCTAATCAATAAAATGATACAAACTAAAGCAATTGTGACGGTTAGATGAACATCACTTTTAATCTGATCTGCATTTGATAAGGCTACTATTGGATTCCCAAAAATTTCAAATTTTAAATGATTTGATGATCCATTAATCGCTGCTGTTGCTAAATTAAATTGTTCTAAAAAAGCTGCATTTTTCTTTGAATCACTTCCTGCATGAGAAAGTGAAATGAAAAGTAATGCCGTTTTTTTATCTGCACTTAAAAAATGATTTTTATATATAGACACTCCATTATCCATTTGGAAACCTTCAAGTCTTTTCAACGCTTGAGGAACCAACATATAAGGATCTTTAGGAATATATTTTTTGACCATCAAACCCGAAGGAGTGATAAGTTGTTGGTAAAGTTTCTTGAACAAATAATCACTACCTTTCTCAAATTCTAATTCTAAATTAGCATAATTTTGCTCTGTCAAGTAAATTGGTAAATGCTCAAAGGTTTTATCATAATAGGTTGAAAATAATGATGGATCAACTTCCCCCACTTTACTTTCAATATATTGAGATAAAGGTTCTTGGTTCAATTTTTCATCTAAGGCATCAATCGCTTTTACCAATTGATCTGGAGTGGACTTTTCTTCTTCTGAAGAAACCATCACAATCACTTTCTCCATGAAACGGCTATTTTTTAGTATATAGCTCGTTTGTTCTACCTTTTTGTCAATAGGTAGCATCTTCATAATATCTTCTTCAAAGCCTACTGTGTAAAATGTATAGGCTACTGATATCAGAAACATCAAAATTAATGCTATTAATACGGTAAAATGGCGTTGGAAGAATGAAAAAATACTTAGAAAAAAATTGTCCATTGATAGTCTACTTCAATCATTGTTAGATAATAATTTCAAAAATAATAGATCTGTAAGTAAAGAATGACAAATCTTGTTTTTATTTTCTATTTCTGAATTGTAAAAGGTAAAAAACACCAAAGCTTAAGATACCACAACCTAAGCCCATAATTATTGCAAATACAGTTGCTCCTGTTAGATAAATAGATAAATGCTCTTGAACAGCTTCTATAGTAATACTGTCCAAGCTATGGATTTCCATTTTTCTATTCAATAGATATTCTCCTGTTTTTACACTTGCATACAACCACAAAGGAATAAAAGGTGGAATACTAATATTTGCTGCTACAATAACTAATGGCTTATTCAATTTTAATACATGAGCCAATCCAATTGCTGCTGCTAATTGATACCCCCAAATTGGTACTATTCCCATAAAAACACCAAAACCAACTGATGTAGCTTTCAGTAATGGTGTCTCTTTAGTATCTAAGAAAAGATCATAAATGTGGTCCTTCAGATTTTTTTTTTTAATCTTACGATATAAGTCTCTTGGCTTGATATACAAAAGCGTAATCGTCACCAATACAGTATTTAAAATACTAATTCTCGTAAAATCCTGAAGAGGTCTAAAATGAGAAATTCGCTCTTCCGTTGGTGGATAATACACATCAATAATTACAGAAGTAATCTCCACTCCCATCCATGCAGATCGAACTAAAATTTCAACTTCGAACTCATATTTCCATGAAATCATGCGAATAGAGTTCACAGCTTTCAATGGATATAATCTGTAACCTGATTGTGTATCTGGAGCTTTAATTCCTGTCTCAAAAGTAAACCAGAAGTTCGAAAATTTATGACCAAAGCTACTTTTACCGGGAACATTTCCTTGCTCCATATCTCTTGCCCCAATGATAATTGCATTGGGGTGGTTTTCTAATTTCTCTAAGAAAACTGGTAAATCTGTCGCTCTATGTTGGCCATCAGAATCTAAGGTAATTGCATAATCATACCCCAGTTCTTCTGCTTTTTTAAAACCTTCTTTTAAAGCTGTACCTTTTCCTTGATTTACTTCCCATCCCATAATAGTGATGGTATCGTATTTTGTTAGAATAGAAGCTGTTTCATCTGTACAACCATCATTTACAACAATCACGTTTGATGTGTATTCCAATACCGCATCAATAACACCTTTTAATTCTCTTGCATTATTGTACGTAGGTATTAGAACACAACACTTTTTAGTATCGAATTCTTGTTGAAACTTTTGATATTGCTCTTCTACCTGCATCACTTATCTTTTTTGGAATCTTCCTCTGAATTTGAAATAAGCTTTTTCTGTATCTCTTATCTCCGCTTTCAATTCCACTCCTTCTTCTTCTACTTTTACCTCCTGAATGATGATCTCAATTGCACTTTGGGCAGTTGGATCTATAATGGATAAGAACTTTATCGTTTTTATGTTAGTCACAAAAAAATCTTGTTCTGTTTCTTGTTGGTAAATTTCTTTAATCATTTCCAACATACAAACCCCTGGTATTACAGGTTGTCCTGGAAAGTGTCCATTATATATTTCATGAGTACTGTTAAGGTTTACATTTGCATGGTATTTACCTTCAGTACTTTCTATATTATTAAGTTCAAAAAATCCTGTCTTACTTAGCATTGTTCAATTTCTTTTTTTCAAGTTGAACTTTCAATTTATATTGGTTGGATTGTATCACTACTTTCTCTATTTCCTCACCAACATATTCAAAGCTGATCACTTTTGAGATACTTCCTAACATACCTATATCGTTAAGTTGTACTCTATGGTTATCTTTATCTATGAGTAAATATTGCTTTTCATCTTCTTTTACTTTGAAAAGCTTTTGCTCATCTTTAGACCAATATTTTTTAATGGTCTCTTGTTCATATTCTGTCGTAATAAAAATATCACTGAAATCATCCCACAAACCTTTTAATAAAATGTTACGGTCTAGAGGAGGTATTACGTGATTGACAACATAATCTTCTTTCGTAATTGTCATATCCAAGAGTTTCATCCCAATTTCAGTTAACAATACTACTTGACGATGTGTTTCATCTATTTTTTTTACTACCAATAATCCAGAATAATATTCTTTATAAAAAAAGATCTTCATCTTGAAAAGCGATGTTTTATCAAAAAAATCAATCGCTATATCAGATGGGTCACATGTTGTAACACCTTCTTTATGAAATCCTTTTTTATCGTAATATTTACAGCCAAAAACCGTAAAAACTAACAATAATAAAATACTATTTCTCAATAAATTTTTCATCTGAAATAGTTTGGTTGTTTTTACGATTCACAAAATCAAACTGCGTGTAATCTTCTCCTTCCTCTTCTATTACTACTTTGTACACATCATATCCATCTGTTTTGATGTATAGTTTTAGTTTAGAAAGATAACTACTCCAATTCATGTCCTTAGGAATTAACTCTACAATTAATTCTCCTTTACCTTTAAAATAATTGATTTGGAAGTTTTCATCCTCTTGAATTTTACCATTGATCATATTTAGCATAAGTGAATTGATCACAGCAAAAATAGGATTGGTAGAAGCATCGAAAGTATTCGTTTTTTCTTCATCTTTCATGGAAATAATATCTCCATTAATGATGATTCTATATTCGATAGGTGTAGTATATTCCCATCTTAATTTATTAGGCTTTTTATACAAAAAATACCCTTTACTTATTAGATCTTGATCCATAAGTGAAAGGTGCTTCTTCTGAACAAAGTCACTACTTATACTTAGAAGTGATGCTGAATGCTCTGTTAATTGCTTTACTTCATTATCTGTGCTTTCTATCTGCGTTAATTGAGCAAAACAATTAAGGGTAATGAGATAGAAAAAAATAAAAAATGAACTTAGGTATATTTTCATTGCAAGCTTGTATTGTCAAATAATTCACTAACAGTAACCATTTTTAAACCCTTTTGCTTGATGTCTTGAATTAGGTCTTCCAAAGCTTCTACAGTTACCTTTTTGGTATCATGTAAAAGGATGACATCACCAGGTTTAATCTTCAGAGTAACCTTTTCAATTAATGCTGTTTTGTCCTTCGCTACAGTATCAAATGAACGTACACTCCAACCTACTGATTGCAAATTTAACTTTTTTATTGCATTTCCAATATGTGGATTTGTAACTCCATAGGGAGGACGGAAAAGAAAATGGTTTTTTCCAGTTACTTTCGTTAGTTCATCGGATGTGTTTTGTAGTTCTTCGACTACTTTTTTTGTAGGGTAAATATCAAAAAAGTTACTATGACTCCAAGTATGATTTCCTAATTCATGTCCCTCATCATTGATATTTTTAATTATTTCATGTTGTTCCTTAACCTTTTTACCAATGCAAAAGAAGGTTGCTTTACAATCATGTTTCTTTAATAATGCCAATACTTCTGTAGTCAATTCAGGATCAGGTCCATCGTCAAAGGTAAGGGCAACTTGTTTTTTATAAGGGTTTTTATTCCAAGAAGTTAAAAAAAAATTCAACTCAATTTTGGTGGCTCCAATTGCAATTATTCCTGAACAAACCAATAAATAAGCGATCACTATCCCTACCATAAATACATTATGATATAAACTTATACCTGAATAAAGTAAAAGTAATAAGGTATTTATCAGTATAAAATAATGAAACTTAGACATTCTTGATAAGTATTAATCCTTGAGAATTATCGAAATAAGAGGTATGAATTAATGTATAGCCCTTCATTTCTTCTCCTTCATATAAGTCTTGAGATAATCTTTTATTTTTCGAAATCATAGCGGCTAAACCTACTGCAAAAGATGATGAAGTATGAAAATTACCGCAGAACTTTTTATAATCAACAACTCTTAATTCTTTTGAAGAATAAAAGTTTTGTAATTTCTTTTCAACGAAATGATCCCCTGTTAATACAAGATCAATATCTTTTACAGTTAATGAATAACGTTGTAAAAAATCAGTGACTAATGAAGTTAAGTCTGTTTTATCTACCTCTCCCTGTAGTGTATGAATCCCGATTAATTCTGCATAAGTCGAAGATGCTTTTGTACCTGATAATAAAAATGTACCGGCGCCTTCTCCCCAAACTTCCTTCGTATCTGTATTTTTAGCATACAAATCCTGCATTACAGAAGTTACTTCATCCATACCACCTACAATCCAGTTTTTAGAAGGTTGTTCTTTTGTATGTAGAAAAGCATCTAATAAACTTACTTCGAAAGAAACTCCTTCTTGTGTATAGGTTGTATTGTACCCATTATTTTTTAATACTAATCCAATTTGACCTGCAATAGTATTATGAGTGGAATTGATAAAAGCAGAAGGGTTTGATAATTCCTCATTTGTTGTCGCTACAGAGGATAAGAACTTTTCAGTATTTTGAACACAACCTAATCCTGTCCCAATCAAAACACCTGATATTTCTTCAACACCAGCGTCTTTCATGGCAATCATTGTTGAAATCACTCCCATTCGAATGATTTTACTCATGCGTCTGTATACTTTTGGCGAAAGATATTCTTTAATCTGCGGAAGAATTACTTCTGCATATTGTCCTTCAGCACCTGCGATAGTATTGACTGTAAAATCTTTCTCAAACGAAGGTTGAGGTGAGATTAAACCAATTCCGTTGATATACGTTTTCATACTATTTTTTCTGGTAGATTACTGTTGAACAATTGCCTCCAAAACCAAATGAGTTGGATAATATTGTCTGTACTGATTGATCTTCTAAAACATCAGTGACAGGTACAATTCCTAATGCTTGAATTGGTGTCTCAAAGTTCAGATTCGGGAACAATACTTTATGGTTAAGCATTAAGCATGAAAACACACCTTCAATACTTGCAGATGCTGCTAAAGTATGACCTGTATAGGGTTTAGTAGAACTAAATAAGGGTTCATTTCCTTTCCCAAAGAAACGCTGAATAGCCGTTCCTTCTGACAAATCATTATTTTCAGTACCTGTACCGTGAGCATTAATATAATCAATCTTCTCTTTTTCAATCCCTGCCAATGCTAATGCTTCTTCCATTGCAAGAAAGGCACCTGTACCATCAGGAGATGACGCAGTTTGATGATAAGCATCGTTAGTATTTGCATAGCCAACGATTTCACAATAGGTCTTTTTATTTTGGTCTTGTACTAACTTTTCTGATTCAATTACCAAATAAGCAGCTCCTTCACCTAAATTTAAACCTTGACGATTTTCATCAAATGCCTTTGTATAATTTGAATCTAGAATTCTTAAGGAATCAAAACCATTTAAAGTAAACTTTGTCAATGCATCTACACCTCCAACAACACAACGATCCAAAATACCATGTTTGATTAATCTAGCACCCATCATCATTGCATTTGCAGAAGATGAACAAGCTGTACTAATAGTCGAAATATGATCTTTTATCTGAAGTTGTTCAGCAATAAAACGAGTATTATTACCACAAGCATGTTTTTTTATAACAGAAGTATCAACTGTTTCTTCAGAGAAATAAGCTTTTGCAATATTCTCCGTTAAATCCATACCTCCTACACTTGTCGCAGATATAAAGCCTGTTTTAATAGAAGAGTCAACAGCTCCTTGACTATCATCCCAAGCTTCCTGAGCAGCCTTTAAACCCAATAAAAGAGTTCTTGAATAAGTCTCATCAGGGTTTAATTTTAAATCAGCGATTAACTCATCGTTTGTTAGTTTCACTTCACCTACTGGTAATCGGTCTGCATGCACACTATCTAACCTTTTCATAGGTCCAATTCCTGATTTTTTATCAAGAAGAGATTGATAGTTAGAAGAGACATCATTACCTATGGCAGAAATAACACCTATACCTGTAACAAAAATTTTTGACATTGTGGTTGGTAAGTCTAGTTACTTAGTCTACTTATTTTTAATAATAAATTCAGCCATAGTATTGATAGAACCAAAGATTTCACGACCCGCTTTAGGGTTTTCTAATTTGATTCCGTAATCTTTTTCAAGAAGCAATACTAATTCAAGAGCGTCGATAGAATCTAATCCTAATCCATCACCAAATAAAGGTTCATCATTTTCGATGTCACTTACCTCTACTTCTTCAAGGTTTAGTTGATCAATAATTTGCTCTTTTAAACTCTCTTTTAATTCTTCAATGTTCATATTAATATCTTGTTTGTATGTTAATCTTATCAACAATTTTTATTCAAATATGACTTTGATATTTTGCTCATCAAATGGCATTTGTCCATCTTTCGAAGCTTCAATTAATACCAATTTCACATCTAATTTTTCATCTAAATAATCTACCCAACCTAAAACACATGCTTTTGTAGGCGTAGTTTCAAAAAGTTGATGAACATAATCTGTCATAAAAACAGTATCAAATTCATCTTGTAAAAAAAAGATCTGCTCTCCTAGCCATTTATTTTTGATACAAATTTCACCCAAAACGATATTTGGTAAAGTATATACAAAAATACTAGGGCTTGGAAAATAAGCCTTTTCATCTTTGATCGTATCGTGATGCTTTAAATCAGTGTCCAAAGATGAGCTACGATTCGCAATAACTAATGCAATTTCATCGCTTTCATACTTTTCATTAAGACAATTATTTCTCACTAAAATCTCAGTGGCTAATACACCTGCTTTAGATAAAACATCCATCTTGAAAAACTTGCTATAACCCAAAGATAATTCTTTATAAAGTTCCTTTAAAAAGCTCTTTGTATCGTCTGCACTATAGCTTTTTTTATCCTGTTTAAGAATTACTTCATTTTTGGATAAACTGATAGAATCAGATATAGAATAATTAGTCATAGTCGCTTATTTTTTGGAATAAAATTGCTGCATTACATCCTCCAAATCCTGAAGCTGTTTTCAATGCTAAATTAATTTCTTTTGAGTGGTTTTCGGTAATTACATCTAGAGGTAATGTTGTTCCTAATTCAGAAAAACCTTTTGAGGATATCAAAAGATTATTCTTCATCGAATGCAACGTCATAATTGATTCGATTACACCAGCACCACCTAAAGTATGACCAAAATATCCTTTAAAACTATTGAGAGGAGTATCAGATAATGATAAACGATTAAAAGCATGTGCCTCCATTTCATCATTATACATGGTTGCCGTACCATGCGCTGAAATAAAGTCAATCTCTTTTTCAGAAATTTGATATTTATCCAATGCTCTTTTTACAGCCCTAAATACGCCTTCCCCTGTTCTAGAAGGAGCTGAAATATGATTAGCATCATTACATATTCCACCATCAAATACTATGAATGTTTTCTTTTCCTTTGATGATAAAATGATTGTACCGATTGCTTCACCTAGTGAAACACCCAATCTATTTTTATCGAAAGGTTTGCATGGTTCATCTGCTACTGCATTAAATGCTGTAAAACCTGAAAGTGTAAAATTATTGATAATATCACCTCCACAGACAATCACGTTATCATATTTACCTAACTGTAATGAACGAGTAGCAATATTTAATGCTGCTACACCAGAAATACAAGCAATAGATACGGTCTGAACTTTATTAGCACATTGGAAATAACCACCGATAGTATTAGCCATAGAAGAAATAAATAGTTTTTCTCTATTAACTTCTCCTTGATCTAAAAGATCAATATTTCCTTTTGTCGTAGAAAGTAATAATAAAGTCTTATTATCCTTCAAATCAACATTTGTGTCTTCTAAAGCTGATTTTATTGAAGCAATACATACCTTCTCAAGACGAGTATAATCTGATAATTCATTCCAAAATGGAAAATAATTTATCAGTTTTTCCTCGTCAATCAAAGACAAGTAATTTACATCTTCTTGATGTATAGAACATGGCTTGATACCTGATTTATTCTCCATTAAGGATTTGAAATTCTCTTCAGAATTATTTCCTAAAGGAGAAATTAAATGATCAGATACTATGTATACTTCTTTCGACATTTTTTTAAACTTCTATACCTTTGGATTTTTTCCAATCCATAAAAAAATCAGGAAAAGTAAGTTGCAATTCATGGTCTTCAGTAATGAAAACTTGATATGATTTTCCTGTAGCAACCAATTCATTATCTGTACTTCTGTAAAGTTTAAAAGCGTAAATAATTTTAGCCGCTTGTGTTTCTACAAAAGTAGTTTCGACGATGATATTATCACCATATCGAAGTGGCTGTTTATAATCACATTGCACACTTACGATAGGAACCATATAGCCCCTATCATAAATTTGCATGTAACTAATTCCATGTTCCAAACCAAAAGCTTCTCTTCCTTCTTCCATGTATTTAATGTAGTGTCCATGCCATACAATACGCATAGTATCCACTTCACTAAACCTTACTGGAAATTCAGTGCGATTTACTAAATGAGTAGCTTTTTCTTTTTTCTTACCCATTTTAGTTGTCTTCAGTTTGGAGAAATATTTTTAATTCAGCTGAAGCTATCTGTCTGTCTTCAATAAAGATTTCTCCTTTTACAATCGAAGCCCCAAATACTTCATTTTGTACTGTTATTTTCGTTGTAATTTCATCTCCTACTTTTGGTTCTTGCATTAATTGAAAATCTTTAATTGCTCCAATAAATCCAACAGGAACTTCTGTATTTGCTTGACTACATTTATAACCTACTCCTGCAGCTGCAGTTTGAGCCATATTTTCCAATAATCCAGGAGTTGTCATTTTTTCATCTGTTATAAAATAAGATGTTTCTTTAATGACTGTAGAAGTGATAGTCTCACTTTCTGTAGCACTCACTAAGTTATCGATCAAAACAAAAGGTGATCGTTGAGGAATAAAATCAATTATTGTTTCAGGTGTAGCTATCATCTTGTAATAAATTCCCAAAGTGGGCCTTTTTTGTTTCTACTTCTTAAAAATTTCATCTGCTCAGAAATGGCATCCATTTCATTAGGGAAAACCCATTTCTTTCCTGTTTTTTGAGCATCTTCTTGCACTTGGCTTAAATCTACATCTTTAGATATATAATAGTGTGGTGATAGTAATGAAGTATCTTTTGTGATTACACCCTCATCAATTGCTGTTTGATAAAGTGGTGTATTTGGAAAAATTCTCATACCAACAAATGGAAAAAATACAGTTCTTGGAAACCTTTTAGAATTTTCTAAAGTCTCTCGAATTGTCTCATTTGTTTCACCCACACCTCCCAAAATCAAGAAGTGAGCAAAATGAACTCCAACTTCATCACAGGTCTTCGATACTGATAGCACATCCTCTACCGTAAAACGCTTATTGTAATTTTTCAATTGTGTATCGGAAAGAGAATCTGTTCCGAATTCAATATGCGTTAAACCTGATCTCTTAAAAAGTTGAAGATCTTCTTTTGAAATATTAGAAGGAGAGAAATATGCCATCCAATTCATGTTGACATCATTTCGAATCATTTTTTCAGCTAACTCTCTATTGTAATCATTCTTAAGATTGAATACAGAATCAGTAAAAAATAAATAACTCCCTTTCTCTTTTTTCTTAATTTCTTTTAATGAATCAATAATTAAATCTTGATCCAATGTTCTCACCTTTTTTCCTTCAATAAAAGGATAGCTACAATACACACAATTGTAAGGACATCCTCTTTTTGTTTGAATATTCACAAGACCACTTTCTTGCCAATAGTAATCAAACAAATTCTTTTCAAAAGAAAAATTAAGGTGACATGTAAAGGTGTTTTTATCATTACAGACTATCTTATCGTCTTTTTGATAAACCAACCCCTGAATTGCATCTAGAGATGAATTTGTATCCAAAGCTGTAATTAGCTGATACAAACTTTCTTCTCCTTCTCCAATAATACCATAATCAGCTTGAAGGGTTTTATATAACTCTTCATAAAAAATAGAAAAACCTGAGCCTCCTAAAATAATTTTAGCATTAGAGACTTCTTTTATAGCATCTACCAGTTCTTTATACTGCTCAATAAAACTCTTTTGATGATAAGAATCAGAATCATCAATGTTTCTAAGAGATACTCCAATATACTTTGGATTATACTCTTTAATGGTTTGCTTGATTTCATCTAAACTTTGAAGATTTAGGTCTCCTAGTTTAAAATCATAGTCTGTCAGTTTCTGCCTTAGATAGGTAGCTAGATAGGATATCCCAATGGGATAAACTGGATAAGGAATTCTATGTTTGTTAGCGGATAAAAATAAAATTTTATTGTTTGTGTCCATAAGATTTACTGTTTCCAGAAATCATAAAAATTAAACCATTGCTCAGGGTATTCTTTTACTTTTCTCTCTACAACGTTCACAAACTCTGAAGCCAATTCTTTACTATTTAAACCTAAATAGGGCTCAGTTGAATTTAATTTATAATGCGTTTTTCCAGCTTTCATTGCAAAAGCATAGCAAACTGGAACTTTTAGCCTAGCCGCTAAATCAAATGGTCCTTTTGGAAAGGATGCTAATTCATCGAAGAATTTCAACTTCAAAGTTGGTGCATTTTCTAAAAAACGGTCGCCCTGAATGCACAATAGTTCACCAGATTTTAAGGCCTTGTTGATAGCGAAGATATGAGACATATCTTCTTTTAGTGGAATAATATTAAAGTTTCTCTCTCCCAATTGTGAGGATATCAAATGCTTTATTCTTTCGTATTCAGCATCGAACATAATCACATTTACTTTAGTCGATAGACGATCCAAAAGTTGACCAGCAATTTCCCAATTACCGATATGAGCTGTTATTATTATTCCTCCTTTACCTTCATCTGCAATTTTATGTAAGTTGTTCTCACCATCAAATTCAAAAGTATATTGATCTTTAATGGGAGTCATCATTGCAAATTTATCTAACAAAACCTGACCAAAAAGGTAAGTATTTTTATAGATAGAATAGAAAGATTTAATAGGTGTATATCCTATTCTCTTTCTAAAGAAATTATAAATAAGCTTTGATAACTTCGGATCGAAAATAATGTAGTAAGGGACAACAAAACGAAGTAATAATCTAGCAGGGCCTAAACCAAACTTTTTCAATAAATTGATAAAAATAGAATAGCCTAATACCCCACCTTTCGTTTTTCCACTCCAAATAGCCATATTTTAAAGAACTTATGCTACCTTCTCGTTGACTTTATTGATGATGTAATCATAAAAGTCTTGGAATGTTTTGATACCGATAAAATCTTCTTGCTTTACTTTGAAGTTAAAATTGCTTTCAATTTCAACTACTAAGTCGATATAATCTAAGCTATCAAGCTCTAAAGTGTCTTTTAGTACTGCGTCGGGTAAGATATCTTCTCTTTCTACCTCAAACTCTTCAACTAAAAAATTATTGATGATTTCTATAATTTCTGAATTTGTCATTATATCTAGTTTAATAATTCTAAAGTGGTGTAAAAATCGATTTTTATTTTTTAATTCTTAAATTTCTTAACAATTAATGTTGAATTTGTACCTCCAAAACCGAAAGAATTTGATAAAAATGTATCAATATTAGCTTCTACCGATTCTTTTGGAATGTTTAAGTCTTTTGCTTCATCACATGGATTCTCCAAATTGATATTAGGAGCAACAAAAGAATTTTGCATCATTAATAAAGAATAAACGATTTCACTTGCCCCTGCCATCCAACATTCATGACCTGTCATTGATTTTGTAGAAGAAACGTATGGTTTTGCTTCACCAAATACTTCATCAATTGCTTTTGCTTCATTC
The DNA here is from genome assembly GCF_056161045.1 of Flammeovirga sp. AWQ4_249. Classification (NCBI taxonomy): domain Bacteria; kingdom Pseudomonadati; phylum Bacteroidota; class Cytophagia; order Cytophagales; family Flammeovirgaceae; genus Flammeovirga; species Flammeovirga sp. AWQ4_249. Next base: position 321,600 of record NZ_JBSWYJ010000002.1, read on the forward strand.
GCATCACCAACAGGTGTAGAAGTAGCATGAGCATTTACATAATCAATTTCAGTTGGATCAATACCTGCTGATTCTATAGCCATCTTTAATGAACGGATAGGTCCTTCTGTATTTGGATTTGAAATATGATCTCCATTCGAAGAGAATCCAAAACCAGTAATTTCACCTAAGATTGGGGCATTTCTTGCTTGAGCGCTTTCTAAGCTCTCTATAATTACAGTAGCAGCTCCTCCACTTGGAATCAAGCCATCACGACCTGAATCAAAAGGTCTCGAAGCTTTCGTTGGTGCGTCTTCTCGAATAGAGAATGCGCTCAATCCATCAAAACTTCCCATAGCATATGGATTAATCTCCTGAGCTCCACCACAGATAATTCTATCTTGAAGACCCATTTGAATTAATAAATAGCCAAAACCAATAGCATGAGAACCACTTGCACAAGCTGAACTTATTGTTAGGTTAATTCCTTTCAACTTAAAAATAGTAGAAAGGTTCATAGTTACAGTCGAGTTCATAGACTGGAAAATTGAGCCTGAACCTAACAATGTTGTATCTTTCTTTTCACGAATAGTATCAGTAGCTTTAACAACAGCCTTTGCAGAACTATCATTACCATAAAGGATCCCAAAGTTATTTTCAGCAATAAACTCTTTTGTAAGATTAGCATTTTCGATAGCTTCCAAAGTAGCATTTAAAGCATACTCTCCTTCTTCAGCTAATCTAGCCTTTTCTCTCTTCTTTATTACACCTTTAAGATTTGGGGCGTCAACCATTCCAGTTAGTGCTGAACGGTAACCCATTTCTTTCCTTTCATTATCATAGATAATGCCTGATTTCCCCTCTTTCAGTGATTCGGTAACCTCTGATAGATTTTCACCAAGGCAAGAGTAAATCCCCATTCCTGTAATTACAACTCTCCTATTCATTATCAAAAAATTTTATGTATAAAGTCCGCCGTTAATTGATAACACTTCACCTGTAATATATGAAGCGTCTTTTGAAGCAAAGAATCCCACTGCTGAAGCTACTTCTTCTGCAGTTCCAAAGCGTTTAATTGGGATCATACCTTTAAGTTGTTTCTCATCAAGGTCTTCTGTCATTTCTGTTTTAATAAAACCAGGAGCGACAGCATTTACCGTAACTTTTCTTTTGGCAACTTCTTGAGCTAATGCTTTTGTAGCACCAATTACTCCTGCTTTTGCAGCAGAATAGTTTGTTTGACCAGGTAAACCTTTTATTCCAGAAAGAGATACTACATTAATAATTCTACCAAACTTTTGTGCTAACATTGTTTGAAGAACCATTTTTGATAGAAGGTAGAATCCTTTTAAATTCACATCCAAAACGCTATCCCATTCTTCATCTTCCATAAATAAGAATACAGCATCTTTTCTAAACCCTGCATTATTTACCAAGATTTCGATTACATCATCAGAATGTTCTTTTATCCAGCCTCCTAGTACTTCAGTTACCTGCTCTTTAGAAGCAACATTGAATTTCAATAATTCTCCGTCTTGTCCTTCTTGTCTTACCAGTTCTAAAGTCTCTTGGGCAGCTTCGTCGTTAGATTGGTAGTTAATTAAAATATGATACCCCATCTTTGCTAGTTTTACAGAAATGGCTCTACCAATTCCTCTACTAGCACCAGTTACTAATGCGTATTTCATTTGGTTGTTATACTTCTTCTACTTGAGTAAAAAAATTCTCCACTTTAAAGTCTTTAATTTCATTTTTCAATTTTCTTAAATCTTTAAAGATTGGGTAGTCCTCTTTAAAAGGAGGGACAATATTACAAACTAGTTGGTAAACTTCATTTAATTTAGGGTCCATTTTATCAGCAATATCTAAATAATTTACCGCTTGAGCGATACTTAACTGATAAGTGGCTACTATTTCAAATGAATTCTCAATGATTTTCTTTGTAATCAATGCAGAGTTTGTTCCCATACTTACGATATCTTGATTATCGTTGTTATTTGGAATACTGTGCACATAATTAGGGAATGAAAGGGTTTGATTTTCAGCTACTGTAGAAGTTACAGGGAACTGAGCACCTTGCATGCCGAAGTTTAATCCTAATACCCCATGATTGATAAATGGAGGAAGGATATTGTTTAGTTTGCTATTAAACAAATAGTTCAATTGTCTATCCATCATCATTGATAGTTTAGTCATGACAATTTTCAATTTATCCATAGCTAAAGAAACATAATCGCCGTGGAAGTTTCCTCCATGAAAGACATTTTGTGATTCAATATCGATAACAGGGTTATCACTTACTGAATTGACTTCATTAAGAACTACTTCTTCTACCTCTCTGATTGTATCCAAGATTGGACCTAAAATTTGAGGTACACAACGTATAGAATAATATTCTTGTACCTTTTCTTCAAAGACAGCGATTGACTGAGCTTCATCCTGGTAAAGAACATTTTCTCTTTTACGAATAAGTTGAGAGTTTTCTACCAACTGTCTCAACTTCTCAGCTACATCTCTTTGACCTTTGTGTTTTTTGGCCTCATTTAATTGAACTGAGAAATAATCATCAAAACTGCTGACTACTTCATTGATTGTTGATGAACCAATCATTACCCAATCCAATAATTTATAGGCTTGCATAATATTCACTACACCAATACCAGTCATACATGACGTACCATTAAGAAGTGCTAAGCCTTCTCTTAAGTGAATTCTCAGAGGTTTGATTTCCTCAAGCTGAAAAACTTCAGCAGCATCTCTTACTTCTCCTTTGTACTCAACTTCTCCTTCACCTATTAAAGCTAAGGCTAAATGAGCCAACTGTACTAAGTCTCCACTTGCACCTACACCACCATGTTCATAGATTACGGGTATGATATCTTTATTGATTAACGTGGTCATTAATTCAATAAGTTCTACATGGACACCAGATTTACCTTGTAAGAAGGTATTTAGTCGACACACCAATAAAGCTTTTGCGTAAACGCGAGGTATCTTTTGTCCACCACCTGAGGCATGACTTCTAATCAGGTTGTATTGCAACTGTATCTGATCTGAACTATCGACTTTATATTGAGCCATTGGTCCAAAACCAGTATTGATACCATAAATAACTTTATCAGAAGAAAAATCAGTTAAAAAATTGAAGCTTGATACTACTTTGTCTTTTGTCGCTGCCTCTACACTTAACTCTCTCTCACCTGACAAGATGTCTTCAAAGAATGATATTCCTTGAATATTTCCATTTATTGACAACATTGTATTTTCTTTCTTCTAAAAAATTTGTAATTATACTATGGAAAAATATCCATTAACCTAGTTTTATTAATTATCATGCAATCTAAAATATTTACAAGAAGAATACTATTTGTTTTTTTCCTTTTCTTATCATTCCAATCATTTTCTCAAAAATCTTTGCTAATAAATGATAAAATCATCTATTATGGTATAGATTTCACCAAAGCTAAGTTCGTTGGAAAAGAAGGATTCACAAACCCTAAAGACTTACAAGAGAACTATTTAAAAAAATGGAATAGTCTTATTCTTGACGAAGCTTCAAAATATAACATACCAAAATATTATAAAAAAAATACAGTAGTTGTCGATATTAACGAGGTGACTAGGTTCAATGAAAAAATTAACCCTGATAGCTTAGTTATTACAACTCTTTCTACAGAAAATAAAAAACCTTTAGATTTAAACACTATATTAGCAAAATATACTCCTACAGAGGAGGAGAACCTTGGACTACTGTATGCAGTTATGCGTTTCGATAAAGTAAAATCTTATGGAATTACCTATACCATATTTTTTAATACTAAAACAAAAGAAATACTTTATAGTGACTACGAAATGAGTAAACCAGGGGGATTTGGAATAAGAAACTACTGGGCATCAACCATTCATGCTACTATGAAATATGGTGGACCCAAATTTAAAAAAGCTGTCAAGCAAGAATTAAAAAAATAAAATGACTTACACTGATGTTACCATTATAGGGGCTGGCCCTTCTGGAAGTATCGCAGCTGGTATATTGCTAAAAAATGGATTTTCTGTTACCCTAATTGAAAAAGAAAAATTTCCTCGTTTTGTGATTGGAGAAAGTCTAATCCCAAGAGTGATGGATCATCTTGAAGAAGGTGGCTTTCTTGATCATCTTAATAAACAAAACTTTGAGAAAAAATACGGAGCTCGTTTTTTAAGAGATGGAAAAGAATGTGAATTCTTATTTTCTGACAAATATACTGATGGCTGGGAATGGACCTGGCAAATGCCTAGAGCTGATTTTGACTTAGCCCTTACCGAAGTTGTTCAAGAGAAAGGTGGAGAAATCTTATTTGAGCACATGGTTAAAAATGTGGAATTCAAAGAAAATGAAGTAGTCACCACTATTTCAGATAAGAACCAGAATATCAAAACTATTTCTTCTAAATACATTATTGATGGTAGTGGATATGGAAGAGTTTTACCTCGATTACTAGGGCTAGAAAAACCTTCTGACTTATCTCCAAAGGGTGCTTTATTTACTCATATAGAAGACACAAAGCGTCCTGAAGGTAGAGAAGGTACATGTATTACTTTTGATATTTTAGATCAAGAGTTGTGGTATTGGGTTATTCCATTTTCAAATGGTAAAACTTCATTAGGTTTAGTGGGAACTCCTCCATTCTTTGATGGGATTGATCCTGAAGACACAGCATCAAAAATGAAAGAAATGATGCTTACTTCAGAATATTATAAAGATAGATTTAAAGAGGAAGAGTTTTTATTTGATCCTCATTATAAATATGCGTATTCCGTTGGAGTCGAGAAATTATATGGAGATCGTTTTGTCTTAACAGGAAATAGCACAGAATTTTTAGATCCTGTTTTTTCTTCAGGAGTCTCTTTCGCTGCTGAATCAGCTGCTGTAGCTGCACGTTTAGTTACAAAAGAATTAAACGGAGAAAAAGTAGATTGGGAAAAAGATTATTCAAAATACATATTACGAGGAGTTGAAGTTTTTAAATCATATATCAAAAATTGGTATGATGGTTCACTACAAGAATTATTTTACTCTGAAAATGTAAATAGTGATATCAAAAAGCAAATCACTTCAATCCTAGCAGGGTATGTTTGGGATGATACAAATATCTTTGTGAAACGTCATAAAACTGTAGTAAAAACATTAAATCACTTTAATAAACAGAACTTTATGATGGAAGAAGAAAAATCATAGTTCTTAAAAAATGCTCACCGTATAGGTGGGCATTTTTTATACATAATTATTCAATTCTTTCATCTCATAAAAGATTGGAATTTCTTTTTCTTCAAAAACACTACTCTCTTGTCCTTTGGCATAAACCATTACATCAAAGCCTCCATTTTTTGCAGCCATAACTCCTGACATGCTATCCTCAATCACTAAGCATTCTTCTGGTGCATATCCTAAAAATTCTGCTGCTGTTAAAAATACATGAGGATCTGGTTTCCAAAAACCAATATCATAGGCACTAAAAATATTTTCACCAAAAAAATCTATCAATCCCGTTGTTTTCAAAGTTAGATCCATTTTATGTCTTGGACCATTTGATGCCACAGCAAAAGGTACTTCTAAAGACGAAATTAGCTCTACAACTCCTTCTATTGGTTGAATTTCTTTTTCAAAAACTTCAAATGTTTTGGCTCTAAAATTCTGTTCAAAATTTTCTTCCAAAACAATATTATAATTATTTTCTAATATGGGTATTACTTGATTAAAAGCCTTTCCTTTAAACATTTCTAAAGCTTTTAAAAGAGATATATTTACTTGATACTCTTTTAATGTATCAATAAAACATTGCATTGTTAAAGTCTCAGAATCAACTAATACACCATCACAATCAAAAATTATTGCTTTATATTTCTTCATTGTATTTTTTCATAAAAAAAGACTGTTTCAAAATAGAAACAGTCTCTTCTCTCAACATAAATGAGATTATAATTTTTTCACTTCTGGCATTTCGTCAGGATCTCCATCTTCCTTGATAATTTCGATAGAAAGAATTTTATCATTAGGACGGATTTCATCAACAACTTCAACACCTTCTACTACTTTACCAAAACAAGTATGGTTACGGTCTAAATGAGAAGTTTGCGCACGGCTGTGGCAAATAAAGAATTGTGATCCACCTGTATTTCTACCTGCGTGAGCCATTGATAACACACCACGATCATGGTATTGGTTGTCTCCATCCAATTCACATGCGATTCTATATCCCGGTCCACCTGCACCTGTTCCGTCAGGGCAACCTCCTTGAATTACGAAGTTAGGAATTACTCTGTGGAAAGTTAAACCATCATAGTAATTATGCATTGCTAAATCTACAAAGTTAGCTACTGTATTAGGAGCATCTTTTTCGTAGAACTCTACTTTCATGTCTCCTTTCTCAGTTTTAATGATCGCTTTCATCTCTCTATTTTTTTGAATGATAAATTAATCGTGCCACAAAGGTAATAAATTATCCATTTTTACCATGGTTTGGCCTTAAAGGAGTAATATTAATCATTGCAGAAATAACAACTTCACTACCTTCAAAATCATTTATTACTGAATTTCCTTTTTCAAGGACTAAAATTCTTGATTGATCTCGAAGTGTAAGTGTATATGTCTCGTAATAAGATTTACCTTCTTTTACGGCTTTCTTAATATTATGCATAGCATGATGATACTTTGCTTGATCTTTTTCGGTTACGAAAACATCAAGATCTGTAGCACCTCCAAATAGGTTTTGCCATGCTCCTGTCGTCTTCACTACTAATGACGGATCATTAAAACTTCTATACATCAAGGATACAGGAACTTTTTCAAGTATTTGATCAGATTCCCCTTCAAATTCTAATTCTGAAGCGATACTACAAATAGCATATATTTTACCTGAAGAATTAACCATAGGGAATTTCACAAATTTAAATCGGGTTCCATCAGCACGTGTTTCAACATAAGATACTTCTGTTTCTTGTTCAGAAATTTCTCTATCTAACTCCCAAATCATGCTACCTTCTTCTTCACCAAATATTTCAACATCCGTTTTACCAATGATGTCATACCCAAGATTTAAGCGTTTCGTCAATGTCTGATCTACCATGATATACCTACCTTGTAAATCTTTCATATATACTTCTGCTTCATACGTATCGAAAATAGCTTTCAGCTGTCTTCTCGATTCTTCAAGATCAGATTCTCTTTTCTTTCTATCTGTGATATCATGGAACATTACAGTTGCCCCTATTGTAGAACCGTCATCACCATTAATTGGATAATAACGGGTATCCATTACTCGTTTTTCAGCACCAAATTGAAGGATCATTTCATCTGTGAAAATATTACCTTCTAATGCTTTCTTCGTATTTTCTTTGTATTTCTCTCTATTTTCTGGTCTAACAATATCAAGAATTACTGTTTCCCCTTCTACAATATTTACACCTCTCGTAGCTAATGCATTTTTAATTGAATTATTAGCTAATGTAATGACCATTTTCTGATCGATTGCGATTACGAAGTCATTCGTTACATCTAAGAAGGCTTTAAGATTTGCCTCTCTCATATATAACTGTTCTTGAGATTCTTTTAAATCAATAGTACTAGAGATATCATTAATAGCTCCTGCGAATCGTCTTGCAACCCCTTCATCATCGTGTTTTACAGCGCCAGAAATATGGAACCATTTATAAGTACCAGATTTCAACCTTAAACGAACATCCAATGAGTCTGGTGCGATACCCAAGTGATCGGCAATTAACCCTTTAAATATTTTAATTGCTTTATTTCTATCTTCTGGGTGAATATTGTTGGTAAATGATTCAAGATCATTTGGTAATTCACCTTCTTCGTATTCCAATAATTCTTCAAATCGAGGTGACCACCAGAAGTTTGTGAATTCATCAAGGTTACCATTTTGAAGAACAGCATCCCAGATACCTTCTGAAGTACCTTGAAGAGCCAAATCAAATCTTTCAATTGTTTTTTCTAGTTCTTCTGTTCTCTCTTTTACTTGATTTTGAAGATTCATACGAAGTCCTTCCAACTCATTTTGTCTTCTTTCCATCTCTTCCTGAGTGGCTTGAAGTTCTTCGTAATTTTGTCTCATTTCTTCCTCTTGACTTCTTAAATGGTCGCGTTGTTTTTGAGAAGATAAGAGAAGTTGTTTTGTTCTTTGGTTATTTTTTGCCGTTCGCAATGTAGATGCAATACTTTCTGCAACTCTTTCCACAAATTCAACTTCAAATGGTTCAATTTCTGTGAAACTAGCAATTTCAAGTACTCCTTCTACCTCTTCATTAATTTTTAGAGGAACAATTAATACTGAACGTGGAGTTGCATCACCAAGTCCAGAAGTAATTTCTGTGTAGCCCTCTGGGACATCATTAAGGTAAATTGTTTCACCTAATAAATAGGATTGCCCTAGCAAACCTTCACCAAATCTACCATCAATATGAATTTTCTTATCAATGATTCTTCTACGTTCAAAGGCATAAGTAGCTTCGAGGTTTAAATATTTCTGATCTTCAGATTCATCTAAGAAATATAATTCACCTTGATTGGCATTTAGGTAAGAAACAAGTTCAGAAATAATCGCATTTGATAATTCTTTTAAATCTTGATTTTTTCTAAGTATCTCACCAAAGTGAGCCATACCTTTCGTAATCCAGTTTCTTTTTTCATCTTGATAAGCAACATCTTTCAATTTATTTCTCATTTGAACGAGAGCATTACCCAAGATATCGTAATCACTGGCTGGTTGGAATTTTGCTTCAAAATGCCCTTCACCAATACTGAGAGCAAATTTACTGGCTTTCCCTAGGTTATCCCTAAGTTTATTACTTGACAAAATGATTTCATTCATCTCGTCTGAAGTTTCATCAATTTGTTTACCTAAATCACCAATTGATAATCTATCCAATTGGTTTACCGGTCTTACTAAAGAAGTATTTAAAGTTCTGATTACTAACAATGAAGAACCAATGGCAAGAATTGCAAAGAATGCCGTCACAAAGGCAATAGATGAATTGGCTGATTCAATATCTTCATTAATTCTTTTCACATCATCCAACATGGCTTTACGCTGTTGTTGTGATAATGGACCTAGATATTCTCTAATTTCAGATTTAAGGGGTGAGATTTGAGTTAATAAATATTCTACGATATACTCATCTAATGTAGATTTTTTCTTGAAGCTTTCTAATTTCAATCTCAACGTGAGAGAATCATAAGATTGAATATTATCTTCTTGAATGGCAGCAAAATCTGTAATGTGTTGCTCAAAATAAAGTTCAAGGTCATCTTGACGGTGTTTGTATTCTTTAAGTAAGATTCCCAAACCATCAATTGACCTTCTATCTTGAGAAGTAAGTTGTTTTCCAAGTTCTTCTAGCTTTTCTAATGCAGGAAGAATATCGGTATCCCACAAAGAGTTACGTTCATCTTTATAGGTATCATCTTTTGTTAAGAAATAACCTCTTTGAGCAGCGGAAACTCGGTCTAAACCCGCATTAATTCTTGAAGTCATGACAGTGATAGGGTTTCTTGTCTGGATTACCCTATCACCGACATCACTTACCAAGTTGTTTTGATAAACAACAAGAATTGTAAATGTTATTAAGATTAATAAGTAGGAAGTAGTTAGTAATACATTTCTTCCTTGTATCGTCCTAAAACTAAAATAACGCGATAGTTGACGCTTTAAGTTATCTGTATCTATTCTTTTCGTCATCGAGAAGTTTATTTTTCTGCCATGTCCTTGTAGAGATCATAGCAAAAAAATCAACTATAATTCCCTACAAATTAAGAATTTGCACTACGAGAAGTCATGCCTTTTTGGTAGCATTTTCTACATCTCGCTTCGTATGAGTCTGTTTCTCCTAAAAGCACTTGCTCTTCAGAAGCTGTAAGTCTGTATGAATATAGCGCAGGCTCTCCACATTTAACACAAATAGCGTGCAATTTTGTAACATATTCTGCAATAGCCATTAATTGTGGCATAGGTTCGAATGGTTTTCCCATAAAATCCATATCCAAACCACATACAATTATCCTGTGTCCAGCATTCGCCAAACTTACACAAACATCGATTAGGCCGTTGTCAAAAAACTGTGCCTCATCAATAGCTATAACTTCATTTTTGCTAACATATTGTGTAATTTCCTCTGCAGTCTTCACTGGAGTGGAAATAATTGCGTTTGCATTGTGAGAAACTACGTTTTCTTCGTGGTATCTTGTATCTACAGCAGGTTTGAAAATATGTACTACTTGTTTAGCGATAGCAGCTCTGTTTACACGACGAATAAGCTCTTCTGTTTTTCCAGAAAACATGGATCCACAAACTACTTCTATCCAGCCTATAGGCTTATCCTCCGTACGGTCTTGAAATCTAGGTTCTACAAACATGATATAAAAAATTATAATAGGGCTGTAAAGGTAACTTTTTGTTTTTATCTTACCATACTTTGTTAGCATTTGCTTACCTACTTAATGTTAACTTTGTATCTTAGTGGTAAATAAAAAAAGATGTCAGAAAAAGAGAAAGTATTAGTAGTTGTTGTAGGTCCTACAGCTGTAGGGAAGACAGATTTTTGTGTAGAGCTTGCTAGAGCCTTTTCTACAGAGATTGTTTATGCCGATTCAAGACAGTTTTTTAAGGAAATGCAAATTGGAACAGCACGTCCTACACTTGAAGAAATGAAAGAAATCCCTCATTATTTTGTTGGACACCTATCTATTGATCAAGAATATAGCTTTGGTCACTACGAAAAAGATGCCTTATCACTTCTTGAAAAACTTTTTAAAAAACATCAATATGTAATTCTTTCCGGAGGTTCAGGAATGTATGTAGATGCAGTTTGCAATGGTATCGATCCAATGCCTACAAGTGATCCTGAAGTGAGAGATAAATTAAATCTTCGTCACCAAACAGAAGGCATTGACCCATTATTAGAAGAGCTAAAAGAAAAAGACCCTACCTATTATGATCAAGTTGATAAAGCCAATTATCAAAGAGTAATTAGAGCATTAGAGGTGATGGAAATCACCGGAAAAAAATATTCTGATCAACGAAGTAAATATAAAGCTGAAAGACCTTTTAAAATTATAAAAATTGGCTTAACTAGAGACCGTCAGGAATTATACGATCGAATTAATCTGAGAATGGATTTAATGCTTAACAATGGTCTCCTTAAAGAAGTTGAAAGTTTGGCCGACTATAAAGATAAAAACGCTTTACAAACGGTGGGTTACAAAGAAATTTTTGATTTCTGGGATGGAAAATTTGATTGGAAAACTACTGTTGAGCATTTAAAAAGAAATAGCAGAAGGTATGCTAAGAAACAATTGAGTTGGTTTAAACGAGATGAAACTACACATTGGATCCACCCTTCTCAACTAGAAGAAGCGATCGCTTACATTAAAAACAATTAACCTATCAATAATGCCCAAAAAGTTATTAGAAAGAGGTGATTTTTTATCACAGTTATTCTATTCCGCTTCAGAAGGAATTGTTATTTGTGATAAAAAAGGGACAATCGTTGCTATCAATCCTATGGGAAACTCCATTTTCGGATATGATGAAGATGAATTAATCGGAAAAGAATTAGAAACTCTACTTCCTAATGCAATCAGAGAAATGCATAAGAAGTTTAGAGAAAATTATATAAAAAACCCCGAAACCCGTCCTATGGGATTGGGAAAGGAGTTTATTGCACAAAATAAAAAGAAGGAAATTTTCTATGTTGAAGTCAGCATCAGTCATTTAATGATTCATGATGAATTTCACGTTGCAGCTTTTGTCCATGATATAACAAAGCGTAAAAATGCTGAATTACAGGTCATCAAACAGCAACAGCTTTTGGAATATTATGCCGACTATGCACCGGCTGCTATTGCCATGTTAGATAAAGATTTCAATTACCTAATCGCAAGTAATCGTTGGAAAAAAACATTAGGACTTGAAGAGGATTTAGAGGGAAAAACAATCCAAGAATCACTTCCTCACTTTAAAGAACATTGGGATGCTATCTTCCAGAAAGTTTTAAAAGGAGAAAAGTCGGGAAATCAATCCGATTATATTGAGAGATTTAATACAAATCATATTTGGATTGAATGGGAAGCTCATCCTTGGTATAATAATGACAATGAAATTAGCGGGATCATCATTTTCGCAGAAGATATTACGGAAAGGAAGGAAAATGAGCAAAAGGTAAAACAATATATGCAAGAACTAATTCTTAAAAATAGAGAATTAGAAGATTTCGCTTATGTCAGTTCGCATGATCTTCAAGAACCATTAAGAAAGATTCGCGCTTTTGGTGATCGTTTAAGTAAGAAAGAAAAAGAAAATCTATCTCCAAAGGGTCAAGATTATATCCATCGAATGTTGAATTCGGCGGAAAGAATGCAACAACTGATTACGGATCTTCTTCGTTTTTCTAGAATTTCATCTAAGGCTAAACCTTTTGAAGAAGTGGATCTTAATACTGTGTTAACGGATGTTATATCTGATCTAGAAATTGCAATTAACGAATCAGAAGCGGTAATTCGCACTGTTGAACTTCCAACAATAAAAGGAGATATCACTCAACTAAGACAACTTTTTCAAAATCTTATATCTAACGCTATTAAATTTAAGAAAGAAGATGTACCACCACAGATCAGAATAGATGCTAAAACGAATGAAGTTAAGCCTGATGAAATTGAAATTTCTATTTCTGATAATGGTATTGGGTTTGATGAAAAATACAACGAACGTATTTTCCAAATCTTCCAACGTTTAGAAGGCAGAAAGTACAATGGTTCCGGAATTGGTTTGGCAATTTGTAAAAAAATCACTCAACGTCATGGAGGAGACATTACTGCCAAAAGTAAAATTGGTGAAGGGACAACTTTTACTTTCACTTTAAAAACTGATCTTGAAGAAAGTTAATTTTTTTCTTAAATTATATATTCAATTTTTATTAAAATATTATGATGACCATTCTTTATGCAGATGATGATCCAGAGGATCGAATGTTAACCGAAGAAGCCTTCGAAGAAAGTAAGTTATCTGCAAATCTTCAGTTTGTTGAAGATGGAGAAGAATTAATGGATTACCTTAATCATAGAGGTGACTTTTCCGATGAGGAAAAATTTCCAATTCCAGATCTAATTTTATTAGACTTAAACATGCCTAAAAAAGACGGTCGTGAATGTCTAAAAGAAATAAAAGAAAACGAGTTATTAAGAAAAATCCCTGTCGTTGTATTAACAACTTCTAATGATGAAGAAGATGTTACAAAAACGTATAACTTGGGGGTAAGCTCATTTATTACAAAGCCAGTCACATTTGAATCCATGGTTGATATTGTAAAATCACTCAATCAATATTGGTTTCAAATCGTAAGACTACCAAATTAATACTACTGAATATGTCTTTTTCACATCAGCCAGATTCACAAAATCAAATCATAAAGGTTCTACTCATAGATGATGACGAAGATGATTATATCATCACAGAAGATGTTTTGGATGATATCCCTTATCGCAACTATAAATTGGATTGGGTGCCTAATTTTGAAGATGCATTAGAAATCATCAATCTTGGGGCGCATGATGTCTACATTGTAGACTACCTTCTTGGTGCCAAAAGTGGCCTCGATCTTATCAAAGAATCTTTGGAAAATAAACCTTTTAAACCATTTATTCTCCTGACGGGGCAAGGCGATGTGAAAGTAGATGAACAGGCCATGGTTGCAGGTGCTTCTGATTACTTGGTAAAAGGGCAAATTACTCCTCAACAATTAGAAAGAGCTATACGCCACAGTATTCTTCACAGTAAGCATTTAAATCATATTCAAGAGCTTAATGAACAATTAGAACAAAGAGTTCAAGATCGTACGAGACAACTTGATAATGCAATCAAAACGTTACAACGTTCTAATGAAGATTTAGAGCTTCAAATATTTGAGCGAAAAAAAGCGGAAGATGAATTATTGAAGAGTCAGGCGATTTATAAAATCATCGCTCATAATTTTCCTTATGGTATAATTGCCGTTTTAGATGAAAATCTAAATTATATTTTTGCTGATGGTACAGGTTTTACTGACTTAGATCTTGATGCAGATAAAATTGTAGGTGCTCAATACTTTAAATTTCTCTCTGAAAATGATCCTTCACGAGCAGATGAATACAAAAAATGTTATCATCTCGCTAAGGAAGTAATTGATACAGGAGAAGAAGTAATTTTTGACTTCAGATATAAAGATTTAAACTACACTTCTATCATTGTTCCCATCAAGAACAGTAGAAGACAAACAAAACAAGTTTTGGTTGTAATGCTCAATGTTACACAACAAGCCAAAGCCGAAGAAGAAATCAAAAAAGCATTAACTAAGGAGCGTCAATTGAATGAATTAAAGAGTCGATTTGTCTCTATGGCATCTCATGAATTCAGAACACCTCTTAGTACTATAATGTCTTCTGTATCATTGATTTCGAGGTATAATTCAGTCGAACAGCAAGAGAAAAAGGAGAAACATATTAAACGTATCAAATCAAGCGTTAATAATCTTACACAGATCTTGAATGATTTCTTATCAATTAGTAAATTAGAGGAAGGTAAGCAATTTGTTCACCGTTCAACAATTGATGTCGATAATTTTATCGATGGATTGTGTGATGAGATGACATCGATGACCAAACAAGGACAGAACATAATCATCAGTCATGAAGGGGTATCTCAATTTAAGACAGACCCCCAAATACTGAAGAATATAATTATAAATTTACTATCAAACGCCATCAAATACTCTGGCATAGGAGACCGGATTTGGATTGAATCCTGTATAGATGAAAATGAATTGAGTATCAGCATTAAAGATGAAGGAATGGGTATTCCTGAAAAAGATCAAGTGCATTTATTTGATCGATTCTTTAGAGCTGAAAATGCAATAAATATCCAAGGAACAGGCCTTGGATTGAATATTGTGACGAAATACTTAGAAATGCTGAATGGATCTATCTCCTTCGAGAGTAAAGAAGACGTGGGTACAACATTCTCAATTAAAATACCGAAAAAGTATATTCCAAATGAAAAAAATACTGTTGATCGAGGATAATTTAGAGATGCGTGAAAACACATCAGAAATACTTGAATTATCAAATTACGACGTAATAACAGCTGAAAATGGTAAAGTGGGCGTTGAAAAAGCTAGAACTACTAATCCTGACTTAATCATCTGCGACATCATGATGCCTGAATTAGATGGTTATGGTGTATTATTCGCTTTATCTAAAGATCCTAACACAGCGAGTATTCCTTTCATCTTCTTAACTGCAAAAGCAGAAAAAACAGACTTTAGAAAAGGAATGAGCCACGGTGCTGATGACTATATTGCTAAACCTTTCGATGATGTTGAATTATTAGATGCAATCGAAAGTAGACTTAAAAAATCTGATACTGTACGTAAGCATTATGAACAATCTCCTGAAGGGTTTGACTCTTTCATCAGTGATGCTAGAGGATTAAATAACTTGGAGAAATTATCTGAAAATAGAAAAACACGTACTTATAAGAAGAAAAGTGTACTCTTTTATGAAGGAGATCACCCAAATGCTTTATTACAAATAGTAAGTGGTAAAGTAAAAACTTATAAGACAAATGAAGACGGTAAAGAATATATCACAGGTATTCATGGCCCTGGCGAGTTCTTAGGTTATGTTGCACTTTTAAAAGACGTTACTTACCCTGAGAGTGCTATGGTACTTGAAGAATGTGAAATTACAATGATTCCTAAAGAAGATTTCTTTAGTTTAATTCATAATAATAGAGACGTTTCACATGCTTTTATCAAGTTATTGACAAAAGAAGTGATTGAACAAGAAGAAAAACTATTAAAATTAGCATATGGTTCTGTGAGACAAAGAGTTGCTGAAGTATTATTACAATTAGACAAACGCTATCAACAAGGACCAAACGAAAGAATGTCAATTACAAGAGATGATTTAGCAAAAATCGTTGGTACAGCTAAGGAAACATTAATTCGTACCCTTTCTGATTTTAAAGATGAAAAATTAATTGAAATAAAAGATAAAAACATTACAATTATCAATTTACCTCGATTAGAACGATTGAGTCATTAATTTTTTTCAAAAAATATATTTAACCCACATCTCAAAAATGTGGGTTTTTTTATACCCTAGACTATATTCCACTTCTACTCCACTCAAAAAAATAAATTCAAAGTGAACTATTACAATTGGTTAGGAATTACTACTATGAAAACTAATTGTGTTTTTGTATATTCATATATAGAAAATGAAGATGCTACTTAAGCTTTAGTATTCATCTATGCAAACACATAATTAAAGCATCCAATTATTTTTACTTATCTAGATTAGATAATTTATTAGAATTTGAATATGGCTAGTACGAATGTACAATCACCTTTAAAAGATAAATTAAAAGAAGTATTTGGGTATAATCAGTTTCGTGGAAATCAGGAAGTGATTATTCAACATATACTTGATGGCAAGAACACTTTTGTGATCATGCCTACAGGTGCAGGTAAGTCTCTTTGCTACCAATTGCCAGCAGTTATCAAAGAAGGAACTACAATTGTAATTTCTCCTTTGATCGCACTTATGAAAAATCAAGTTGATCAACTTCAAGCACTAGGAATTAACGCAAGCTTCTTAAACTCAACATTAAGTAAAAGTGAATCCAATAGAGTTAAAAAAGAAACTCTAGAAGGTAAAACAAAACTACTTTATGTTGCACCAGAATCTTTGACTAAACCTGACAATATAGAATTGCTTAAAAAGTCTAATATCTCATTCATCGCAATTGATGAAGCCCACTGTATTTCAGAATGGGGACATGATTTTAGGCCTGAATATAGAAGAATAAAACAGATCATTGAGGAAATTGGAGACCTTCCAATTATCGCTCTTACTGCTACAGCAACACCAAAAGTAAGAGCTGATATCCAAAAGAACCTTAGAATGGAAGATGCTAATATCTTCTTATCTTCTTTCCATAGGGATAATTTATTTTATGAGATACACCCTAAGAAAGATCCTAAGGTACAATTGATTAAATTTATTCGTAATCATCAAAATAAATCAGGAATTGTTTATTGTTTGAGTCGTAAAAAGGTAGAAGAAGTTGCCGAGTTTTTACGTATCAATGGTATCAATGCACAACCTTATCATGCAGGCATGGAATCTTCTCAACGTATGGGAAATCAAGACGCCTTCTTGAATGAAGATTGTGATGTTATTGTCGCTACAATTGCCTTCGGTATGGGTATCGACAAACCTGATGTCCGTTTTGTTGTGCATTATGATGCTCCAAAGTCATTGGAGGGTTACTATCAGGAAACAGGACGTGCAGGTAGGGATGGATTAGAGTCTTACTGTATGATGCTTTTTAGTCCTGATGATATTGCTAAACTTGAAAAATTTCATAAAGATAAATCTATAACGGAGAGAGAGAATGTTCATATTCTTTTACAAGAAATGAGTTATTATGCTTATTCTTCGGTATGTAGAACAAAGCAGTTGTTACATTACTTTGGTGAAAATGTAAAGGAAAACTGCGGACACTGCGATAATTGTAAAGCAAAACATACTTCCTTTAATGCAAAAGATCATATTGTTCTTGTGTTACAGGCAGTTCAAGAGACAGAGGAACGTTTTGGTATCGAACATATCTGTAATGTATTGACAGGGACAAGAACGGACTATGTAGAAAGCTATAATCATACAGATCTTAAGTCTTTTAGCAAGGGTAGCGAATTTGATAATAAACATTGGGAATCTATCATCCGTCAATCCATGATTCATGGGCTTTTAGCGAAAGATGTTGATCAGATTACTTTAATTCGCATCACAGAGAAAGGTAAAGAGTTCTTAGAACATCCTTTTGATATTGATTTTACTCAAGATTATCAATGGCCTTCTGAATTAGAAGCACTTAATGAGGAAGCTGTTGTCACTAATGCTTTTGACAAAGAACTATTTGATTTATTAAAGGCAAAAAGAAAGAAACTTGCACATCAAAAAGGTATTCCACCGTATGCTATTTTCCAGGAACCTTCTTTAGAGGAAATGGCTACTGTTTATCCAATCACCAATGAAGAATTGATGCAAGTCAATGGTGTTGGTGCTGGTAAAGCAAAAAAATTCGGTAAACCTTTCTTGGATATTATTCAAGATTATGTGGAACAAAATGAAATTGTAACCGCCAAAGATGTTGTCGTTAAAAGTACGGTCAACAAATCAAAAGCTAAGATTACAATTATTCAGCATATAGACAGAAAACAAGATATAGAAGACATCGCCGATTCATTAAAAATATCTTTTGATGATGTATTAGATGAAATCGAAAATATTGTTGATTCTGGGACAAAATTAAATCTTGATTATTATATCGATACAATCATGGATGAAGATCGCTTAGATGAAATCTATGATTACTTTATGAATGCCGATACAGATGATCTCGATGATGCTTATGATGAATTAGATGAAGATATAGGTGAAGATGAAATTCGCCTTGTAAGAGTAAAATTCTTATCAGAAGTAGCGATGTAGAATCTTTTGAAGATAAGCATAAAAATGAAGAGTTAAGAAAGGATTTAGTTATTCTGGTTTTAGCTCTTCTTTTTTTTAATAACAAATAAGGAGTATCAAAAAAAGAGTTAAGAACAAGATTATATGACTCATTCTTAACTCTTCATTCTAAGTTTTTAACTCAATAAATACTGGAAAGAATTTATTTCGTAAAACCTCTATCTCTCATTAATGCCTCACTATCAGCATCTCTACCTCTAAACATTTTATAGGCTTCAGCGGGTTCAATCGCATTTCGAGGTGCAAATAAGTACTTCACTAATTTATCAGCTACATCTTTATCGTAGAACCCTTCAGGAGCATTTGCAAATACTTCAGCTGCATCTGATGTCAATACATCTGCCCAAAGATATCCATAGTATGCTGCTGCATATCCTTCGCCTGAGAATACGTGTCCAAATTGGGTTGAACGATGGCGCATTACAATTTCTTTAGGCATTCCTAATGATGTCAATGTTTCTTCTTCAAATTTCACTGGATCAATATCCGTAGGGTCTACAGTATGGTATTTAATATCCATTAACGCTGACGCTAAATATTCTGTAGTACTGAATCCTTGATTAAATGAAGCGGCTGCTTCGATTTTTTTCACTAATGATGCAGGCATTGGCTTTCCTGTTTTTTGATGTGTCAAGAATCCATTGATTACTTTATCAGTCGATAACCAACGCTCTAATAATTGAGATTGGAATTCCGTGTAGTCCCTTACACCACTGTTTGAAGTTGGGTATTTTACATTTGCTGACAAGAAGTGTAATGCATGTCCAAATTCATGGAAGAAAGTCTCAGCATCACTCCAAGACACCAATGAAACTTCACCTGGAGCAGGCTTAATGAAGTTAGAGTTATTTGAAGCCAATACAATTTTCTTTCCTTGGTATGAAGTGAAGCTTCTGTATGTTGTCGCCCAAGCACCAGAACGCTTACCTTTACGAGCATATGGATCAAGATACCATAAACCGATAACTTCACCTGATGTTTTATCTGTTACTTCCCAAACCTTTACATCAGCTTGAAAAACAGGAACTTTACCTTCTTCTAAAG
The DNA here is from genome assembly GCF_056161045.1 of Flammeovirga sp. AWQ4_249. Lineage (NCBI taxonomy): Bacteria > Pseudomonadati > Bacteroidota > Cytophagia > Cytophagales > Flammeovirgaceae > Flammeovirga > Flammeovirga sp. AWQ4_249. The sequence continues at coordinate 341,242 of NZ_JBSWYJ010000002.1, forward strand.
CTTTGAATTGAAAATTGAAAAGCTCCCCTGCCACAAAGAACATCGCCTCTCTTAATTTCTCTAACTGAAGATATTGTTTTACTTCATCAGAATCCAAATCATACTTTGCCTTACGAACTTTTTCAGCATAATAGCGGTAATCCCAAGGTTCGATTGTGATTTTATCCCCTCGTTTATTTGCTACAGCTTGCATATCAGCCACTTCTTCCTTAACACGAGCAGTAGAAGCTTGCCATACTTTTTCCATCAACTCCATTGCATTTTCAGGCGTCTTTGCCATTCTATTTTGTAATCTCCAAGTAGCATAATTGTCATAGCCTAATAAAGCTACTCTGTCATCTCTTAATTGAAGGATTTCAGCGATGATTTTATTGTTATCGTGTTCATCTCTGTTATCCCCTCTCTTGATGTAATTCGTCCACACTTCTTTTCTTAATGCTCTTTCATCTGAGTACATTAAGAAAGGCTCCATAGATGATCTTGTATTTGTAATAGCATATTCACCAGGATGTCCTTTTTCTTCAGCCGTTTTAGCAGCTGATTTTACATAAGACTCTGGTAAACCACTTAATTGATCTTTTTTCAAATAAACTACATAACGCTCTTCATCAGCAAGAACATTGTTCGAGAATGAGTTATATAGAGATGATAATTTCTTATCAATCTCAGCATACTTTTTCTTTTTCTCTGGATCAAGATCAGCTCCATCCATTACAAAACCTGTGTAGATCAGTTCAACAATTCTTTGAGCTTCTGGTTCTAATGGCTTTTCTTGAGAAGCTTCATAAACCGTTTTAATACGTTGAAAAAGCTTTTCATTCTGATTAATTTTAGATGAATAATCAGAGATTTTTGGTGCTAAGTTTTTTGATATTTCTCTTAATTCAGGTGAAGACATATTACTCCTCCAAATACCATAGTATGTAAATGCTCTATCTAAAGGAGCTCCTGATTTTTCGAGTGCAACAATTGTATTGTCAAAAGTGGGAGCTTCTGGATTATTAGCAATAATATCAATTTCTTTGAGTTTCATAGCCATCCCTTCCTCAATTGCACTTTGAAGATCTGCTAGATTCATTTGATCAAAAGCAGGAACTCCTCCGTAAGGACCTTTCCATTCTTGTAAAAGAGGGTTGCTAGAAGTCATTTTCACCTCGTCTTGTTTGGTAGATGAACAGCTATAAAGTGTTGCCGTAAGGACACCAACACCTATTAGCGATTTAAATAATTGCTTCATTTGTTGATAAGTTGTTATTAATTTATTGTAGTTAGGTTTAAACAGTAATTATTTCAAACCTATGTATGTGTTTCTAGTTACGATTATCTAAGCCCCAATTTAGCTTTTTTCTGAGTGTATCCAAGAATTTCTCTGAACCTCCAATACTTACTAACTTCGCTTTGAAAGGGCATTTCTTTACTGCTAATTGAATAGAAGCATCCACTGGTTCCGATCTTGAATCTAAAGAAACTAAGAAGTTCTTACTTCTTCCTTCAATTTCAAAAGAGATAATACTATTATCAGAAACGATTAATGGTCTTACATTAAGGTTATGAGGACAAACAGGAGAGATAATAAAGTTTTCAGAACCTGGAATAACAACAGGTCCTCCAACTGACAGAGAGTATCCAGTAGAACCTGAAGGTGTGGATACAATCAAACCATCTGCCCAATAAGAATTTAGGTACTCACCATTAAGATAGGTATGTACAACAATCATTGAGGAAGTATCTCTTTTTAGAATAGTAAATTCATTTAATCCAAATTTAATACCACCAAAAAGATCATCACGATCACTTACTAGTGTAAGCATCGTTCTTTCTTCAATAGAATAAAACCCATTGATTAAAGCGTCAATTGTTGATTGGAAATTTTCTCTTTGAATAGAAGCCAAGAAACCTAATCTTCCAGCATTGACCCCTACAATAGGAATTTCAAGTTCTTGAACGTACGTCAAGGCTTGTAGAAGTGTTCCATCACCTCCGATAGAGATGACAAAATCAACACCCCGTAAATCTTCAGTTGTGCTAAAAACGCGTAGTTGCTTGAAAAGTTCAGGCTCTATTTTTTCTAAATAAGGCGCTAATGCATCTGAAATAATTAATTCCAATTCCTCTTTTCCGAGAATATATTTAATGGAATCTATAATAAACTTGCTTCGTTCAGTTTCTAATTTACGGCTGTGTAATGCTATTATCATTTTTAAAGTTCTAGGTACCTTAAGAGATTATCTAGTCTATCTTTGCTGTCATCTTTACCTTCTGTAAAAGAGGAAGAATAGATCACATTTAAACTGAATCTTTCAAATGTAGCGATTACAGCATCTACTTCCACTTTGTTTAATTTAAGCGTAACAATGACCATCTGTGGATCATTAGGATCAGATTCTACAAATGCACTTAATATTTTCACATTGTTAGATTCTACCCATCTACTAAGATCTTCTAATGAATAATGAATTGCTTCGATTCTTAAAGCAACAATATTTCCTACAATTTGATCAGCATGGGCACGTGCAAGTTCCATCATCATATCTTCCACGATGATCACACCATGATACCCACCTTCTTTATCCACTACAGGGACTATTTCAACATCAAATTCATCAACAACTCTTAGAATGTCATATAAGTGTGTTGTTGGAAGTACAGAAACTTCCTCAAATGACAATGGTAATTTCACTGATTTCACCCCTTCACTTAAGTCAAGATCAAAAAAATCACGCTCCATCACTAAACCGATATACTTCTCATCCTTAATAACAGGAAGTGAAAGGATGTTATGCTCTTCAAAATAAGCAAACACACGTTCTAGAGAGGTATTTGGGTCTATATGGGGTAAAGTCTTTGATATTAACTCTTTCGCTATCTGCATACCATTATTTTTTGTTTCAACTATAAGTATAAACAAATTGGGAGATAAAACATTGACTTTCATCAATATTTACCTCCCAATCTGTGAATAGTCATCACTACTATTCGAAATCTCCGAAATATATTTAGAGAAATGATTAAAAGGTTTCTCTAAACTACATTATTGTTAGTTATTTCTCAAGAAATCGTCTACTAACATATTGAATCGATTTGGATGTTCCATCATCGGTACGTGGCAACATTTATCGATAAAATGTAATTCAGAGTTAGGTATTTTTCTATTAAATTCATGACCTGCTGAAGGAGGTGTGATTGTATCATTCAATCCCCAAACCAACAAAGTAGGACATTTGATTTCATTTAACTCATCTCTTAGGTTGTGCTTTTGTGCTGATCTTGCATAATATACAATTCTCAAACACTTCGCGTTATCAGAAGTCACTTCATAACACTCATCAACCAATTCTTTTGTAGCTACTTCAGGATCATAGAAAGTATATCCTACTCTATCTTTGATAAATTCATAACTACCTCTTTTGGGATATGAAAGTCCCATTCCAGACTCATACAATCCTGAGCTACCTGTAAGGATAAGTTTTTGTACTTTTTCTGGATTTGCTAAAGTATAAAGTAATGAAACATGACCACCTAAGCTATTTCCTAATAAAGAAAATTTATCAAGTTCAAAAACTTCTACAAACTTTTCAGTATAAGCAACCAATCCTTCTAAGTTTGATTCATTACGAGGTGAATCGTAAATAGGCAACATTGGAATAATGACACGGTAGCGACCTGAGAAGTAGCTCAATACCTCAGACCAGTTACTTAACGCTCCGAATAATCCATGTAATAGGACTAATACTTCACCCTCACCTTCATCTATATATTTAAAGCCGTGCTTTTCTCTGATTGTTAGACTCATATTTTTACTTAACTGTAAAACTTTGTTTCAAAAATACGTGCAAAGATAAGATTTAATTTCACCTTTTAGCACTTTCTGACCATGTTTAAAAAAATGTTGAACCTATTTTTCAGATTTATTGACAAACATTAAATCTTTAAATTCTGAAAAAGAAACAGCTCCTTCCTTAAAAAGGTTTTGCATTTCAGCCATAACTAATTGACTATCAAAATCTTCATGTTTATTCTTTAAATATTCATTTAATAAATGAACACCAAAACCTTTTGCAGCCAAATAACCAATAGAAGAAGTCGAAAAATCTACAATATTTTCTGATTCACTAACGGATAAGATTGATTTATCATAAACATATTCCACTGCTTCCTTTTTTGTCCATAAATAATGGTGAATTCCCAAATCACAAACCATAAAAGCATATTGATGAACTTTCCATAGTTGATACCTGATTCTTTGGTGTAAGTCTGCATTATTATAGTGCTTGTATATACTTACATTTTTCCAGAATTCAGTAATGTATTCCATTGAAAGTCCTCTTCTGAATAAAGGTAGATTAGGGTTCAAAAGTTTAGAATTCGACCATTGATGCACATTTTGATAGGCAATTGCAGTCGGTTTCACAACTATTTTACTATACAAACTGATAGAATCAGAAAAGAAAATTTTACTCTTTCTTGTATTATCAAAACTACCCTCATAATAAAAAGGTTCAATAAATGTTCCTTGAGCTAGACTTGGATAATAACCAATCTCAATAGGATAATGTTTTGAACTTTCTTTTTCAAACTCCATAAAAGTATCTTCAAATAACATCATATACTCATGATGCGTCATTTGCAGTTCTTTTGTTGCAAAAATATCAATTCTTTCTCTTAATGAGCCAGATGCAATATTTGCAGAATCTAGCAATTCATGAAGTTTTCTTGTCTCTTTTGACAATTCTTTTTTACCTAAAAAGTATAAATTCTTTGGTCTGTAATGATAATCAAGATGGGCATCATTCATACCAAGTGAGGCTCTCAAACAATGCTGATAATATAACTCCCCAAATTTATATTGCATTGATGTAATTTCTTCAGGTGCTTGTATTTCTAATTCAGACACCGTTCTGTACAAAGCATCAAACGAAGGTATAACAGCACCTTCTATGGCTTTTTTGAGTTCATATTTTAATTCTCTCTTACTTGTAAGCAATTCTTCACCTTCAAGATTATCGAGTTTATTGATAAAATCTACATAAAATATATTTTCTTCAACAGGAGTAGATAAAAACACTTTAAGTTGTTCCTTTACTTTGTTCAATACATTTTTAGGTGGAATGGTAAGTGCATCATTGACATGAAAGTGATGAATAGCTTCTTCCAACGATTCGTTTGAACGTCTAAATAGAATATTTTTTGTTGTTATTTTTTCACTTGTCCCTTTAGGATTAAGTTTATTTCCTGTAATTAGTTCTGAAATTTTATCCTGAGCATCGATTAACCGACTGATGTAGTTTTTTGCATCTGATGTTGAGTTGATCGTATGACAGTTCAACATAAACATAGGTAATTGTACCTGTATTCCTTGAACATGGTCAATAGGAAACTTTGTATTTTTAAATAATAATTTCTCAAGGATCTCTTGTTCAATGATATAGCGAAACGTTTTAGCAGATAATTGCTCATCTGCGGTCATTTCATTAAGGTTATATCTATCTAGAAATTCATATTCTTTTTGAACATATAACGAATCAAATTCTACTTGGAATGTAGATACATCATTTAATTTTCCTTCTGACCCACTAGATATATAAGGCCATTTAAATGCTTTTGTTTTGGTAAGTACTTCAGGGTGTTCTTTTGCGTAGTCATAAAAAAATCGATCGAGAAGAGTGTATAGTTTTGAAGGTTTAAAGTACCATATATTCAAACGGTCACCGAGAGTAATCAATATTGCTATTAATATTAACGCTCGAAGGTATACTGTCCATTTATTGATAAAATGATAACCTACTTTCTTCAAGTAAAACTTTTGGTATTCCTTATTTAATTTATAATTACTCATTAAGAAAAAATCTTCTCTATTTTAAGCGTAAATTCTAACAAAATTGAAGCCACGTAAGTGAATTTATAAGATAACTTTCTACCTTAAAGGTGAAACTTTTCAACCTTATTCTAATACATTTGCATATACTAGCCTAATAAATGCAAAAAGAATATAACAATATTCTTATTTTTTTAGTTATTGAGATATAATGAAAACAGTGGAATTGGAAAATATCGTAAAGCAAATAGACTTGGATGTTGAACGTACACCATTACATTTTGATGAAGTATTGGGAACAGCACTAGACAGCGGACAACCTTTTGCTACATGGAAAATGCCTAATGAACAAATTCAACAAGTAGTTGTTTCTTTACAAAGAGAAGCACGCAAGGTTGATGTTGATTTAGAGGAATTACCTAAAGGATTTATTGCTAGACCTTTCCAAGATAAGCAAGATAAAGCTTATTTTATTCCAGCTGATATTTATTATACTTCAGAATCATCACATATTGAATTTTCAAATGATTATGATTTTGAAACTAAGCAAAAAGTGGAACGTGCTTTAAGTACTTATTATAAGCACGGACAGAAAAGTCAGTGGAAAGGACATCGCTTAGATACTCACTTCCCGCCTACTTCAAAAGAGCATTTTACAAGTATTGTTCAAGAGAGTATTGATGCAATGAATAATGATGCTTTCCTAAAAGTAGTGCTTTCTAGAACTAAAGAAGCTCCATTAAAAGAGGATTTTTCTCCAATTCAGTTTTTCCATCGTCTTTGTAAAGCTTATCCTAATGCTTTCGTTTCTATGTGTTACCTTCCCAATATTGGACTTTGGATTGGTGCTTCACCAGAAACATTAATCAGTACAGATGAGAATGGTATATTTAATACTGTTGCGTTAGCTGGAACTCAAGCAAGCAATGGAATGTCTCCAAAAGAAGCTTCTTGGAAGATGAAAGAGATTGAAGAGCAAGCTTTAGTGAGTAGATATATCATCAACTGTTTTAAGAAAATCAGACTTAGAGAATATGAAGAAAAAGGTCCACGCACTGTTGCCGCAGGACATTTACTTCATCTAAAAACTGATTTCACGGTTGATACAAAAGCAACTAATTTTCCACAATTAGGTACGGTGATGTTGAAGCTATTACATCCTACTTCTGCGGTATGTGGTATGCCTAAGGAAATTGCCACTCAATTTATATTGGAGAATGAAAAATACAATCGTTCATTATATAGTGGTTATTTAGGTCCTATTGGGATTCAAGATAGAGATCACCTTTTTGTAAATTTAAGATGCCTACAACTTTTTGAAGATCATGCATTACTCTATGCTGGAGCTGGAATTACAGCTGACTCAGATCCTGAAAAAGAATGGAAAGAAACAGAATTAAAAATGGAAACTATGCTCAAGCATTTGAAGGCATAATTTCTATTTTAACAATATATTAGCCCTTTTAAAATTAGTTTTAATAGGGCTTTTTTATTTTTTAACGTTTCTAAATGTAATGAAACAGGCATTCTTTAGACAAATAGTTAAAATTAGATTTTTTTAATCAAGGAATACAGTAACTTGGAATTCCACACTCAAAATTAAACCTATGAAATACATCATTTTATCTCTTATTATTTGTGTAAGTACATTAGCCTATAGCCAAGAAAAAGATATTTATGCTAAATATGGTATTGAAGTAGAAACTTTACAGCCAGGTCTACAGGTCGGTGATTTTGCTCCAGATTTTGAAGGAATTGATCAGAATGGTCAAAAAAGAAAACTTTCCGAAATGGTAAAAGAAGGACCTGTTGTGGTTAATTTTTTCCGTGGAAGTTGGTGTCCGTCATGTTTCAAACATTTAAAAAGTATAAGAGATTCATTGGACTACATTACAGCTACGGGTGCTCAAGTGATTATGGTGAGTCCTGAGGAAAAAGAAAGTTTAGATGCTTTCGCTAAAAAGAAAGGATTTACATTCCCTATGATTACTGATCAGGATTTAAGTATTATGGATAGTTATAAAGTAACTTTTCAAGTAACAGAAAAGTATCAGAAGAAAATTAAGACATTTTTGTTTACTGATATTGCTGCTAATAATGCGATCAAGCAAGCTTCTCTTCCTGTCCCTGCCACTTACATCATTGGCAAGGATCAAACGGTAATTGCGATGCAATATGACCCTAGATATTCAAATAGAATGAGTCCAACGGCAATTATTAACGCATTGAACCAAGAATAAATAGAATTTTAATATTGAATTCATTAATATTGAAGCGAGTTACTGTATTTTTATAGAGTAACTCGCTTTATTTTTAAGCGACACCCATTTTTTAGAGTAAAAAAGATACTCACTCAATACAATTGAGCGTACTAAAACATAAATTATAATAATATGTCTGCATCAACTGGAGCCGGAGAATTTATTGTAGAAGGAGGCCATAAACTAAGTGGCGAAATCATACCTCAAGGGGCAAAAAATGAGGCTTTACAGATTCTTTGTGCTGTATTGCTTACAGAAGAGAAAGTTACGATTCATAATATTCCTAATATCATTGATGTCATGAAATTAATTGACATTTTAGCAGACTTAGGAGTAAAAGTAGAAAAGTTAGGTGAAGGTTCTTACGAATTTGAAGCGAAAGATATCAACATCGAGCATTTACAAACTAAAGAATATTCAGATAAAGCTTCTAAACTAAGAGGTTCAATCATGGTATTAGGTCCATTATTGGCTCGATTTGGTAAAGGTAAAATTCCTAAGCCAGGTGGAGATAAAATTGGTCGCCGTAGATTAGATACTCACTTCTTAGGATTTAAGAAATTAGGAGCAAAATTTAATTATACAGAAGATGGTTTCTTCGAAATCGATGCTACGCATTTAGAAGGAACGTATATCTTATTGGATGAGCCCTCTGTAACGGGTACAGCCAATATCATCATGGGTGCTGTAATGGCAAAGGGTAAAACAACTCTTTACAATGCTGCTTGTGAACCATATATCCAACAATTATGTAAGATGTTGAACCGTATGGGTGCCAATATTTCTGGTCACGGTTCTAACTTATTGACGATTGAAGGTGTTGACAGATTAGGAGGCACAACACATACGATGCTACCTGATATGATTGAGATCGGTAGTTTTATTGGTATGGCTGCCATGACACAATCTGAGTTAACGATTAAGAATTGCCGTATTGATGAACTAGGTCAAATCCCTACTGTATTCCAACGTTTGGGTATTCAAATGGAATTCAGAGGCGATGATATCTACATTCCTTCTCAAGAGCATTACCAATTGGATCGTTTTATTGATGGTTCAATTTTAACGGTTGCTGATGGACCTTGGCCTTTATTTACGCCAGATTTATTAAGTATCGTTTTGGTAACTGCAATTCAAGCGAAAGGTACTGTACTAGTTCACCAAAAGATGTTTGAAAGTCGTTTATTCTTTGTAGATAAATTAATCGACATGGGTGCTCAAATTATTTTGAATGACCCACATAGAGCAACTGTAATTGGATTGGACCGTCAGTCTCAATTAAAAGGAATTAAAATGACTTCTCCAGATATTAGAGCAGGTCAAGCTTTATTGATTGCTGCATTATCTGCAGAAGGTACTTCAGTAATTTCTAATATTGATCAAATCGATAGAGGATATCAATTTATCGATGAGCGTTTACGTAAGATTGGTGCGAAAATCGAGCGTCGTTAATCAAAAAATTTATGTAATGCCCTGAAATAACGATACAGTTTTTCAGTGTAAAATAAATTAAGATAAGACTCAGTAATTGATTAATTATTGGGTCTTATTTTTTTATATGTCCTTCTCTGAAGCCCTCTAGTTTTATGCATTTGAGAAGGAGTTTTCATATAACAAGACATATGAGGTCTGACTAAATTATATGTTTTAATACATTCTTTCAAATAAGACTCAAATATTGTTTCATAATTTACATATCTGCTAAGATTAAAATCATGCTTGATGGTTCTATTTATTCTTTCCGCGATAGCATTTTTATAAGGATCATATGTTTCTGTCATACTCGTTGTAATCTTATTTTTCCGAAGTAATTTTTGATATGCTTTACTGCAATATTGTACTCCTCTATCCGAATGGTGTATCAGTTTTTCTTTCTTGTAGTGTCTATTTTTAATTGCCATCTTCAGAGCTCGAATTGCTCCTTCTTTGTCTAAAGATCTAGATAAATCATATCCCATAATTTGTTTAGAATAAGCATCTGTGACCAGTGCTAAATACCAAGGGTTATCACGTGAACCAACATATGTAATATCAGATACAATCACTTGTTCAGGACGGTTAATTTCTAAACCATCAACAAGGTCTGGATATGTTCTAAATCTATGATCTGAGTCCGTTGTGATATGATATGCTCGTTCTGGTTTGATTTCTAGATGGTTTGCTTTCATAATTGTAAGCAATTTATCTCTGCCTACACCTAAAGACTTTAACTGTGGATAAAGTCTCTTGTATAACATTCTATGACCACACTTAGGAAGTATTACTCTTTCCTGTTGGATGAGTTCAATAACTTTCTGAGCGACTATTTTATTATCTCTTTTACGATAAATTGAACGATAATAGACTTGACGATTTTTCCCAAGTAACTGACTTGAATATTCTATCGAACGTGAATAATCAAATTTTAAAATTGTCAACTACTTGGGTGAGGAGTTTTTTCTTATATCAATCTTATATTCTTTCTCGGCAAGATCAATCATCATATCAAAGATAATTGCTTTATGATCGGCTTTCTGCGCTTCTTTTTCCAGACGGTTAATTTTATTATTAGCAGCTTCTAATTCCATTTTCAGCTCTAATAATTCTTGCTCTGGTGTTTTCTTTTTCATGGTATTCACTTTATAGTTCCAATCAAAGTTACCATACTTTTGTAACCATACCTTTACTGTTCGATTACCTTGAATTCCATATTTACGTTGAGCTGCTTTTAAACCTAGCTGGCCACTTTCAACTTCTGACACAATTTGAAGTTTTAAAGACAATGGGTAATCCTTCTGTGTACGTTTAACATACTGACTTTTATGTCCTTCCATAATAACGATGGTTTTATTGTATCGTTATTTTAGGACTATAAACATAAAATCACGATGATCTGGCAATACACTTTCAATATAAATTTGCGTATTCGGTGAAAGTTCATTTACCTTTTCAATGATTCTCAAGATATTATTTGCTGTATATTCTGGAGAAGGGATTTGTTTTTTATAATGGATATTAAATAAATCATTCACCCCAATCATTATAAACAATTTAGATGGTTTGTAGTAAGCGTTTTCACCTAATCTATGCAAAACTCCATCCGATACATCTCCACTGGTTCCTCTATTTCTTATATTTTTAAGATCAAATTTTGCTGCCCAATCTCCACCTTGCTCAGTGATACTATTTCCTAAAAAGACAATGTCCCGTTTTGAATAGGATCTGCTTTAAAAGATGCTATTCTCTCTTTGTAATGATTTTCTACCCAATCATTAAAATATATTATGGTTAAAGTATCAGAAGGGTAAAGTACTGATTTATCTGATGTTGTAGTATTTTTTTGACAACCAAAAAATGACAATACGAAACCAAAAAAAGCAGTTATTAGTATATTCTTTTTCAACAGGTTAATGAAGTTTAGTAAAAAACATTGATTATTTACAATCTAATAATGGCAATTTATTATATATTTTAGAAGCATATAAATGAATCTTGTATTTATTGTATCAATCTTCCTTACAAATATTTTTTTCATTAACTTCATGTTCGAAAAATTACAACAATAAGCGATGAGTGTGAAGTATTCAGAAGGAAATAGTTACCCATTAGGAGCTACGGTACAAGAGAATGGAACTAATTTTTGCATATACTCTAAAGGTGCTAAAGCCATTGAGTTATTGCTATTTACAGATAAAGACAGCCCAAGACCTTTCCAAGTTATCAGACTTAATCCTGAGACAAATAAAACATTTTATTATTGGCACGTTTTCGTAGAAGGTGTTGGTCATGGACAAGTATATGGATATAGAGCTTTTGGAGATTATCTACCAGAACAAGGAGAGTGGTTTGATGGAAGCAAAGTTCTTGTAGACCCTTATGCAAGAGCAGTTTGTATGAATGATAATTATTCAAGAAAAGCAGCTATCCGTCCTGGAGACAATTGCCTCCATGCATTAAAAAGTATTGTCATTGATGATAGTAAATACGATTGGGAAGGTGACAAACCTCTTTCTCGACCTTACTCAAAAACGATTATATACGAAATGCATGTCGCTGGTTTCACAAAAGATCCTTCATCGGGTTTACCAGATGACAAAAGAGGTACATATGCAGGTTTGATAGAAAAGATTCCTTACTTGAAGGAACTTGGAATTACAGCCGTTGAATTATTACCAATCTACCAATTTGATCCACATGATGCTCCGAAAGGACGTATCAATTATTGGGGATATAGCCCTGTCAATTTCTTTGCCCCTCACTCGGCTTATGCAATGGATAAAAATGATCCAACAAGCCCAGTTAGAGAGTTTAAAGATATGGTAAAGGCTTTACATCAAGCTGGTATTGAGGTAATTCTTGATGTCGTTTACAATCACACCACTGAAGTTGGTCCGAAAGCAGGTCCTACGATCAATTTCAAAGGATTAGATGCTACTACATATTACATTACAGATAAAAATAATAAGTATGAATTCTTAGATTTCTCTGGATGTGGTAATTCTTTTAATGCCAATCATTCTGTTGTAAGAAGAATGATTATGGATTCATTAAGATATTGGGTTTCCGAAATGCACGTAGATGGTTTCCGTTTTGACCTTGCATCTGTATTATCCAGAGATGAAGAAGGCAAACCATTAGAAAACCCTCCTATTCTTTGGGAAATTGAATCTGATCCAATTTTGGCAGGAACAAAAATGATCGCTGAAGCTTGGGATGCTGCAGGATTATACCAAGTTGGCTCATTTGTAGGTGATCGATGGAGTGAGTGGAATGGTGTATATCGTGATGTTCTTAGACGTTTTGTCAAAGGAGATAACGATCAAATAGGTGCATTCGCAGGGTGTGTTGAAGGTTCACATCATATCTTTAAAGATCAAGAACATAGAGATCCTAATCGTAGTATTAACTTTATTACATGTCATGATGGCTTCACGATGAATGATCTTGTTTCTTACAATGAGAAACATAATTTAGACAATGGTGAATATAATAATGACGGTAGTAATGACAACTACAGCTGGAATCATGGCGAAGAAGGACCTTCGAATTCACCAGAAATTAATGGATTAAGAGAAAGACAAATAAAAAATTTCTTTACTCTTCTGCTTTTATCTCAAGGAACACCTATGATCTTAATGGGTGATGAAGTAAGAAAGACACAACATGGTAATAACAATGCTTATTGTCAAGATAATGGTTTAAGTTGGTTCAATTGGAACGACCCAATGAACAATGGAAATTCTTTACGCTTTGTAAAAGAATTAATTCAGTTCAACTTAAAACATGAATGCTTCCAAATTGAACGTTTTTGGAGTTCTAAAGCAAGAGCTAGAAAACCAATCATTTCATGGCATGGAGTAGAATTTGATTATCCAGATTGGAACGGAAATTCTCATGCTATTGGATATATGTTGACTTCACCAAACACAGGAGAGCAATTGTATATCATGGTGAATACCTATTGGGAAGATCTAAACTTTGAAATTCCTGAATCTACAATCAATCATAAACAGACTAAATGGAAAAGAATGATTGATACAGGACTTCCATCACCTCAAGATATCGTTTCTTTTGAAGATGCTGTTCAAATAGTACCAGGATATTACACTATTGCTCCTCGAGCAGTGGTAGTCTTACAATCTTACTAAAGATAGAAAACGAAAAAAAGGCATACTGAAATTATTTCAATATGCCTTTTTTGTATTAACTGAAATGTAATTAATTACTTACAATCAGAAATTCAACTCTTCTATTTTCAAGGTGCTTGTTATTAGAGCATCTAACACCATTACCACATTCATTGAGCAACTCTTCTTCTCCAGCTCCTTTTGCAATAAGAATATTAGCTGAAATACCTTTAGACATGAGGTATTCCTTAATATACTCTGCCCTGCGTGATGTTATATCCTTATTAAATTCTTCAGATCCTCTTGAATCAGAATGAACTGTAATATATAATTTCACATCTGTAAAATCTTGCAATAAATCTGCAAGAGCATCTATTTGATCTTTATTTTGAATTTTATATCCACTATTAATTTCAAATTCAACAGTATTTAAAGTATAAGGGATATTTAATTTTACCTCATTGATAGTATAAGTTACATCAATGATATCATTTGTATCTTTTCCGATTGTAGTAAAGGCATGAGCAATCTGATCAAAGTACCTTTCTTTAGTACCTAAAACAGTAAAATCAGATTCGCCATTTATTGTTAAAACAAATTTTCCTTCTTGGTCGGTATAAATAGTTGTCTTGGCACCACTTTTGGTATCTACTACACATACCTTCACACCCTCAACAGTTAACCCAGTGTTACTGTCTAGGTATGAACCTTTTAAGGTGTACTCTTTTTTTGAACTAGCATTTGTGGATACTGATAATAAACAAATGAGTAGAGTAATTAGTGGGTATTTAAAAAAACAATTAATGTTTCGCATAACAGAAAGTTTATAACACACTTGCGTTACTGGACGTTTTCGAAGTTCTTAAAAATCAAATATACAAATAATAAACGTTTGTTAATCATTTAAGTTGTTCTAATTTTCAAATATTCTTACTTAAGTCAAAAAAAATATAATTATCCCATATTCATATAATTGTATTTTTCAGACGCTTTTAGGCTTTAAGATTAATATATGAATAGATTTTTACACGTAAATAATGTCCTGCTTTTAATATTACTTACATGCACTATCTGTCTTGCCAATGGAAAAGTAGCAGTTAAAGGTGTGGTCTATTCCGAAAAATCAAAACCTATTCCTAAAGTAAAGGTCATCGCATATACTTTTTCAAAGAAAGGTGATGTTACAAAATTAACCCCTATCATCTCGTCTACTACCAATAAAGAGGGTGAGTTCCAATTTTCGATAGATAATCAAAGCAATTATTATATCCAATGTATAAAGGAAGGTTGGAAAATGCACAAGGAAACAATCATTTATGCAAAAAATGCGAAAGAAACGCAAAAAATAAGTATAACGTGCAAGATGTCAAAAGGTAATAGCTCTTATTTTTTAGATGGAAAATTAACTTCTGAAAATAATGATCATTCAAACTTAACGTTTGAAGTATTTGATATAGCAGCCAATACTATTTTCATCCAAAATAATATCAATAAAGACTTCTCCTTCTATTTTAATCACAAAGGCGAATATATTTTAAAAGTAATGAATACAAATAAGAACATTCTTTACATGAAAAATGTAATTATCAAGGAGCCAAAACAATATATTGACATTCATATCCCATCCTCACAAAAGAAGCAATTAGAAGTCTATCCTTTTTTAGTAAACACCTCAAAAATAGTAGAAGAAGCTCATCCTGAATTAGATGCTATAGCCAAAAAAATGCAGGAGAAAGATAAGTTTGATATCAGAATTGAATGTCATACAGATTCTAGAGGTGATGATGATTTTAATTTAAAAATTTCAAAAGAACAGGCATCTTCTATCAAAAACTACTTAATTTTACAGGGAATTTCTCCTGAAAGAATACTAATTGAGGGTTTTGGAGAAAACTTCTTACTCAATGAATGTAAGAATAACGTAAAATGTTCTAACTTAAAACATCTTGAAAACAGGAGAGTCGAATACCTTTTCTTAATAAGTGCTGTTCGATAGCTTATGCTTTTAAACATTAACATGACCGTCAATACAGTTCAAAAATATACTTTAGGTTATACTTCAATAAAAGAAGACTTATCCAAACATTGGATTGAAGATTTAAGTGATGACAGCTTACAAATTGGTGCCGTTCATACGGATCATTTGATTAACTCTGAACAAGAAATTAATATCACAACTGCTTTTAAGGAATCACATAAACCGCAGATTGCTTTAAAAAATGCAGCTAAAATTATTCAAGAAAGTACGGGTAATAACTTTGCTTTAGTGTATATCAAGGACCGTAGAATGTGGCATACTCGTGCGGGAGATATTCGTGTATTCGTATTTAGACAAGGTCGCTTTTTATCTCCTCCACATCATAAAGCAACTACTGTATCAACTCCGTTCTTATTAAAAGAAGATGACCAATTAATTATAGCAACTTCCTCTCTTCTTTTTAATAACGATCCTAAAATTCTAAAAGAGATATTCACCTCTTCTCTTCCACAAGAGATTGCTGAAAAATTACTTCTATCAGGAAATCCTGCCGGGCAAAATTCAATTTGTGCTATCCTTCCTTGTGAATTCTTAAGAGATAATACACCAAGTAGAGATCGAATGAAAGTACTTCAAGAGGTTTTTCCTTTTGAAAAAGAAGCAGAAGAACGTCTTGCTAATCCTGACCAAAAAAGAAACACGATTTATAATTTTGTTGGTTTTGTCCTATTTACATTGCTAGTCATCTTTATGTATAGTGCTAACAAAAGTAATTGGAAGAGTGATCTGAAGGAAAAAGATCAACAATTAATGGCTTTACAAAAAGAACTAGATAAAGCAAATAGCACAATTCGATCTTACAATAATTATCAAAAACTGCATATTAAATCCATTGCTGACAGAGACTTTGACGCATTAGATAGTGAACGTTATCGAATGTATGCACTTTTCAGAGATGTTAGGACTAAATTTAATCGGGTTCAAGTTGCTGAAAAATTCAACATTTACAATCCTCTCGCTATTGAAGCAAAAGTAGTCATGGGGGAAAATTGGTTTATAGTTCCCGTGAAAGGTACTCATCTTGTTCAAAAAGGTGAAACACTTCAAAAAATTGCCAAAATGTACTATGACAACACCAAAGAAGGTGTTCAATTAATCCAACAATTCAATCCTCAAGTTGTCGAAGGTCATTCTATTTTCTTACCCTTTGAGAAAAATTTATAGTATTTATAGAATTTAATTTTTCGTCTTTAACAAAACATCCTCCTTCAACATTCTTTTGTAACAAGGTAACCATTTCAAGTTTAACTTTTTAAGACTTGATAATCTTATTTTATCTTAAAATCATTACTTCAAACCTGCATTATTCATCAAAAGGAAAGTTAATACCTACTTTGAATTAGGGGTTAATTAACCTCTTTTGTAATTTCGCCGTCAAGGGTAACTTAACTACCTACATTTCAAACAAAATTCACAATGATTCACTCATTTATTGGTGATTTAGGACATATTTCAATCATCGTAGCTTTTGTTGGTGCAATTCTATCTGCCATTGCATATCGACTTTCCGCTATAGAAAATAATTCCATTGAAAAATCTCAGTGGTTACAATTAGGTAGAGGAGCATTTTATATACATGGCTTCTCCATCTTTAGTATTGTGAGTATTCTATTCTACATGATTTTTAATCATTATTATGAATACCACTATGTTTGGAGTCACTCTTCAGACAATTTACCAGCCTATTATATTGTATCTAGCTTTTGGGAAGGACAAGAAGGTAGTTTCCTTGTTTGGGCTTTCTGGCATGTTTTGATAAGTATTTTCTTAATCAAAAAAGCAGATCAATGGGAAAGCAATGTCATGTTTATCATTGCTGCTGTTCAAGCATTCTTAATGTCAATGGTTTTAGGTATTGACATTTTCGGTAATAAAATCGGTTCTTCTCCATTTATTTTATTGAGAGATGCAATCGAAGCACCTGTTTTTGCAAGCAATCCTAATTTTATTCCAGAAGACGGTACCGGTCTTAATCCATTATTACAAAATATTTGGATGGTAATTCACCCTCCTACCTTATTCTTTGGATTTGCATTGACAATCGTTCCTTTTGCCTATGTAATTGCTGCACTAATTCAGAAACAATATTCTGAATGGGTGAAACCCGCAATGGGATGGGTTGTATTAGCTGTATCTGTATTAGGATTAGGTATAATGATGGGTGCATATTGGGCCTATGAAACATTAAACTTTGGTGGATATTGGAACTGGGACCCAGTAGAAAATGCTGTCTATGTTCCATGGCTAATTTTACTTGCTGGACTCCATTTAATGGTTATTCAACACAAGAGTAATACAGCATTAAAAACAAGTATGATTTTAGTGGTAACAGCATTTATCCTAGTATTATACTCTACCTTCTTAACGAGAAGTGGTGTTTTAGGTGAAGCTTCGGTACACTCATTTACAGACCTAGGATTATCAGGACAACTTTTATTGTATTTGGTATTCTTCACTACAATTGCTTTTGTATTATTCTTCCTTAGATGGAAAGAAATGCCAAAAGACAATGATGAGCCAAGTTTGTACAGCAGTGAATTCTGGTTCTTTATTGGAGCAACTACATTAACATTAATGAGTTTCCAAGTATTGGTACCAACTTCAATTCCTGCATGGAATGCATTGGTTTCTAACTTTGGCATTCAATCCAATATTGCTCCTCCAGCGGATGCTGTTACTTTCTACACTAAATTCCAACTTTGGTTTGCTGTAGCGGTTGCTGTAGTATCGGGTACTACACAGTACTTCTTCTGGATGAGAATTGATAAGAAAAATATTTGGAGTACATTGTCTATTCCTTATGTCATCACATTAATCTGTGCGGCATTAGTGATCGTTTTAGGTAGTGTTCACCAACCAACTTATATTATTTTATTGACGGTATCAATATTCTCTATTGTTGCGAATATTCATGTACTGATTCAATATACAAAAATGAAAATATCAGTTTCAGGTGGAGCAGTATCACATATTGGTGCAGCTTTAATGTTACTAGGTATTTTAAGTTCAAGTGGTTTTGAAAGAGTAATTTCTTTAAACCTTTCAGGTCGAATTTACAACAGTGAATTCCCAGAGGAAATGAATAAAGAAAATGTGCTACTTTTCAGAGGGCAACCAAAGAAAATGGATCGTTATCTTTTAACTTATAAAGGGCCTAGATTAACTTCTAGAGATCTTCCTGGCTACTTTGACAAAGAAAAAGTAAGACAAAAAATCAACGATCCATATCACGCTATCGTAATGGAAGATTTAATTCAAAATGGAGAAACAATTGCTAAAGCTGGAGATGAAATTCAGATTTACAATGAGAACATCTATTATGAAATTGAATATACTGATGAAGAAGGAAAATCTTTCTCATTATACCCAAGAGTTCAAGATAATGAACAAATGGGACCTATTCCTTCTCCAGATATTGAATCTTTCTGGAACAAAGATATGTATACACACATTACTAACCTTGCTGTAGATGAAGAGGAAATCGAATGGAGTGAGGAAGAATTGCTTAACATGTCTCTTGGAGATACTGTTTTCTTAAATGATTATGTTGTCATTTTTGATGGTGTAAAACCACTTTCAAAAGCCCCAGGCTATGTAATTAAAGAAAATGATGTAGCATTACAAGCTAACCTTAGAGTTCTAGTGGGTAATGGTAGAAGTATAGATCTTAAACCATCATATATCTTGACAAAAGTAAAAAGAATGGGTATGGGTGGTGTTACAGAAGATTGGGACGCAGGTATAATCTCTGACACCAATAGAGAATTAGGTCTAAGAATCGCTTTGAAAGAAATAAAACCTAAAGAAAATAAATTTGTTTTCACTGCTGAAACTACTCAAAAAGATTGGGTAATTATGAAAGCAATTGAAAAACCATTTATCAATTTATTATGGATTGGTACTATCCTTTTAACGATAGGAACTATCATATCTACAGTAAGGCGATTTAAGTTAAGTGCTTAAAAAAGCAATTAATTCTTATAGAGAAAAGAGTAATGCATTAATGTATTACTCTTTTTTTATTAGTAACTATTCTCTGGTTTTTACGTTTATCTAAAGATAATCAATTTATTACACTCTCAATGGATTACGAAAGAAAACTAACTTGGCAGAGCTCAGGCCTTTTTAATGACAAATCAGATATCTATGATTTTCAAGATCATATTGGTTCAATTGAAACCACTGCCCTATCAAAAAAAGATTACGGATATTTTAGAGGAGAAAAAATTATTTTCAAAAATGATAGTTTTTGGAATAACAACTATAAATTAATAAAAGAAAGCACAAAAGAAATTATTGGAAAAATCTATTATAAAAATTTTTCATTGACTCCTTATTTAATCTTTAGAGGTGAAAAATATAGCTTAAAGAATAAAAATATATTATCACAAAATATGTATCTCCTGAATGAAAATAAAGAAAAATTAGCTTTGTATGATAAGTCTTTGACTTCAGGAAAAATATCAACAGATCTTGAAGATGATGAGCTCATTTTTCTTGGCTTATTCTTCTATTTCAATACACTAATAGTAAATACTATGGTATAAAGAAAGCCCCAATTTGTCATCGAAAACACATTGGGACATTTCTATTTTAAGCTAAAAATTATATTTTTATAACCCTTACAGCAAACATAATATCAAACGCTAATAATATAAACGCGATAGCTAAGAAGTAAAAATACTTATTTGCTGAAACGTCTGCCATTTTCGAACCTTTTAATTCACCTTCAATTTTATTTATTGAGCTGATTAATCGATTGATATCATTTTGTTTATCACTAATTTCAAAATATTCACCTCCAGTCTCACTTGCCAATTTTTCTAAAGATGTAGAGTTAAGTTTGGTCACAATGTCGTTACCCATTTTATCTCTCTTGAAACGATAGCCTGCAGGAATTTTAGAACCTGTTTCTGTACCAATGCCCATCGTGAATAACTTCACTTCTTTGTCTTTGATTTCTCTAACAGCTTCTTCAGTATCTTCTCCAAAATCTTCACCATCACTGACAAGAATAATTACCTTAGAAGCCTTCTTTGCAGCAGGCATACCTTCCTCAGCGTCTTCAAGCTTCCCTATAGCTAATTTTAACGGAGGACCGAAGTCTGTACCAGAATTTGATATTAAGGACGTAGACATCGTCTCAATAAACATATTCAATGCATTACCATCATAGGTTAATGGACATTGTAAAAATGCATCACTTGTAAAAATGATTAAACCAATACGGTCAGAATTAAATGATTTTACAATTTGCTTTAATTCAAATTTCAATTTTGCCAGTCGTGAAGGCTTGATATCAGTAGCGTCCATCGATTTGGATAAATCGACACAGATATAAATATCTTTACTCACTGCTTTCACTTCTTTCTTCATATCTCCAAAAGAAGGTCCCATCAATGCAACCATAAACAACCCAAAATAAATTGTTCTTAGTATTAGCTTATATAAGGTGGCTCCACCTTTTGCTCTAAATGATTTTCGAGCAGTAATAATTCTATAAAGATATAGACAGTAAAACAGGATAAATATTGCGATCAATGCAAATTCAATTCCTCCTAGGTCCC
Source organism: Flammeovirga sp. AWQ4_249 (assembly GCF_056161045.1). NCBI lineage: Bacteria > Pseudomonadati > Bacteroidota > Cytophagia > Cytophagales > Flammeovirgaceae > Flammeovirga > Flammeovirga sp. AWQ4_249. Next base: position 362,529 of record NZ_JBSWYJ010000002.1, read on the forward strand.
TCGCAAATGTCATACTTTATGTAAATAGGATAAATTATTCTTTAAAATCTCCTGCTAATTTAAAAGAATTATTCATGCAATAGAATACCTAAAATAAAATTATACTTTTTAATCATTGAATATCAGATTAATGCATAAATACTAAATTTAATTAACACTTTTTTATTAATTCTGATTTGGATTAATGGAATTCGACCACTTATATTTGCATCGCATTAAACGAAAAGGGCGTCAGAAATGAAAGCCTTTTATGTGTCAGGAGAGTTGCCAGAGTGGTTAATGGAGCGGTTTGCTAAACCGTCATCGGGAAACCGATGCATGGGTTCGAATCCCATACTCTCCGCAAAGTTCGGGATGTAGCACAGTCCGGTTAGTGTACCTGGTTTGGGACCAGGGGGTCGCAGGTTCGAATCCTGCCATCCCGACAACAAATGAAGCGACTTTCGAAAGAGAGTCGCTTTTTTTTGTTTCTCATTTTATCGAATCAACTTCCTTAGTGAATTTTACAAGGATCGCTTTTGCTCAAAAGAAAAAAACATTCATATTGAGCGATAAATATAAACGTCAAACAAAATGGCACAAAAAATTGAATCTAAACTATTAGTCTATTCAATTGGACTAATGTTTACCCATTATATTATTTCTATCATCACAAATGAAACTGCTACAGCATGGTGTGTTCATTTATTAAATGGAAATCATACTCCCATCTTTGACCACTTCTTTAAGTACACTACAAATATGGGAGACGGTCTTGCTTTAATTCCTTTCCTAGTCATCCTGTTATTGATTAGAAAAGAATATTGGTTAGTATTAGTATTCGCATCTGCATTACATGGCATCTTTGTCTATATCGGGAAAGAGGTCATCTTAAAAGGATCTGAATTCGCACTAAGACCCGCTGGATTACATGGTGAGGAAGCTTTTAATCAGATATTAGATGTACATATGCATTTGATAGATACATTCCCTTCAGGCCACTCTACAACAGGTTTTGTGATTGCAGGTATGTTTATGCTAATCATACCTAATTGGAAAGGCTTTGCAATCGGTATGTCATATGGTTTGATTGTCGCAATATCAAGAATGTACTTAGCACAACACTTCCTCGTTGATGTTTCTTTCGCTGGAGTATCAGGATTTGCGATTGTATGGCTTTGTTGGTATTTATGTGATAAAAAGGGTTGGATCAAATTAAAACCTTGGGAGAAAGAAGTTAAAGCTGCATAAGAAGCTTTTCAACCAAAAAGAGGTAGTCACTGAAATGACTACCTCTTTTTGGTTATATCAATTTAAAAATAAAATGAACTAACTACCTTCTACTGTCATTTTATTATCAATCACTCTTTCTGAAAACTCTTGTATCACTCCTTTCACTAGCCTTTCTAGTTCTTTTTCTTCTGGAATACCCTGCCCTTTGAGGTCTTTCTCCTGTAATGGATCTGTTTTTAGGTTATAAAAATATTTCACATTATTTCCATCAAAACCAATTACATAATCACCTTTTACCAATTGAAAAATATTAGGAGCATAAAAATTAACAGCAAAATGATTAGCAGTAGAATCTAAAGCATTTTGACCAAAAGCTATATAATCATCCTTTACACCTACATAATCTACTACTGTGGGGAAAATATCAATTTGTTGCGTCACAGTGGAATCTATTCCAACTAAAGTCGAATCAGATGGAGCATAATAGATAACTGGCACTTTAAAAATTCCCGTTGAGGTTTTATATTCTGGGTAATATACTTGACTGGTATGATCAGCAGTAATTACAAAAAGTGTATTCTCAAACCATGGCATTTTTGAAGCGGTTTTAAAGAACTGTTGCAATGCATAATCTGTATACTCAGTCGCTTTATTCAACGCTAAAGGCCCACCTTTAAAACGCTCTTTATATTGTTCAGGAACCTTGAATGGATGATGAGATGACAACGTAAATAATGTAGTAAGAAAAGGTTCTTCGAATGTATTCATCGTTTCCGCAAAATATTGTAAAAACGGCTCGTCCCATATTCCCCAAACACCATCAAAATCGTCATCATTATTATATTCCGTTTTCCCGTAATACTCATCATATCCTGCAAGATTCATAAAAGCATCAAAACCCATCGATCCATTTGGAGCTCCATGGAAAAATGCTGTTCTATACCCTTCATCTTTTAATACAGAAGCCATACTATTGACCGCATTTGTCGAATAATGAGAAAGTACGTAATGAGAATAAAAATAAGGAATACTAGAAACTACAGCTGGTAATCCATCAATTGATTTTCTACCATTTGCATAAGCATTTACAAAAGCTTTACTGTGTTGAATCAATGAATCTGTAAAAGGAGTATAACCTTGATACGTCTTATCAATTGGATTTTGGTTCAATGAACTGATGTATTCTCTACCAAAACTTTCAATCACAATAGTCACAACATTCATTTTCTTTGCTTTCTCACCATTTGCTTTATGATAAGCAGAATAAATTGTTGCAAGTTCTTCTTTTGAATAATAATCTTTCTTTTTAGCACCTTTCTTATTTAAGGTTCTTAAAATACTGAAAGGAGTATTCAACACAATAGCCATTTCAAGAGGCTTTTGAACATATTCTCCAGCATTATTTAATGAAATTGGACGAGTTGTACCATCAAAACCACCTCTTGCACCTGCGGCTAATAACCCACCTGTAAGTGCGAAAATCAAAAAGTGCTTTCCAAAATACATCCATTTATTGTGAACATAAACCTTCTTATAAGGTTGTATTAATTGATAACTCTTAAAAAATAAAAATAGAAGTACTACCCACAACACTGTCATATACCAATAGTCAACGAAAATAAAGCGTAACATCAAAGTTAAGCCATTTGATTCATGAGAGAATTCTTGAAAAATACTTCCTGTTGTCCTTTTATTGGTAAACTGAAAAAAGATAGTGTCTGCAAAATTTACAGCCAATGTGATCGCATTAACGATATACACAAACCATTTAATGACATTTTGATATTTCTGATTATATCGAAATGAAAACGGTAAAATACTCATGATAATAAATACTGCATTGGTATAAATTACCGCTGGTAGATCAAATTTTAAACCTCCTAAAAATAAGATAGGCAAATCAGCATCTGGGAAATAAGAACGGTTTACAACATAAAAGATTATCCTTGCTATATTATATAATAACATGATTAGAATAAACCTGTAAATGTTTACTGAAAAAATATTTGTTTGCATCCCTTTGCTTCTCATCGTTGTGTGTAACTATTTCTTTTGAAAATCCTCACAAAGTTAATCGAGAAAAGACATATTAAAAGAAATCTGCCTTTGGTTAGAGAAAACTTCAACAGTAATTCTATTTTTGTAACCTCAAGCATTTGTAATTCATGGAAGAATCGAAAAACATCAATCAAATAGAATTAGCTGATTTAATAAAAGCTTACAAAGAAGACACTAATGTTCAACTTATCATTAATGCATTAAAAACGAAGGATAATTCGGCTACTTACCTAAAAGGTTTGTCAGGAAGTTTGGATGCTATTATTGCTGCTTCCACCTATTCTGGATTTAAGGGCAAGGGAAAAGGTTGTCATTTATTTGTAATGCATGACGCTGAGGAAGCAATTTATTTTATGAATGATCTTCAGAATCTTCTTCCAAAAGAGCAAGTCTTATATTTCCCCTCTTCGTATAAGAAACCTTTCGAGTTTACAAATGTTGAAAATGCCAATGTTTTATTAAGGGCCGAAACACTTAGTTCTTTAAATGAAACAAAAAACAATGGAGCTATTTTAATTACCCATCCTGGTGCACTGACCGAAAAGGTGATTAATAAAAAGTCATTAGTTGAAAATACTTATGTAGCTAGGATTGGAGAAGATATTGATCAAAACTTTATTCGGGAATTATTATTAGAATATGGTTTTGAGCCATCTGACTTTGTGTATGAAGCTGGACAGTTTGCTATTAGAGGTGGTATTATTGATATTTATTCTTATGCCAATGAATTACCTTTCAGAATAGAATTATTTGGTGATGAAATTGAAAGTATTAGAACTTTTGATCCTGTTACTCAACTATCACAAGAAAAGAAAGACCATGCTCCTATTGTCCCAAATGTTCATAATCGATTATTACAGGAAGTAAGAGAATCATTATTAGAGTTCTTACCAAATGCTACAGTTTGGATTAAAGATTATGAATTACTGACAGATACTATTGATCAGTACTTTACGAAAGCTACTGAAGCTTTTGAAGATATATTAAAAGTAAGCGGAGGAACTTATGTGATTAATAAACCAGAAGAGATTTTTGAAACAAAAAAAGGGTTCCTTCAATTATTAAATAAATCACATCGCGTACTTTTTGGTACTCGAAAAGGCATTAGAGGAGCTGAAACGATTGAGTTTGACAGTAAACCTCAGCCTTCTTTCAACAAAAACTTCCATTTGTTAGGGGAGAGTTTAGAAAAGCAACAATTAGAAGGTACTCGAAATATCATTATTTCAGACTTACCTAAACAGTTGGAGCGTTTACAAACAATCTTTGAAGAAATAAAACCCAATTTATTCGTTCAAGAATTAAACCTTAGCTTAAGAGGTGGATTTATCGACAAGCAAATGAACATTGCTTGTTTTACTGATCATCAAATTTTTGAACGTTTTCATGCTCCAAAAGGAAAGCAAAAGTACTCTAAGTCTAAATCCATGACGTTAAAAGAACTTCGTGAATTAAAGGCTGGAGATTTTGTTACGCATATGGACCATGGTGTTGGACGATTTGGTGGTATGGAAAAAATGGAAATCAATGGCAAAATGCAGGAAAGTATTCGTTTGATTTACCGAGATAATGATTTACTCTACCTTAGTTTACATTCTCTTCATAAAATTTCGAAATATTCTGGTCAAGAGGGTCGCCAACCTACAATCAGTAAATTAGGTTCTCCTGAATGGGAAAATAAAAAAAAGAAAGCAAAAAAGAGAGTTAAAGATATTGCTAGTGAGCTTATCAAATTATACGCTAAAAGAAGAGAATCAAAAGGCTATCAATTTGATAAGGATGGTTATTTACAAGCTGAATTAGAATCTTCTTTCTTATTTGAAGACACTCCAGATCAAGCAAAAGCTACACAAGAAGTAAAGGAAGATATGGAAAAACCGTATCCAATGGATCGACTTGTTTGTGGTGATGTTGGGTTCGGTAAAACAGAAGTCGCTGTTCGTGCTGCATTTAAAGCAGTTTGTGACAGTAAGCAAGTCGCCATATTAGTTCCTACAACTATTTTGGCCATGCAACATTACAAGACTTTTGTCAACAGAATTGGCGATTTACCCTGTTCAGTTGAATATATTAATCGCTTTAGAACTACAAAACAGATCCGAGAAACACTCAAAAGAGTAAAAGAAGGAAAAGTTGATATATTAATAGGTACTCATAGAATCACAAGTAAGGATGTTGAATTTAAAGATCTCGGCTTGATGATTATTGATGAGGAACAGAAATTTGGTGTAAAAACGAAGGAAAAATTAAAAGAGATGCGAATCAATGTAGATGCACTTACATTGACCGCTACCCCAATACCCCGTACCTTACATTTCTCTTTACTTGGAGCAAGAGATCTTTCAGTAATCGAGACTCCTCCTCCAAACCGTCAGCCAGTAACAACTCAAATATCTACATTAAACGATGAGGTAATAAGAGATGCTATTCATCATGAATTAATGCGTGGTGGTCAAGCTTTCTTCGTACATAATAGAGTGGCAGATATTGAGCACTTTGCAAATAAAATCATGACCCTAGTTCCTGACGCAAGAGTGACCTATGCTCATGGACAGATGGACGGCCCTCAATTAGAAAAAGTCATGCTACGTTTTATTCAAGGAGAATATGATGTATTAATTTCTACCAATATTATTGAATCTGGATTAGATATTCCAAATGCCAATACAATCATTGTAAACCAAGCACATATGTTTGGATTATCCGATTTACACCAAATGAGAGGTCGTGTTGGACGTTCTAACAAAAAGGCTTACTGTTATTTATTAACACCGCCTACGATTGGTTTATCTTCAGATGCACGAAAAAGATTATCTACTTTAGAGGAATTTTCTGATTTAGGAGATGGGTTTAAAGTGGCAATGCGAGATTTAGATATTAGAGGTGCCGGTGATTTACTTGGTGGTGAACAGTCAGGGTTTATTAATGATCTTGGTTTTGATACTTTTAACCAAATCTTAGAGGAAGCTGTACAAGAAATTAAAGAAACAGAGTTTGCTAGCTTATTTAAAGAGGAATTAGCGAAACAAACTATTAAAATAAAAACAGTAATTGAAACTGATTTTGAAATTTTGATTCCAGATTCATATGTCTCCAATATCTCTGAAAGACTAAACCTTTATATGAGGGCTGATAAATTGAAGGACGAGGAAGAAATTGAAAAATTCCGTAAAAGTTTGATGGATCGATTCGGTCCCATCCCACAACCTGTGGAAGATTTATTAAATACTGTAAGAATGCGATGGGTAGCTCAAACCATTGGTATTGAGAAACTAATCTTAAAAAATGAAATATTAAAAGCGTATTTATTAGAGCATACACATGCTGAATATTACCAATCTGAAGAATTTGGAAAAATTTTAATGTATGTTCAAACACACCCTCAAGTTTGTAAGATTAAAGAGACAAAAAAGCGTTTAATCCTTAATATTGAAGAGATTAATGACATTAACAAAGCAATGCTTCTTTTACAAAACTTAAAGAATTAATCACTTTATTTTTAAAAATATTCACATCTTATACTTTTGGGTACAATTATTGAATAAAATGTTTTGTGTCGACGTTTCATCAAGGGAATGAAACACATTTTTTGAAAATTAGTATGTGCCGTACTGGGTACATTAATAAATAAGAGATCTGAATATCATGAGCAAAAGGAATCTGCTTTATTTGGCTTCTGTAGTATTATCAGCAATGGTTGTTACAGGTTGTGCCAAAAGTTCAAAGCCTGACGCAAATAACCCAGGTGGTTACAGTACTATGACAGGTTTGGAGTATAACGGAAAGGACGATAATAGTTTCTCAGTTAGAGAATACAAAGGAATGCCTGAAGTTCCAAACATGAAATACATCGAAGGTGGTCGTTTCGTATTAGGTTCTTACGAAGAGGATTTAATGAAATCACGTGACAACTTAGAACGTACAGTATCTGTTGCATCTTTCTGGATGGACGAAACTGAAGTTGCTAACGTACACTGGTTAGAATACCTTCATTATGTAAGTTCTGATTCATCAGTTTCAGGAATTTCTTACGAAGAAGCACTTCCTGATACAACTGTATGGGCTGAACAATTAGCATTCAATGATCAATATGTAGATCACTACTTGCGTTACCCTGGTTTCCGTTTTCACCCTGTAGTTGGTGTAACATGGACTCAAGCACAAAACTTCTGTACTTGGAGAACAACAGTAGTAAATAAAAACTTAGCCGTTAATAACGGTACTGACGAGGAAGCTGAAGCGGCAGAGAATGGCGAATCAATTCCATTAGAGTCAGGTGTTGTACTTCCTGCGTTCCGTTTACCTACTGAAGCAGAATGGGATTATGCATCTCAAGCACTTATCGGTTTACAAGATATCGATGAGAACTACTCTGAGCGTCGTATCTACCCTTGGTCTGGTCACTCAGTAAGAAATCCTTACGGTGAGCACATGGGTGACATGATGGCAAACTTCAAACGTGGTCGTGGTGACTACGCTGGTATCGGTGGTAAATTGAATGATGCAGCAATGGTAACAACTTGGGTATATGATAACCCTCCAAACGATTTCGGTTTATATAACATGGCTGGTAACGTTTCTGAGTGGGTGGAAGATATCTACCGTCCTTTATCTTATGCTGATATGGATGATTTAAACCCAGTTCGTAAGAATGATTACTTAGATGGTCCTGAGCAAGGATATAACTACCAATCATATGGTTATGTTCGTCAGTATGATTCATTCATCTCTAACTCAATCCGTGTTTACAAAGGTGGTTCATGGAAAGATGTTGCATACTGGATGGCTGCGGGTACTCGTCGTTTCTTAGATCAAGATTCAGCTACTGCAACTATCGGTTTCCGTTGTGCGATGATTAACCCAGGTGAAAATTAAAATACCGTACTTAACAAGTACTTTTAATACATCAAAAAACCTTCAATTTCTGTTTAGGAATTGGAGGTTTTTTTTATTTAATTTACTTTACATTTATATATATAAAAAAACACTTTTTTAAGGGTATAAATAAAGAAATGAGTTATTTTCGCAATTCATGGTCAACCCAATTTTATATCGTTGTAAACGATCGACGATTCATTTTTTGAAAACACTTTTGATTAAAACAAGTTGCACATATTCCAACGCAGCATAAAAATATAATGGTAAATATCACTAATAAAATCGCTCAGGCTCTGAAGATTTCAGAGAAGCAAGTGAGAGATACACTTGCCCTATTAGATGAAGGAGCTACAGTTCCTTTTATTTCTCGATATAGAAAAGAAGTTACTGGTAGTCTTGATGAAGTTCAAGTAGCAGATATCCGTGACAAAGCTTTACAACTTCGTGAATTAGATAAAAGAAGAGAAAGTATTCTTAAAAGTATCGAAGATCAAGGAAAACTTACGGATGCTTTAAAAGATAAAATCGTAGGTGCAGAAACTATGTCTGCTTTAGAAGATTTATACCTTCCTTACAAACCTAAGCGCAAAACAAAAGCTAGTATCGCTCGTGAAAGAGGACTAGAACCATTAGCAGATTTACTTTTTTCTCCAGATTTATCAACAGATATAGAAAAAGAAGCTGCAAACTTTATCGACCCTGAAAAAGAGGTGGAAGATATCGAAAAAGCATTAGCTGGTGCTAGAGATATCATTGCTGAAAAGTTAAATGAAGACCAAGAGACTCGTGCTGAAATGCGTGATCTTTTCATGAATAAAGGTACATTCACGGCTAGAGTAATTCCTGGTAAAGAACAAGAAGGTGCCAAATATAAAGATTACTTTGATTGGAATGAGTCATTAAAAAATGCTCCTTCTCATAGAGTATTAGCCATGAGAAGAGCGGAAAAAGAAATGATTATTTCTCTTGACTGTTCTCCAGAGGAAGAAGATGCTTTATTCTTGATGGAAGACCTTCATGTTGATAAAAGAACACCAAGTGCTGCACAAATTCAAATGGCTGTGAAAGATGCTTATAAGCGTTTATTAAAGCCTTCGATGGAAACAGAATCTCGCTTGAATACTAAGAAAGTAGCAGATGAAGAAGCAATTGGTGTATTTGCTGAAAATTTAAGACAATTACTATTAAGTGCTCCATTGGGCCAAAAAAGAGTATTAGCACTTGATCCAGGTTTTAGAACGGGTTGTAAATTAGTTTGCTTGGACAGACAAGGTAAATTATTAGAAAATACAGCTATTTATCCTAACGAACCTCAGAGAAAAGTTGCTGAATCTGGCTCAATAGTTAAACATTTATGTGAAAAACATAATATTGAAGCCATTGCTATCGGTAATGGTACAGCAAGCCGCGAAACAGAATCATTTGTTAGAAACTTAGGCTTACAAGGGGTTCAAGTTGTCGTTGTCAATGAAAGTGGTGCATCTATTTACTCTGCTTCTGAAACTGCAAGAAATGAATTCCCTGACCTTGACCTTACTGTTAGAGGTGCAGTTTCTATTGGTAGAAGATTAATGGATCCTCTTGCTGAACTAGTTAAAATTGACCCTAAATCAATTGGTGTTGGACAGTATCAGCATGATGTAGACCAATCTGCTTTGAAGCAGAGTCTTGATGATGTCGTTATGAGCTGTGTAAACGCTGTAGGTGTAGAAGTAAATACAGCTAGTAAAGAATTACTTTCTTATGTTTCTGGATTAGGACCAAGTATTGCTCAAAATATTGTTGATTTCAGAAATGAAAATGGTGCATTTACAAGTAGAGCTCAATTGAAGAAAGTACCTCGATTAGGACCAAAAGCATATGAGCAGTGTGCTGGATTCTTAAGAATCAGAGATGCTAAAAATCCATTAGACTCTAGTGCTGTTCACCCTGAAAGCTATGAGATTGTTAAACAAATGGCTGGTGATCTTGGTGTAACAGTTGCTGAATTGATGACGAAAGAGAATCTTCATAAGCAAATTAAATTAGAGAATTACGTAACTGAAAATGTAGGTATTCCTACACTTACAGATATTCTCAAAGAATTAGCCAAACCTGGTCGTGACCCTCGTGAACAATTTGAAGTATTCCAGTTTGCAGACGGAGTAGAAAAAATCACTGATTTATCTGTAGGTATGAAATTACCAGGTATAGTCACAAATATAACAAACTTCGGTGCGTTCGTAGATATTGGAGTACATCAAGATGGTTTAGTACACCTTAGTCAAATGGCTGACAGATATATTTCTGATCCAAATGAAGTTGTAAAAGTAAATCAGAAAGTACAAGTTATTGTAACAGATGTTGATATTGCGAGAAATAGAATTGCTCTATCAATGAAGAGTGGCGACGGTGCTAACAACAATGCTGGACGTTCTCAGAACAAAGGTAATTCAAATAGAAGACCTGCTGCCTCTCAAAACAGTAATAGAAGAAGTTCTAGTCAAGAAGAAAACCTTTCAATGGAAGACAAATTAGCGATGTTAAAAAATCGCTTCAAATAATAAACTACCCCTATTTGTCGCTTAGATAAGTAGGGGTAAATTATTCCAATAAGAAATAAGACCAATATAATGCTAACATATAAAGAAAAAGTAGAAGCCTGTGTTGAGAAAATTCAAACATTATGCGATGGCTTCCAACCTGAAATAGGGATTGTTTTAGGAACTGGATTAGGAGGGTTAGTTGATGAACTAGATATCAAATACGACTTATCTTATGAAAAGCTTCCACATTTTCCTTTATCAACTGTAGAATCTCATAAAGGAAGGCTTATCATTGGTTACCTTAATGGACGAAAAGTGATTGCAATGCAAGGTAGATTTCATTTCTATGAAGGGTATGACATGAAAGAAGTTACATTCCCGATTAGAGTATTAAAGCTATTAGGAATTAAAGCACTTATCATTTCAAATGCAGCAGGAGGAATTAACCCTACTTTTCAAAAAAGTGATTTGATGATCATTAATGACCATATCAATCTTATGTTTGCTAATCCATTAATTGGCAAAAATGAAGAAGAATGGGGAGACCGTTTTCCTGATATGTTTGAACCATACAGCAATAAACTTATAGCAAAAGCAAAAGAAGTTGTTGCAGAACATAATTTACCTGTACATGAGGGTGTTTATGCATCAGTTACTGGTCCAAATTTGGAAACAAAAGCAGAGTACAAATACTTAGGAATAATTGGTGCAGACGTTGTAGGAATGTCTACAGTTCCTGAAGTAATTGTTGCTGTTCAAATGAAATTACCAGTATTTGCAGTATCTGTCGTGACTGATTTATGTTACGAAGGAGCACTAAAACCAGTAGAGTTATCTGAAATTTTGGAAAATGCTAGAAACGCAGAACCACACCTTTCAAAATTAATTGGAGGGTTATTAACAAAAATCTCTTAATTCTGTTAAATTATTCAAAATATGCACGTATTTTGCATACTTGAAATTATTATATAATCGGACCGATCTTCTTACTATTAAAATATAGTAATAATGAGTAAAGCACTATCAGCACTTTTACCTATAGACCTAACATATATTGATGACGCAATTATACGTTATTCACTTACTGCAGCACCTGTATTTTTAGTACAGAAAGTAATCTTAATGCATGTCATTAGAGATAATTCTGCTAATGAAGAAGTGGAGTATAATGGTAAACTTGTGACTAAAAAAGACATGGTCATGCAGAAAATGCATGCTTTAGTAGACAAACATAAAGACCTGAATACAAGAGATATAACATTTGATTTTATCGTAGCTGAATCTAGTGATCCAACTTCTAAAATTCTAAAAACGATTCAAAAAAATAAAGTAGATGTTGTTATTGCAGGTAAAAAGAATATTGCTGAAGGTAGTGGTACAATTGCACGCCTTTTGACAAGATATGCTTATTGTACTGTATTGACTGTCACTGAAAATCCTAAGGTACCAATTAAGAAAGCAGTTATTCCAATCGATTTTTCAGAAATGTCAAAAATGGCTATGAAAAATGCAATTGAGATAGCAAAAAGAAACGATATGGAGCTAACCATTCTTCATATTTATGCGTTACCTACAGGATACCATACCTCAGGAAAAACTCCGGAAGAGTATGCACAAGTTTTAAAGCAACATGCTGAAAAAAGATGTAAAAACTTTTTAAAGCAATTTAAATTTGGTGATATCAGATATAAACTACGTCTTCATTTTGATATTTATGGAAGTAATGAAGCTAAGATTATTTCCAATATCTCTCTTGTTGAAGATGCAGATTTAATTATTATGGGATCTAGAGGTCGCTCTGCATTAGCAGCTACTTTTATTGGTAGTACAACAGAAAATTTGCTAAAGCAACACACTACGATTTCTACTATGGTTATCAAAGATAAAGTTAGGAACTTAGGTTTATTTGGTGCATTGCTAGAAATCTAAGCATCATCAAATTTATCAAAATCAAAAGCTTTAAAACAATGCATTTTGTTTTAAAGCTTTTGTGTATAAACTATTGCTCAAAATAATTTTTTCAAAGGTATTATAGCCTTGGATACTTTTTAACTATAATTTAAAAACTAAATTTCGAATGGAAGCTCTTTTTACGACTGCTGGCCTTATCAGTTTAATCACCCTTACACTATTAGAAATTGTATTGGGAATTGACAACATTATTTTTATTTCAATCGTCAGTGGAAAATTACCAAAAGAACATCAAGATAAAGCACGATCAGTAGGTATCATGATGGCCTTAGTAGTCAGAATAGGTTTATTATTCTCAATCTCTTGGCTTGTAGGCTTAGAAGATCCTCTATTTACAATTCCTTTCTTAGACTTATTAGGAGTAGACGGAGCGATGAGTGGTAGAGATATCATTCTATTAGGTGGTGGTTTATTTTTAATAGCTAAAACGACTAGTGAAATTCATCAACATGTAGAAGGTGAAGAAGAAGATGAAATGGCAGTCAAAAAAGTGACTTCATTTTGGAGTGGCGTTGCTCAAATTGTTCTTATTGATATTATTTTCTCTTTTGATTCTATTCTAACAGCAGTTGGATTAGTTAAAGAGTTACCAATCATGATTGGAGCTGTAATTATTTCTCTTTGTGTAATGCTTTTCTTTTCGAAGAAGATTGCAAATTTCGTAGACACCAATCCTACTATTAAGATGCTTGCTTTATCATTCTTAGTAATGATTGGTTTCTTACTTACAATTGAAGCATTTGGTGTTCATGTTCCAAAAGGATATGTTTACTTTGCAATGGCTTTTGCTTTTGGGGTTGAATTATTAAATATCAAAAGTAGAAAGAAAAATGCAAAAGTTCACAAAGCTGTGAAAGAAGAGATAATAGAAGAAGAAATTCTTTCTTAAAAATAAAGAACTCAAAAAAGGCCAATCAAAAATAATTTGATTGGCCTTTTTTGTATAAGAAAATTGAAATTATACAGTCATAATATCTTTTTCTTTTGCTACAAAGATCGCATCGATTTTTGCAGTATATTTATTTGTAAGGTCTTGAACTGACGCTTCAGCATCTTTGATAGCATCTTCAGAAGCTCCATCTTTCAAAAGCTTTTTAAGACCATCGTTTGTCTCTTTACGAGCGTTACGAAGGCTGATTTTACCTTTTTCAATTTCACCTTTAATTCTTTTCACAAGCTCACGACGTCTTTCCTCTGTTAATGGAGGCATATTGATACGAACTTGTTCTCCATCATTAATTGGGTTCACACCTAGGTCAGAATCACGAATTGCTTTTTCGATTTCTGCAAGCATGTTTTTCTCCCATGGCTTTACAACGACAGAATGAGCATCAGGAGTTGAAGCTGACGCTACTTGGTTAATAGGAGTTGGAGCACCATAATAACTTACCATTAAACCGTCCAACATTGAAGCAGAAGCTTTACCAGCACGAATTTTTCTTAATTCGTTTTCTGTATGAGTGATAGCATTATCCATCATCTCTTTTGCTTCGTCAAGATACATTCCTATTTCCTCTTCCATTATTTTATTTTTTAAAGGATTATATAATAATCTATTTTTACTAGTTTGAAACTACTGTTCCGATTTCTTCACCAGACATTAACTGGAATAAATTATCTGGCTTATTCATATCAAAAACTACAATTGGAAGACTATTCTCTTTACATAAAGTAAAGGCTGTTAAGTCCATAATTTTTAAGTTTTTGCTTAATGCCTCATCAAAAGTCAATTCATTGATCTTAGTTGCTGTTGGGTCTTTTTCAGGATCTGCAGTATAAATACCATCCACACGAGTACCTTTCAATACAACATCAGCATCGATTTCAATTGCTCTTAAAGATGCTGCTGAATCTGTAGTAAAGTATGGATTACCAGTACCTGCACCAAAGATGACTACTCTACCCTTTTCAAGGTGTCTTACAGCTCTTCTACGAATAAAAGGCTCACATACTTGATCCATTTGGATACCTGACATTAGACGAGTGTATACACCTGCTCCCTCTAATGCACTTTGCAATGCCATACCGTTGATTACAGTGGCAAGCATTCCCATGTGATCTCCTTGTACTCTATCAATACCCATTTTATCAGCTTGCATACCTCTGAAGATATTTCCAGCACCAATAACGATGGCTACTTCGACCTCTTGATCTACTACTTTTTTAATTTCTTGTGCGTATTGAACTAAACGTGATGGATCAATACCGTATTGTTGCTCACCCATTAGGGCTTCGCCACTCAATTTTAGAAGAACTCTTTTATATTTCATATATGGCTTTCTTGAAGTTTTGCAAATATAAAAAAGTCAAGCAAATGATGGGAGAAAATATGTACCTTTCATAAAAACTTATCATATTGCAAGACAATATATTAGCATTTTTTATTCAACTTCCTGTTTAAACATGTTATCAATAAAACATATAACACTGGCAATTAGTGCTATTTTTCTTACTTCTATCTCACTTTTTGCACAAGAAAATAAACCCCGAAGAATTTGTTTAAGTGGAATAAATGAGCCTGTTGTACAATTTAGAACAACACCTTATCTATCGCAAGCAAAGTTAAAACAAACTTCAAGGATAAACACTACAAATCTTACAACCATTGTACATATCGTACATTTAAGTAGTGAAAATGTAGGAAATGGTAGTAATCTATCTTATAGACAGATCATGTCTCAAATCAATGCTACCAACAAAGATTTATTAAATATCAATACTAATCGGAATTACACATTACATGAATTTAAAGATGATGTCGCCGATCTTGATATTGAACTTAAAATGGCTGCTTTTGATCCAGAAGGAAATGAACTATATGAGCCAGGCGTAAATAGAATTGTAGGTAATCCAGGTTCAAAAGGATATTTCAATAAATCGGAAATTAGAAATATCATGAGTCAAAATATATGGGACCCAGAAAAATACTTAAATATATGGGTGGCCGAGATTAATAGTAATTACTTAGGTTATGCTTTTTTCCCAGATTATCCCGATTTAGAAGGAATTGATGGGCTATCAAGCGACGAAATAGCTTCTTCTAATGAAGATGGTGTCGTTATGCATACAGATTATTTTGGTTCTAATGAATTTTATGATTTCCCTAATCTTGAGGAACCTTATAACTTAGGAAGAACATTAACACACGAATTAGGGCATTACTTAGGAATTTTACATATATGGGGATTAGGTAGTTCTGTAAATGATTGTACTAAAGATGATTATTGTGAAGATACACCTATGATCAGTAGAGATCATGGTAGTACAATTGGTTCTGATTTTTGTGATGGAGATTCAAGTGCTATTACAAATAACCTTTGTGACCTTGAGATGTTCTCATCTTCACAATATCAGAATTATATGGATTATACAGATGATGCTTGTATGACCATGTTTTCATTGGATCAAAAGCTCCGTGTTGATGCTGTATTAGAATCTGCTCCTCAACGTTACACACTAAGTTTAGGTGTTCCAAGCGGTACAATTTCTTTAAATGTTTCCAATGGTTCTGACTTTCATATTTTGAATTGGACTGTAACAGATGAAGAAGATGCCGTTGGGTATATTATTGAAAAACAATTAGAAAATGAAGGGTATGAAACTATAAGCCCTGTTTTAGACTTAACTACAAATACATACGAAGCTTATTATGATCCCTCAGAATATGATCAAATCATCTCTTACAGAGTCTATCTTGTAAATCGAGATGGGTATTCTTTATCTTCAAATGTAATAAAGTTTAGAGATGGTGTATTAAGCAATGAAAATATTGAAAAAGAGTCTTTTGTAATTTATCCTAATCCTTCAAAAGGTATCTTTAAAGTAAACATCAATGAATATGTACAGCATTATGGTATATTGGAAATATGGAATACAAATGGTCAAAAGGTTTACACTGAAAATTTATCAAAACAAGAGGTTTTAATACAAGTAGATCTTACACAACAACCAATTGGCACCTATATTTTTAAGATAAGTTCTGATACAGGAATTTACACACAGAAATGCATTAAAATATAGACAAAAAAAAGAGCTAAGGTTTTGAAATCTTAGCTCTTTTTTTCTTCTAGTGATGTCCACCTCCTGAAGGTTTATTAGAAGCAATATTTTGGGAATCAGAATCTTTTACAGTCATCCAAATTACAGCTGAAATAGCTAAAGAAATGGCTGCAATGTAAAACATCAATGTTTTATCCTCTGCATCTTTTAAGGTCATACCAATAATAGCTGAAACTGCTAATTGTGGAAGCACAACAGACAAATTAAAAATTCCCATATAAAATCCCATCTTAGCTTTAGCAACTTTTTCAGACATAATAGCGAACGGTAAAGATACCGTTGCAGACCAGCCTACACCAAGAATAACCATTATCCCATAAATAGTATAAACTGAATTAGCCCCAAAAAATATCATTAATGCATATCCTATCGCCATAATTGCTATACAAATAGCATGGGTTTTAACTCTTCCAATCTTGTGTGTAATCGGTTCTAATACAAATGCAGGTAAAACAGCGGCTACAGCATTAAAAATAAGGAACGACCAATTAATAACACTACCTACTTCATTATCATCAAGAGTTGGATAAACTTGTTGCACGTAGGCAAACATAAAGACAAACATTGTTTGAATACCTAGCCAGGTTGGTGCATGTGCTAAAAGCACCTTAGAAAACCCTACTAAATCTGTTTCATTCTTAGAGTGTACATCTCCATTACTTTCTTCATCAGTATTCTCAAGTGTCTCTGGTTCTTCAATAAAGAAAACGGGTAAAACAGAGAAGATGAATACTAAGAATACACCAATATAAATTAAGTTTACGTTACCTAAAGTAGAACCAATAAAATAGGCTAATACACCAAATGTACCAGATATGGTTTGCATCCAAGTATACCCTTTTGTAACTGAATTATCATCTGTAACGTCAGCGATAATTGATCTTGTAGGGTTAAAACTGATATTAATGGATAAATCAAGTACTAATGCTACAAATATGGCAACATATATTGATGCCTGCAACTGTCCTTCTTTTAAATCACTTACGGCTTTTGTTGGTTCAAATCCAAAAAAATCAGAAATAATATGAATGTTTGGCAATGCTAATAGCATTAAAGCAGTTAAAATTCCTCCTATTAAAATAAAAGGCCTTCTTCTACCTCCAAGAAACCAAACTTTATCGGATGCGAGACCAGCTAAGGGTTGACCTATTATACCTGCAATAGGTCCTGCTGCCCAAACAATACCAACCTCATGAATATCAAAACCATATTTTGTGGATAAAATCCAACTTAACGCAGCAATTTGTATTGACAGTGCAAACCCCATGGCTGTTGCGGGCAAACTAAGTATAGCAAAAAATGAGGATTTTAATTTCTTTTGAATTTCTAACATAATGTAATTATTGAGTCTATTTACAGGTTATATTTATTTTTCATTTTCATTTCAAGACAAATATATTTAAGTAACTTGCTCAAATTAATGATATTAGGCATTATTGTTCTATCTGAGTAAATCTTTTTATATTACAACGGGTTGCAGTACAATCACTTCTTAAAAAATTATTTTTTTTAACATTTAATGGCGCTAAAAAAATTTACAAACATACTGTTTTTCTTAATTGTTACTTTACCAGTTTTCGGGCAAGATGTCTTTTTTAGGCATTTCACAAAAAAAGATGGACTTCCCCATAATTATACTTTTTTACTTAAAGAAAATAAGGGCAAACTTTTGATTGGTACAGACAATGGCATGTCTGTGTTTGATGGTAAATCATTTAAAAATTACGGAACGAAAGAAGGTTTAAAATCACCTTATGTGATTGGTTTTATTGAAAACTATTCTGACTCTTTATATTTACTTACTTGGTCTGGTGGTATTCATGTATTTGATGAAAGTGCAGACTCAATAAAAACCTACCCTTACCTACAAAAAGAGAAAGCAAAAAAATTACATAAAGCACTCAGAATAAAAGATGATATCTATGCATGGCAATGGAATGGAGGGTTTTATTTTAATGAAAAAACGAGACAATCTGAAAACCTACATTTTTATGTTGGAGATACTACTTTGATTCTTTCTACAGTTTCTGCACCGTTTATGAATCATCCTCTTCCAGAAGAACAAAGTGTACCTATTAGCTTTTCTAGATATCAGAATAAAATGTTAGTTTATGGCTATAAATCACATGGTATAAGAGTTATTGAAGGCACAGAACTAAAAGAATCTTTTTTTCATAAAACTTTAGGTGATAAAGTAATTTCAACTTTTACAAAAACGAAAGATGGAGGAGCCTTAGTCGGATCTATTGGAGAAATTTACAAAGTAGACCCTAATGGGAATATCATCTATACGATTAAAATACCTGAGAATTGCTATACTTCTATGATGTATGAATTAGAAGATGGCAGAATAGCGGCTTCTATCAATCCAAGTACCAACGTACAAACCAGCGTCATTATTAATCCAAAAGATGGAAGTATTCTAAATCTTGAAAAATTATTAGAAATCAAGTCTTCCTCAGCTTATATGTTTGTGGATTCTCGTGAACGTATTTGGATTTCAACACAAGGCGATGGTTTATACATGATTGAAAATATTGATATTAATTACATTGATATTAATGATATTCCCACTCCTCATATCCAAACAATTAATCAATTAAATGATTCCTCTTTAATCTTTTCTACTTCAGATAAAGCCTACACTAAAAAGTTTGATTGTGACTCCATTAAAATTTTCAAAGGTTTTGCTATTAGAGATGTTTATTCAAACCCAGATGATTCTCTAAAACTATTCAGTACTTATAATTTTAGTTTTACAAATACAGATAAAAAAATTCCTTTGTTATGGGCTAAATTTCCAGGAGTCAATGATGGAGGGTATTGGGTTATAGAAGAAGATTGTTTGAAAGTTTTTGACTTTAAAAAAGAAAAAATCGAATTAAAAAAGATGTTCGGAAATTTCCCAAAAGGGGTCATTGATGTTCCTCGAATAAGTAGTGCTGTAATTCAAAAAGATAGAATCTGGGTCGCCACAAAAGGGGCATTAAACTATTATGAATATAGTGAGAACTACAAGCTGACATTCATCAAAACATGGAGTAAAGATTTTAATGATTGGGAATGGGTTCAAGATATTAAGCTTGATGAACAAAGTAATATATTATGGATTGCAACAACCAACGGTTTATTTACTTTAAACACAACTGATATAGACAACGGTCAATTAACAAAGATCCGTTCTTTGGATGGAATCAACTGTTTTAATCTAACCTTTGATCATATGGATCAATTGTGGGTTGGTACATCCAGTGGTCTTTTTGTTTTTAAAAATGGTATCTTGAAAAGGCAATTTGATGAATCTTCTGGTTTACTTTCAGATCAAATCACTACAATATTTGAATCAAGAAATAATATCATCTGGATTGGTACTCATAGAGGAATGGTTAGTATGACCAATGATAAAATTGTAGAAAACATTCCTCCTCCAATTGTAAATTGGACTTCAAAAAAATATTTTATTCATAGTAGCGATGGAGCTATTCACCTTCCCTTGGATATTGGTGCTCTTTCAGAAATGGAATCGTTACAGCTTCAGTTCAAAATCTCTCAAAAAAGTGATTGGATCAATTTTAATTATCAGGAAAAACTTACGATCAGTAATCAATCACCGGGAAAGTATAATATTTTTATTCGTGGAAGAACTACTGGTTCAAATTGGTCAGTACCACAAAAGACAGTCCTAGTAATTGATGGTTATTTTTGGGAATATCAAATCTTTAAAGGTGGAATTATAATACTCTTGTTGATTTCAGTTATTTATTATGCTAATATTTTAATTAAACGAGAACAGTCTAAATCCAATCATCTGAAAGAAACACTTCGTCAAAAAACGATAGCACAAGAAAAACTAACAAAAGTACGTAAAGAAATTGCTCAAGATTTTCATGATGAAATGGGTAATAAACTTGCTAGTATTACTGTATTGGCAGATTTAGCTTCAATGAAACTGAAAGATAAAGACGATGATACAGCTAAAATATTGACGAGAATAGAATCACAGTCAAAACAATTATATACTGGTACTAGAGATTTTATTTGGTCAATTGATGCTCAAAATGACGAATTGGGTGTTATTTATGATTACATCAAAGACTTTGGTGAAGAATTTTTTGATGATTTAGAAATCAGATACCATACCCATAAAGAGATTGGTGAAAATGAACATTTATTATTACCACAAAGTTGGAGTTTACAACTCGTTTTCATTTTTAAGGAAGCGATGACCAATATTGCAAAATATGCACAAGCAACTCATGTATATTTAGCTTTGATGATTAAAGATGATATCGCCACATTTAGTATTCGAGACAATGGTATAGGGATTGCCAAAAGTAAGAATTCGAAAAATGGAAATGGCATGAAAAATATGCAATCAAGAATCAATAAATTAGGTTCAGCAACTCTTAATATAGAGTCTCAGGAAGGGGAGGGAACTACCATTATAGTACAATTTAACACTAAATTTGAGCAATAAACAGAAATACTACCCTTAAGGGTAGTACAAGGGATACCTAAAGAAGTTAAATTTGGGTATAATGAATCGTTAAGCAGTACAAATCCTAACGTAACCCTATATATTACTATAGAGTTGGGGAACTCATTCTTATTGTTGAAATTAAAAAAGAGGTGATCCTATGTTGTTTCACCTCTTTTTTTTTTTTGTAAATTTGTAACATGAAAAAAAATATTATCATTGTTGAGGACAATTTTGATGTCCAAGAGGCATTTAAGCTACTAATAGAAACCAAAACTGACAATTATGCCGTCGTAAACACATATGATAATTGTGAAGATGCAATTAAGAACATAAAAAACGACAAGCCTGATATTGTACTCATGGATATTGATTTACCCGGAATGAACGGTATTGAGGGTACAAGACATATTCGTCAAACTTTACCTAAGACAGATATCCTTATCATTTCTGTACACGAAAACAGTCAATATGTATTTGATGCTCTTTGTGCCGGTGCTACTGGTTATATCACTAAGAATAGTAATCATACTCAACTTTTAAAAGCCTTAGATGAAGTATCTGCAGGTGGTGCACCTATGTCAACACATATTGCCAAGCTTGTTGTAAAATCATTTAGAAGAGAAAGTGAATCTCCACTTACGGGAAGAGAAACAGATGTGCTTAACTTATTAGCTGAAGGTAGAAGTTATATGGATATTGCGGACACTATTTCAGTCTCTAAAGATACCGTTAAATTCCACATCAAAAATATCTATTTGAAGCTGCAAGTTTCTAATAAAATTGAAGCAGTGACAAAAGCGAAGAGTGAAGGATTTATTTAAAAAATAAATAACCTACGATATAAAATAAAAAAGGTCTGATGTTAAAAAACATCAGACCTTTTTTAGTCTTGAAGTAATAAGAAATTACTTAGCAGCGAATTCAGCTTTGATAGCTTCTACGTCTACTTTCTTGATTACTGGCTTCGCGCTTAAACGTTGGATAGTTGTAACACGAGTTTTAGCAATCGTCTTATTTCTTTTACTTTTTCTGATAAGTTTTGTATATCCCATGACTATATTTTATTAATATCAATTATCAAAGTTAAAACATATTCCTAGAAATATGAGCGTGCAAATTTAACTGATATATCCTTATTGCTCAAGTTCTTTTGTAAAAATAACTGATAAATTTTCAATTTATTTTGAAAAAGTGCCTTATTGGGTCTGAAAATGACAATTTTAGAGTATTAAATAATTGTTATTGTTCTTTTTATCATTCATCAAAAGCTAACAAATATGGATAAAAATGTAATTTTCTCTTCAACACGATTATATTTCAAAGAATTTTCGACTTCAGATGCTGCTGATTTTTTTGATTTAAATAATGATCCTGAAGTTCTCAAATTTACAGGTGACACTGCCTTTCAAAATATCAAAGAAACGGAACAGTTCATTGAAGAATATGATCATTACAAAAAATATGGGTTTGGTCGATGGTCTGTATTTTTGAAAGAAGATAACACCTACATAGGATTCTGTGGATTAAAATATTCAGAAGATAAAGAAGAAGTCGATATTGGTTTTCGGTTTCATCGGAAATGTTGGAATAAAGGTTATGCCACAGAGGCCGCTGAAAGGAGTCTTGCTTTTGGAAAAGCTTTAAAATTAGACAAGATAGTAGCAAGAGCAAATCAAGAAAATGCTGCCTCTCTTCGCGTCATAGAAAAACTAGGAATGAAATTTCAATACAGTTTTGAAGAAAATCAACAAAAGTGGCTTCAATATGAATTGAATATATAACTTCCCTTTCTTGTCTTTTTGGAACCTTACTTAGTATATTTATTTATTCAAAAATGAATTTAAAAAATTAGAATGGGCGGAAGTAAAAAACCTAAATTTTATGTAGTATGGTCAGGTGGAAAACCTGGAGTTTATACAAATTGGGCTGATTGTCAAAAACAAGTTCAAGGTACAAAAGGAGCTAAATATAAATCTTTTGATTCTCGTGCTGAAGCCGAAAAAGCATTCAAAGCAAAACCTGAAGAATATATCTTTAGAAATAAAGGCGGAGCAAAAAAAAATAAGGTGATTGACCCAAATATCGGTTCACCTATAACTACAAATAGTATTGCCGTAGACGCCGCGTGTAGTGGCGCTAGAGGACCTATGGAATATAGAGGGGTATGGATTCAAAACGGAGAACAACTCTTTATCAAAGGCCCCTATGAAGATGGGACAAACAACATAGGAGAGTTTTTGGGTATTGTTCATGCATTGGCTTACCTTAAACAACATGGATATGATGATACGATTGTCTATACGGATAGTCGTACAGCAATGAAATGGGTGAGAGATCGAAAAATAAAAACAACTTTACCTAAGAATAATAAAAATGAAATTCTTTTTGAATATATAGACAGAGCTATAAAATGGCTTGAAAATAATACCTATAAAAACCCAATTCTGAAATGGGAAACCAAAGCATGGGGTGAAATCCCTGCCGATTTCGGAAGAAAATAATCAATAAATCATGAAAGCAAAACACTATACCAAGAAAGGAAAATTATCAAAACCTTATTATGAAGAAGAACTTATTCGTTTACAAAATGAATTGGTAAAACTTCAGGAATGGGTTAAACAAGAAGGACTTAAAGTTGTCGTCATCTTTGAAGGAAGAGACGCAGCAGGAAAAGGGGGAGTTATAAAAAGAATCACAGAACGACTTAATCCAAGAGTTGCTCGGATAGTTGCTTTGGGAGTACCTACAGAAAGAGAAAAATCTCAATGGTATTTTCAAAGATATGTACCTCATCTACCTGCCGCTGGTGAAATAGTTCTTTTTGATAGAAGCTGGTATAACCGTGCTGGTGTAGAAAAAGTCATGGGATTTTGTTCTGATCAACAATATGAGGAATTTTTAAGAACATGTCCAGAATTTGAAAAAATGCTGATTCGTTCAGGGATAATTCTCATAAAGTATTGGTTTTCTGTTTCAGATGAAGAGCAAGAAAAAAGATTTAAAGAAAGAATTGACTCTCCTATCAAACGTTGGAAGTTTAGTGAAATGGATCTAGAATCAAGATCAAAATGGATTGAATATTCTAAAGCTAAAGATGATATGTTTTCTTACACTGATACAAAACAATCTCCGTGGTATGTTGTCAAAGCAGATGATAAAAAGAAAGCACGTCTTAATTGCATTTCCCATTTTTTGAGTAAAGTTCCTTATCAAGAGATTGAGTATAAAAAGATCAAACTACCTAAAATCAAAAAAGAAGGATATGTAAGACCACCTTTAAATGAGCAATCCTTCGTTCCTGAAAAGTATTAAGATGATCAAGTAAATCATTATTAAATTCCAAATAAGAGTCAATAACATTGTTCACTCTGCATAGTTGTTTTGTCTAAGAAATGTACAAAAACAAAATTCTATTCAGATGAAAAATTTACTACTCACATTCATTGCTACCTCACTGTTCATTTCTTGTAATTCAAAAGACCATGAAATTGATCAATCTGTTGAAAATAATTTAATGGTTCAAGAAAATTATACTCTAAAAAGTAAAGTAGAAATACTGAACAATGTTATTGACTCTTTAGAAGATAAATTGAAAGAAAATGATCATTCTTATGAGGAAAATTTTAATTTAATTCAAGAAAAAAATAAAAGTCTATTAGAAGAAATTTCCTCATTAAAAAAAGAAAATAGTGCCTTACTAACCAATGCTGATCCTTCTTCAGAAATTGAAAAACTATTAAAAGAAAATCAAGCACTAAAATTAGACATCGAAAATCTTCAAAATAACAACAGTGCTTTAGTCGTAGCTAAGTATATCGTTGAAAATAAAAAGCTAATGGCTGAAAAAAGTAAGATGGAGTCGACATTTCAAAAATTGGAAAATTATACTCTCTCTTTACAATACGTTGACGAATTAAAGAAAAATAATAATCCTACTGTTCTAACCGATTTAAGAGATAAAATTCAAGCATTAGAGCAAAATTATGCTTCTCTTGAAGCCCGTCATAAAGGTCTTTTAGCAGAAAAAGAAACACTAAATGGGAAGATAGAATTATTGGATAAAAAATATAATGGTGCAATGGGAAGTTACCGCAGTTTAAAGCTTTCTGTAGAAAATGAGTTAGCAGCAAAAGGAATTTCTTTCTCGTTAATTTCTACAGCATTTGGTGATCAATTAATCCTACAGTAAAGACAAAAAAATAACCTTATCAAATTTCTAAATGATAAGGTTATTTTCCTTTTTGAGCTCTTCTTTCTTTCTTTTTGAGTTTTTTATATTCCTTTTTAAATTCTTTCGCTTCCGCTTGAAGTTTCTTTCGTCCAGTAGCATAAATTAAAATCTTAGAATAATATTCTTCAGCATCGTCCCAACGATCTGCTTTCTTTGCGGATCTAGCTAAAGCTGCCAATGAATAATGATAATAGCCAGAACCATAATCTCCGATATCTTCTACAAATTGTAAAGCTCTTTTGTAATAAAAATCTGCCTTCTCTTGGTCATGAACATAATCTCTATAATAAGATCCAAGATAAAAAGCTGCATATCTACCACTCATTTCCTCATATCCTGTCATCCCTTCATCTACGCGTTCTAACAACGATTTACTGACCTTATACAACTGAGGATATCTTCCGCTGTAATAGAGCAGTCTAGCATAATATCTTTGGAAGTATGGATTGTTAGGGTATTTCTCATGTAAATATTCTGCAATCTGTAAGGCACGAATCATCTTTCCACCACTAGAAGCATGAATTTTCATTAGATAATACATTGCTTCAATTCTTGTATAAAAGGCTTCCCTCCCACACGTTTCTAATTGTTCGGTACCTAGTTTCATGTCGCCATTCTCAAACATCCACAAAACGGTTCGCAGCATTTTATAATTTTCTTTGATATACTCTATGTAATAATTGTATAGACCATCGCCATAAAGTAATTCAGGAGTAAGTGCCGTTTTAGGCATTTCTTTTAGCTTGTCGAAATAATTAAGAGCTTTTCGAACAGCAAAAGCTGCCTTCGTCCAGTTTTTTCTTTCTCCATTTAATCTTCCTTCAAATGCCCATGTTCCCGCTAAAATAAATACAGCCTCTTGATTTGTTTTATCTTCTTTATACAAACGATCAGCAAAATAAATCGCAGAATCCATATAAGAGAGAAAAGCTTTATCGTAAGAAGTGTTATTAAGATTAGGCTCAATTTTCCACCATTGTGTCAAACCTAAAAGGAAATAAGGTAAAGGATGTTCAGGGTAATGTGATTTTAGCCATCTGAATTGGCCTTCTGCAACTTTAAAGTCAAAATTGTACATAGCATCAATACCTGATGTAATCTCTAACTGAACAGTCAGGTTTGTCATCAGCATATCCACTTCATCCAAGGAAGGCAAAGAAGTTTGAGACCTTGCACTTTGGACGAAAAATGAAGAGGTGATCAGTAGTACAAAGACAGTAAAATATCCTTGCAAAGTATATTTTATATCAGGTATAAGTTGCATATAAATTAGATTGTTCCACAGAAGAACATCTCAAGTTATACTCAAGTAACAAATTACTCTATAGATCCACTCCTTAAATTTTGATTATTTAAGTTTTTTTACAATTCAAATTACATCTTCTAATACTTTTTCCGTGTCAAGCATGTTTTTGACTATCTCTTCTATTAATTTTTCAGTTTTATCAAGGAAAGGTAATTCCCCTTTATCACCAAAAGGTTGATCTACTTTACACGTTTTTAAACCATCTTTGATATTTCTAAAAAAGTAAAAACCAGAAGCAACACCTTTTTCTAAATCGATTAATGGAAGACCTTCCTTTTGAAGAAGGATATTGGCCTTTTGAAGCTTGGTTTGAAAATTCTTATTTGTTGCATCTAAGCCCGCTTTAGTAAGCAAATAACTGTAGACAACTAACTGTATAAACTTAGCCTTATGTTCATCTTCTAAAAGTTCCATCCAGTCTTTAACACCAAGATCTGTAACATTGTATCCTCCGGACTTATAATCAACAACTCTTAAGTGTCCATCGATTACATCTATACGGTCTGCCATACCTGCTAATTTCACAGGAATTTTTTCATTATCAACTTCAACCTCAAAAATATGAGTGACAAACTTTTCTAACCCAACGATAGTTATTGCTTTACTTTGAGAGCGTTCTATTTCTTCTATTTGTTTTTTGAAATAGCGTTCCATCAAATTGTGAGCAACTGCTTTTAGCAAGAGGTTTTGTCCCCTACTCATATCCACACCTTCATGCTTTGCGGAGTCAAGGATTAATTGAGGTATAAAATCTTTATTGTCTAATGCTTTATCAAAATGAGATTTATAGAGTACAAAAGGCGTATTTTCATCTTTATCATTGATACCCGCCATTCTTCTCAATCCCCATTCTAAAGCTAAGTGAATCAAAGTACCAAAAGTTCTATTATCTAAATCTTCTTCTACCTCATCTTCTTCATCCAGTTTTAATACTTTTTCATCAATAAAAGTAAGCGGATTTCTAATAAATGAATTCAATGCTGATGGACTGACACCATTTGCTAATCGTTCTTTTATTCTTTTTTGCAGTATCTCCTCTTTTTGAATAGTTACTGTCTCAGACATCGTTCTATCTGCTTTAGACAATAACCAAACATCTGAATTAAGTGTTATTAGGTTAGAAGGTTCTTCGGCAAATTCCTCTTTAATTTGTAAAACCAATCTACTCATTTCCCCAATGTCACCTCCTGCATTACCATCTAGATAGGTAAAACATAGGTTTTCTGCTCTATGAAATAATCGATAAAAAGTATATGCAAAGGCTGCTTCATTATCAATATAAGTAGGCATTCCATACGTCATTCTAGTGTCGAAAGGAATAATTGCTTCTACTGCCTTCTTAATTGGTAAATTCCCTTCATTACAAGATAAGACCAATACATTTTTAAAATCTAGTGCTCTACTTTCCAGCATACCCATAATTTGAAGTGGAGCAATCGGTACACCAGTAAATGGAATATTAGAAGCTCTTAATAACTCCAAGAGTAAAGACTTAAAAACATGCACTGATAATTGGCCATTTTCCTGAGCAAACTGTGGTAAGGTATCTTCTAAACGTTTGATTATTTTATAAAACTGTACTAGTAATTCCCCTTCAAAAGAACTTTCTAGAATATCTGAAGTGGATGCTCCTAACACATCAGGATTTGCTTTAAGTACCTCAGCTAAGGTCTTGATTAATGTATTAAATGAACTTAAGGCTTCTCTATAATCTTGATTCCAGTATTGGAATACGGCACGGTAAATTGGATGTTTATCTCCCCAATCATTTAACTTTTCCAATGGCACCCATATCATTTGATTTGTGACGATTTCATCTAAAATTGAATTTGAAATTTCTTCGAACTCTTTGATGGAGTTTGTATACTGAAAATAAGGATGACGAAGAATATTTTGTACATCTCTAAAATAGGCACAATACTTCCCTTCATTAAGTTTAATTCTTTCTTGAAGCTGAAATATTGCTCTCAATAAATCAAATAAAGGTGTTTTTGAGAAAGGCATACCCATTGTGATGTTGGTTAACTCCGCCAATGATGTTCCATCCTCAAATGTGATATCTGGCAATGATCTCAATAAAGCTGGAAGTAATGCTTCATCAGGTAATAATATCGCAGTATGATTTAAAGTATGCTGGAAGTCTCTTCTCTTTTCAGGTGTATCCAATAATTCATTAAGCCATTCTCCTGCAAATTTAGCCTGTCCTACAACATTGCTTATAGCAGTGATATTTACCTCTTTAGGGTGTGAAGACCACCAATCTTTTTGAAAATCGATATGTTGTTTTGCAAACCCTTTTGTATACCTTCTCAGATAATGTCCTGCCTCATGGTAAGGGCTAAAATATTGTTTGTCTGCATCAAAAATAGTTTGTGCTTTTCCAAGATCGGTTAGTTGCTGTACAATTGCTTGCTCTACCCCTGACATTTGTGAAAAACCGGCAAAGATTACTTTTTGGATTCCCCAATGTTCCATTCGGTTTTCAAGATGATTATACGCCTCACGGAAAGCCAAACCTCCATATGCTAAACCATCTTTTTTTAGTGTTTCCTTAAATTCGAAATAAGTAGTTGCTAAATTTTCCCAGAATTCAAGAAAATCTGTCATACTATCTTTCTTTGCAAAAAGCTGATTCTTGACTTCTTCAATTACATCATCTTTTTCCCCTAAAGCTTCAGCCCAATGTTCAATAGCTTTAGCTTCTTTCAAATGTTCAAACATTTTTCTGGTTTGCTCTTCTGTCAGGTTGTTATCAATCATATTGAATTCTCTCAATAATGATTTCCCTAAAGCAGCAAACTTTTCAATGGTAATTGTCTTATCTTTTTTTCTATAGAGAGAAAATAACTTAAAGAGTAAAGTCACACTATCTGCTTTCACAAGATTGGACAACCTTTCTGCAAAACCTTCCATTGACAGTACAGCCGGGGCGATCGTTGTAGAAGGAATAACCTCTCCAAAATACTGCTTGAAGTACATTCCTGCTCTTCGAGAAGGTAAAACGACAACAATCTTTGTCAAATGGTTTTTATGCTCATTATAAATTTGAGCTGCTACAGTTTTTAAGAAGGGAATTGAATAATCTTGTGACATCTGTAAGGTTTTCTTGATAATTGAACGAAAATACAAACTGATAGTAGACCAAAAAAGAAGATTAATAAAAACTAATATTTTTTTTCAGATAGCAACTATTTCCACTTCAATTACGTTATGGCATTGAAAAGTATAAAAAAGAAGCATTTTTCAAATTTAAAATCACTCACCAGACCACTCCAGTTATCACTTAAACTTTTTCTTTTGTTATGGGTATTTTCAAGGTAATATTTGGGATCATTTTATTCTGCTTTATGGTTGTTTTCGTTCCAATAATCAAAGCAATTACATGGGTAATTTTAAATGTAGTTTCTTCTATTTCATGGATCATGATCAACTTTTTTGCATTAGTGATCGGTCTTTACTTTTACAGTAAAAAACTTTTCAAATCAAATGAAAAACCTCAAAATCAAGTAGAATTTCAAACTTCTACGATAGCATAAAATTTTTAAATGCAATTTTATATTAGAATAGAATAATATTTTGAAAATTTTATTAATTATTTCGAAAAATATCGCAAACAATGTTTGATTGATATTAATCAATATTAGAATAGCTTTTTGAAGTTATACTTTAAGTCATTGTTTTTTATATGACACAATTCATACTTAATGTGTGATTTTTAAACAAAATCATTAACATTTTGGATGGTCTTAAAAAATCAAGTTTAATTTTAATGTTTATCCACAAACACTACTAAAATTTATACCTTTCATTATAAAATAATTTAAATTTTGTATCGATAAGTAGAATATAGATTTAATGTTTGTTTAAAACAGCTTATTTGATATATTTTTATTGGCAAATATTTACTAATAGAAGGAGTTTTTGAAATAAATTTGTGAATAAAGTTATATTTTTAGTTAAAGCTTTAACATTCTAACGGTTTCGCAACCGGTTACAGAAAATCTTTCTCATTTTGATGACCTACATCATACAAATCCATAAATAATTTATAAAAATTGCACATGTATTAAGAAACGTCATACCGACAACTCTTATGCATTTTAAACAATAATACTATTAATTAATTCATTTAATATGTCACGTTTCGAACAAGATTTCAAGCACCCTTATGCTTACGACCCAAAATATAAAAAACGTGTAGCATACTTCTGTATGGAGTTCGCTATTGATCAACCGTTCAAAATCTACTCTGGAGGTCTTGGTTTCTTAGCTGGTTCGCACATGCGTTCTGCTTATGAATTAAACCAAAACTTTATTGGAATTGGTATTCTATGGAAATATGGTTACTACGATCAAGTTCGTAAGGGTAACCAAGAAATGGATGCTTTATTCCAAGAAAAAATTAATAACTTCTTAGAAGACACAAACATTAAATTTACGATTCAAGTAAATGGTCATCCAGTTTGGGTTACAGCTAAATATTTACGTCCAGGCGTATTTAATACTGTACCAATGTTCTTCTTAACAACTGATCTTCCTGAAAATGACTACTTATCACAGTCGATTTCTCACCGTCTTTATGACGCTGATGCTTCTGCAAAAGTAGCTCAATATATGCTTTTAGGTTTAGGTGGTGCAAAACTTCTTGACGAGCTTGAGTACAATGCTGAAGTATATCACTTCAACGAGGCTCACGCATTGCCAGCTGCATTCCACTTAGCGAACAAGTTTGATGGTGATATGCAAAAAGTGAAAGACTTATTAGTATTCACTACGCACACACCAGAGGAAGCAGGTAACGAGAAGCATGATATTCACTTCTTAAATAAATTAGGTTACTTCAACGGTATGCCACTTGATGAAGTGCGTCGTATTACGGGGATTCATGATGATACATTCGATCACTCATTAGCTTGTTTACGTCTTGCAAGAGTTGCTAACGGTGTATCAAAATTACACGGTGAAGTTTCTAACGATATGTGGAATAAATATGGTGATATCTGCCGTATTACTTCTATTACAAATGCTCAGAACCGTACATATTGGGCTGATGAGCAATTATATAATGCGCTTCACAAAGAGGAAGACGATCAATTAATCAAGCGTAAGCGTTACTTAAAATCGAAATTATTCGAAACAGTAGCAGATCAAACGGGTAAGTTAATGGACCCTAAAGTTCTTACAATCGTTTGGGCTCGTCGTTTTGCTGCTTATAAGCGTGCTGACTTGATCACTAGAAACAAAGAGCGTTTCGACCGTATCATGAACAATCCTGATAAACCAGTTCAAATCATCTGGGCAGGTAAGCCTTATCCAATGGATTACGGTGCTGTTTCTACGTTTAATTCTTTAGTTCATTTATCGAAATCTTACAGCAACATGGCTGTTTTAGTAGGTTATGAATTAAAATTATCTCGTAAGTTAAAGCAAGGTTCTGATATCTGGTTAAACAACCCTCGTGTACCTCGTGAAGCTTCTGGTACTTCAGGTATGACTTCAGCAATGAACGGTGGTATTAACCTTTCAACTGATGATGGTTGGATTCCTGAATTCGCCAATGGCGAGAACTCATTCGTTCTTCCATTAGCTAACTTAGAGGCGCCTATCCATGAGCAAGATGAGCAAGACTTAAACAGCTTATTGGATATGTTAGAAAATGAGATTATCCCAATGTACTATGATAATCAAGAGGCTTGGACTGAGCGTGTGAAAAATTCTATGCGTGATGTTCTTCCATACTTCGACGCTAACCGTATGGCGTTACAGTACTATGAAAAATTATACAATGAGTAAGAATAAATTGTCTTCGTAGAAGAAGGGATATTAATTCAAACAATTTGTTATTAATATTAAGCGAGTTTACTTTGGTATGCTCGCTTTTTTTATTTTCGCAACCCAATTCTGAAAATGTGTTTATAATTTTCAACAAATTGATTCCTTTTAAAGGATATACTGCTATGGCTGTGTTTCCATTTCTTTTTGTACGTGAAGAATTTAAGAGTTATCAACATACTAACAGTTGGTACCGTATGATTCACCATGAAAAAATTCATTTTCAACAGCAAAAGGAAATGTTGTTTATATTTTTCTTTTTTTGGTATATCTCTGAGTTCTTTATTCTATTAGTTATTCACAAAAATGTGGATAAAGCTTACAGAAAAATATCTTTTGAACAAGAGGCTTATAAAAATGAAAGTAATAAAGACTACTTATCCACAAGAAAAAGTTTTAGCTGGATTTATTTTTTAAAAAGATAATGTTATTCACTTAAATAAAATTACTGTTAAAACCCATTTTCTGAGTGTTGATGATTTAATCAAAAAAACACACAAAAAACAACAAACTAAACACTCATTATCAATAACTTACAACAATCATGTATAGATAATATGACAACCAATTTTATTACTGTATAGATCAAATAGACATTCAAAATTTAATTCCTTAAAAATCACTTCTTAAGATTGTAAACAAGCAATCACAAAACGGTAAACTGAATTGTTGATAATGAAATGAATAACCAATCTATTGTTTACTTATTAATCTAAACATCTATCTTATCATTTTTTCTCATATCTATATAAGTAGTAGTTGGATTGCTTTTTAAGTTTTAACATTCTAAACTTTTTTGATTATGTCTATCAATTTAAAAACACTTATTACACTTTCACTATTCTCATTAATTACTTTTTTCACAGCTTGTTCTGAAGATGCTGTTGAAGAAATTTTAGATGATATCGTTGCTGAAGTTACAGGACTTTCTTTAGATCAAGAGAGTGTAGAATTAGAAGTTGGAGAAACTACGCAGTTAGTAGCAACTTTAGCACCTGAAGGAATTACTGGCGATATATCTTGGAGTACATCTGATGCTGCAATTGCTACTGTAGTAGATGGAACAGTTACTGCCGTTAGCAAAGGTAATGCAATTGTAGCTGCTACGCATGGTGCTTTTTCAGCGACTTGTAATATCACGGTAAATGAAGAAGTTGTTGTTGAAGATCCGAAAGATGACACAGGAAACTCAGATTTAGAAGCTCCATTAAATGGTACAGACTATTTTGTTGTTCAAATGGACCAAACTACTTTTGATTTAATTGCAAATAATGTTACTGCAGATTTACGTCCAGATGATGATACAAAATTCTTATATATCTGGGATGATACTTTTACTCCTGGTACAGTTGAAGGAAATAACTTCTTTGGATTAGAAGAAGGATGGACAAGTTTAGTAGTTGGTTCAATTGGCTGGTCAGGCGCTGGATTCTTTATCAATAACTTTTATGGTGAAGTTGACATGACTTCAATTTTTAATGCACCTGACGATTATTATTTCCACGTTGCTTTTAAAACAACACAAGAAAACTCTTCATATACATTACTATTTAATGATGGTGTGAGTGAAGGAAGAATTGTTGTAGGTTCAGCTGCACAAGAAGGTATTGAGCCTTATACAAACTTTGAAAGAAATGGAGAATGGCAATCAGTAGAAATTCCAATGAGAGCTTTAAGAGATATTGGTTTATTCTATGAGCAACCTCTTTCTAATGTAAATGTAATCTCTGTACTTGCTGGAGGTGAAACAGGAACTACATTAGATATGGATGCTGCTTTCTTTTACAAAAAATAAGTATAGTTCTTATTACCTATAAAGTATTTATTCAATGCTTTATAGGTAATACTTTCTTTTCCAACTCGAAATATACTATCTATCTGCTATTACAAAATCCAATAATTTAATAAGAAATGAAATACTTATATCTCATATTGTCTACTGCACTTCTCTTTGTTAGTTGTGATTCCGGAAGCACTATTCAAGACAATAGTACTGACGGTCAATTATTACTTGATAAAACAACCATTGAGCTAAAAGAAGGAGAAGTAGAAAAAATTACTGTTCTTCAGGCTCCGGATGTGGATGTATCCGTCCAATGGACTTCTGATGATGAAAATATTGCAACTGTTTTTCATGGTTCAGTAACAGGTATTAAAGTTGGCGAAACAACAATTTCTGCTACCGTAGGTGATCAAGTACAAACAGTTACAGTTACAGTATCTTCTCCTGAATATGAATTAGTATGGTCAGATGAGTTTGATGGTAATTCTTTGAATTTGGACAATTGGACATATGAAGTAAATGGATCTGGAGGAGGAAATCAAGAACTTCAGTATTACACAGATAGAGAAGAAAATATCAGAATTGAGGATGGTATTTTGGTGATTGAAGCTAGAAAAGAAAATTATTTAAGCAAAGGATATACTTCTGCTCGTATTGTATCAAAAGACAAAAGAGACTTTAGATATGGTAAAATAGAAGCTCGTCTTAAAGTACCAAAAGGTAGAGGTACATGGCCAGCATTTTGGATGTTGGGATATGGATCTTGGCCAAGAGCTGGAGAAATTGATATTATGGAACATGTCGGCTATGAACCAAATGTTTTCCATTGTGCATTACATACAAAAAATAAAAACGGATTAAATGGTCAAAATGCAAGAGGTCATAAAGAGTTCGATGAAAATGTAGCGAATGATTTCCATATCGTTACAATGGAATGGGTAGAGGATGAATTAGCCGGTTTTGATAGAATTCACATTTATATTGACGGTAAAAAAATCAAAACTTTTGCAGAAACTGCTCAACTTCAAGACGCTGGAGATTGGCCTTTTCAAGAACCTTTCTTCTTAATATTGAACCTTGCTATCGGTGGAACTTGGGGTGGTGCTCAAGGTGTAGATGATAGTATGTTTGATGAAGAAGTCCGCTTTGAAATTGATTATGTAAGAGCATATCAATTACAATAAAAATAATATAAAATTGAATTCGTCAAGTAGTCTGATTATTTAATAGAACTAAAGATTAATAATGAATAGTTGTGTATTGTCATGTTATGGTTGAACATGAGAATAAACCTTTACTAACAAAACTTACTTATTGTTCGCTTTATAAAATGACAGGATTAAAATAGTCATTTTTGGTATGCTAAATTGTGCCTTCTGATAGAGAATATTTTCTCACATTTCGGAAGGCACTTCTTTTTTATCAAATGACATTTGTAGATTCAAAAACAAATGATTTAATTAAGAGGCTAATTACAAGATTTTTATACTATCAATAGTTTTACACAAAAGAAACTATATTTTTTCTCTCTCAATTAGAACATTCTGTTAATGAAATCAACCATTCTATACATACTATCATTTATCTTCATTTCTGTTATACAAATCAATGTATCAGACACTTATGCTTATTCCAAAAAAACGAACATAATTAATTATCATAAGAAAGATTATAAAGCAGGTAGACAAAATTGGGATGTCAAAATTGATAAATATGGAATCATTTACTTTGGTAATTCTCAAGGTTTACTTTACAATAATTGTGGAAATTGGGGACTTGCTCAGATGAATAATCAAGAGGTCGTTCGCTCAATTTTTATTGAAAATGATACCATTTGGGCAGGCGGTAATGAATATGGTTATTTTACTCATATAGAGGATGGATTTCAATTTACTTCTTTAGGTAAATTTGATTATCAACAAGTATGGAATATTGAAGCGTTCGAGAATACAATCGTTTTTCAGACGGAAGATAAAATTGCTCTTTTTGATAAAATCACGCAAAAAACTACTTTTCTGACACATTACGAAGGTATTAATGCCTGCATTAAATGGAATAATAAAATATGGGTACTTTTTAGAAGTGGACGAACTGGTATTATTGAAAATGGAAAAATTACCTTTCAAAAAACGTTTTCTTCTCTTCTCAACCAACAAGTAAGAAAGCTTTTCATCCACAATAAAGACTTATACATTCCACTTTATAATGGAAAATTATTCAAATATGACGGTCTAAACCTCACTGAAGTTGCTCTGGATAAGACCTTAGAAAATGATGCTTTATTTACAGGTATTTCATATGAAGATCAAAAAATTAGTCTTGGAAGTGTGGCAAATGGATTAATTATCATTGATGAAACACAAAATACATCAGAAAAAGTGGACCAACTCAATGGACTGATGGATAATACTGTTTTGTCAATGGCTAAAGATAGTTTAGGCAATATTTGGCTAGGATTGGATTATGGTATTGCTAAAGTTGAATTGCAAAGTAATATCTCTCATGAATTTAAAGGTGCCGCCACCTACAGTTTTTTAGATTATAAAAATTCACTTTTGATTGGTACGAATAAAGGTTTATTTCAATCCGATCAAAAAGGTAAATATTCGCTTCAAAAAGAGATCTCGGGACAGGTATGGAATATCAAAGAAATCAATCATGAATTGTTCGTTTGTCACAATTCTGGACTTTCAATATTAAAAGAAAATGGTATCGAGGAAGTGATTGTGCATACAGGTACCGTTGATATTGCAGCTTTTGAAGGTACTCCTTTTTACCTTATTTCTACCTATGATGGATTAATGTTGTATGCTAAAAAAGATGGTCAATTTTGGTACGTCAACAGCCCTGGTATTTATGGCTATGTCCAATTACATTATGACAAGGAAAACAACTGTATTTGGGGAGAAATAAACAATGAAGAATTGGTACTTTGTACACTAGAAAATGGTGCAATTGTAAAAACAGAAAGAGCTAAAAATATTATGAACATTTATAATATTAATGATGAACTCTATTTCTGGGGGCCTAATAAATTCTTAAAATACAAAGAAGGAAAGTTTGTTTCTCTTAATCATCCATTATTAAATCCAATTTCTAATAAAGACATTCCTGCCTTGGCTATGAATGCTTCTGAGAATATCTTAGGGTATGTTTATGACAACAAAATTCATCTAATAGAGTTACTTTCCGATGGAAATATTCATACTTATAATGCTCAACTTAAATCTCTTCAAAACGATATAAATAAAGATTTTGAATTCATTGATTTTAAAGACAATCTCTTTAGAATAGCCACTGACCGAGGTCTTACTACCTTTGATGTAAAGTATCAGTCTAAGTTTAAAAAAGACAGTCAACCAATGATTGGTTCCATTGAAATTACCAATCAAAATCAAAAATTAATTTATCCCTATTCTGATCAAATTGTTTTTAATCAAGGGGAAAAAGATATTCAATTCAACTTTTTTATCGATAAATTATCAACGGATATTGCTGAATTTAGATATAAAATAACTCCATTAGAATCAGAGTGGTCTGAATGGAGTGCTGATAATACAAGTTTGACCAGACAAAATTTAAAGGGAGGAAAATATACGTTACAACTTCAAAGTAAAGTCAATGAAGGACGTATCAAAACCACAACTCTTGTCTTTGAAATAGAAAAATATTGGTACGAGACTTACCTGGTACTACTTCCTATTCTATTGATTTTTGGGTTTAGTATTTATATCTCTGTCATTGTCAGTCGTTATTTTCATTTCAAAAAAGTAAATATCCATAAGAGCAATTTACAGAGGCAAAATGCTCAAGAAATTATTTCTTTAAAAGAAGAACAGCTTCTAAAATATATGGAAATCATTAATCTAAAAGATAATTTCCTAATGAAAGTACAAGGTGGGCTCAACAGAATGCGTACCAAAGAAGCTATGAAATGGTCGGGGTTAATCGAGGAAGAAATTAACAGAGAGAAAAAAGATTTATTATTCCATCAACTCTTTACAGATTTACATCAAGATTTCATCAGGTCAATCACTGAAAAACACCCTAATCTCACAACAAATGACATTCGAATTATTTCTTTTATTCGCTTAAATCTAAGTAGTAAAGAAATTGCTAACTTAATGAATATCAATACAAGAAGCTTAGATACAAGTCGTTATAGATTAAGAAAAAAACTTGATCTAAACCAAGGAGAAGATCTTTATAAATTTATATTAGAATTTAAATAAAAAAGAACCCCATCAGCATACACTGAAAGGGGTTCTTTAAGTTCCACTATCTTGACAAAAGGGACGTTATTTATTCATTCCCTTAAGCACATTTTATCTTTAATAATTCCCTAATTAATGGTGAATTATTGTTTAATTTCTAGTTGTATTTAGAATAAACTAAAACTTTTCTTTGAAGACTTTCTCTCACGTCTTTGTCCATTTTAGAAACATCTTTTGATAAAGCTTCCATGTAAGTATCGAATGCTTTCTTCGTTTCACCCTTGTGAGCATAATAATCTCCTAAAACTTCAAGGTTTTGAGCATTTGTTTCAATACTCATCGCTTTATCTAACCAATCTTTCGCTAGATCTAAGTCTCCATTCCAATTAATAGCTAATTCAGCAGCTTTAGTATAAGAAGACCAATCAGAAGCATCAAGTTGTTTTACAGCTCTATTTAATTTATCTGTATTATCATCTAATGGTTTTTCAGCATTATGAGCAAAAGCAACAACAGAAGATAAAGTGATGACGATTGAGAAAAATAATTTTTTCATGACAGTTATTTTAAGTTTAATGATGTAATTGTTTTTTTGTTTACACTAACTAAGTATTCCATCATTGTGCCATAAAATCATAATAAACTCAATTACAATTAGTTACAAATGTTTTATAGTATTTCTTAAGGTATCCACATGTTCGTTATCGAACATAAAATCCTAAAATGGCACATCTACTTTTCATTTTTCAATATTGTACTATTTGACGATCAAAATTGGTTACACTTTCTATATGATTTTATTATAAAAAAATGAATATGCAAAAAAGTCCAATAAGATAAGTTGCTATCTCATTGGACTTTAATTATATATTAAGCTTACTTAAATGAATTAAGCAATGCTAACTTTTACTACTACTTCACCAAGGTTGTTGGCTACTTCTTCCGCTTTATCATTGATACATAATTCTAATTCACCTTCTAAACCAGCAGGGATTGTTGCGTAGTTACCGATGAAGAATTTAGTGTCACCCACTTTACCGATCAATGCACCTACTTTTTCGTTGGCTAATACATATTCCTCTGTAGCAAGTTCTGCTTCAGCATTAGGGTTACCTGCTGCGTTGTAAAGACCACCGTTTTGTGTGATATGAGGGTTTGTAGTCCAAAGACCGCTTACATATTCGATTTTTGATAAAGAATCAGCAGCAACTTGAATACCTGTTTTTTGGAATCCTTCTGCAGCTTTTACAGTCACTTCAGAAACTTCAGGTTTTGTTTCATATACTTGAGCGATTCTTGATCTCAATGGAATGTTGTGTGCATCAAGACTTGCATTTTGACCGTGTAAATCGAATGCTAAATCTACTTCAGGTCTGAAGAATAAACAGTGTGTAGAACCACCAAAGTGGAACATACCTAATTGCTCACCTTTTTCTACGTGTT